>JAQXDR010000063.1 GCA_029251265.1 Pseudoprimorskyibacter sp. | reverse complement strand
TTCCATGTGCCGATCTGCGTCGGATGCACGCCATACTTCTTGGATAATTCGGCCAGCGTGATCACCTAACGGATCGCTTCAAGCGCAACCTTGGCTTTGAACTCGGGAGAATGGTTCTTTCGCTTCTTCATTCTGGATCACTTTTGTCGTCATGCGATCCACCTTAACGAATGGCCCGAATTGCTGCGACCACCTCCCTGAGCGTATCAGGGCCACAACCAATCTTGGGCGCAATCGGCTTTCTCGCTGCAGACTAGCTATCAAATTCGCCCTCATGCTCAATTGCCATCCGCACAGCACGTTCACGCACCTCTGGTGAATATCTGTTTCCAGATTTGTTCTTTTCCATAACCCAGTATCCTTACTTCTGGGTCTCCAGCAAACAAGGGGCGGTTCACACTTTATGTACACGTCACGTGCTTTACGTTCAGCAAATGCCAACTCAGTTTCTTTAGTACTGCGTCTTATGTAGCCTTTGTGTCCGTCTACTTTTGCTCTCTACCACCATATATCGACATTTAAGCCAGCGCGTTTGTAAAGTATCAGCTCGTCGCCACGCCCCCTTACTTCTGTTCTGTCTAAATATGAGCTCATAAGTGTTCACCTTAACCTGTACGTGTAATCTACGTACAAATGCTGACAGTCACTTTTAGTAAAAACAAGCATTTACACTAAACGTGCTTCAAACGTGCTTTCGCAAAAAAAGCACCTGCATTTCTGCAAGTGCTTAATTTTGTGCTGTAATTTGCGCTTAAAGTAGGTGCGAATATTAGCGCTTGGAGAACTGGAAGCTACGACGCGCCTTGCGTTTACCGAACTTCTTACGTTCCACCACGCGGCTGTCTCTAGTCAGGAAACCGGCAGCTTTCAGGGCTGCACGCAATTCGGGATTATACAGTTGCAGTGCCTTGGAAATGCCATGCTTGACCGCACCAGCCTGACCGGTCAGACCGCCACCTTTGACAGTTGCCATAACATCGAACTCGCCTTCGACACCAGCGACTTGAAAAGGCTGACGCAGGATAAGCTGCAAAACAGGACGCGCAAAATATTTGTCCTGATCTTTGCCATTGACGATGACCTTGCCCGAACCGGGTTTGATCCAGACACGTGCTACCGCATCTTTACGCTTACCGGTCGCATAGGACCGACCCAGTTCATCACGTACCGGTTCGCGCGGGGCCGCCACAACCTCTGGGGCGGCTTCGATACCGGCAACTGCGCCGAGGTCTTCCAACGAAGTGATTTGATCAGACATTAGTTCGCCACCCGGGTGTTCTTGGGATTCATTGCCTTGACGTCCAGTACTTCGGGCGTCTGCGCTTCATGCGGATGCTCTGCACCAGCATACACGCGCAAGTTTGTCATAAGCTGACGTGACAGACGGTTGCCTGGCAGCATGCGCTTGACCGCAAGGGTGACCACACGCTCGGGGTGTGCCCCTTCCAGAATTTGTTGTTTGGTGCGCGACTTGATACCGCCCGGATGGCCGGTGTGCCAATAGTGGCGTTCTTGGCGCTTTTTACCCGTCAGTTGCACCTTGTCTGCATTAACGACAATCACATTGTCGCCTGTATCCATGTGCGGCGTGAACGAGGGTTTGTGCTTACCACGCAGTCGCGTGGCTACTATCGATGCCAAACGGCCCAGAACGACACCTTCGGCGTCGATCACGATCCATTTTTTGTCGATGTCTGCCGGAGTCGCAGAAAAAGTTTTCATCGGAAAAGGCTACCTATGTCTTGTGTCAAACAGAGCGACGGGTGTGCATCTGCAAGTGATGAGCGTGTTATACAAGCAAGCCCTGCACGGTCAAGCAGGCAGTCGTCAAATTTAACTATATAAATCATGTACTTATAAATTAGGTATCATAGTACCCCAAAAATATTGTATTTATTTCGTCCGATAACCTGTGCCCTCTGTCACTGCACCTATATCTTTAAACTCGGCCAGGTTTTGTGTCCTATTGGCGATCGGTGTACTTTTTTGCAGAGTATTCAGGAACGGTTGCTAAATAGACTAAGCAACGGCTCTGACTTGATGCACTTTTCAGTCAAAAATGGACACCCTCAGTAAAGTTTTCCATCAAAAATTTGTGCACTTTTCTTGAATTTGGATTGGGAGTTGCAAAACATCGCCAAACTGAAATTAAATGGAGATCGTGGGCGTTATTCCTGCAAATAAAGTTGTGGTGATATCCATGCTTGCATACGCACGCAGCATCCATGATACCAATAGCATGACCGCATTTACCGACAGCCATTGCCACCTTGATTTTCCCGACTTCGACGGCATCCTGCCTGATATTGTCGCGCGTGCGGCGCGTGTGGGCGTGCGCCGTATGGTCACAATTTGCACGCGGTTGCGAAATGAACCGAAAGTGCGCGCGCTTGCCGAAAAACACCCACAGGTCTTCTACGCTGCGGGCACGCATCCAATGAGCGCCGCCGAAGAACCTTTGACCTGTGTCGGTGAACTGATATCGCTTGCCCAACACCCGAAGTTCGTCGGCATTGGCGAAACCGGTCTGGATTATCACTACACGGCCGACAGCGCAGAGATTCAGCGCAAATCCTTATACATTCATATCGAGGCTGCACAGGAAACCGGGCTACCACTGATCATTCATGCCAGGTCCGCAGATGACGACATGGCCCGCATACTGGCAGAAACCTACCGTATCCGGCCTTACACATGTGTCATGCATTGCTTTTCGTCATCGCCAGAGCTTGCACAGACAGCTTTGGATTTGGGGTTTTATTTATCTGCATCGGGCATCGCTGCCTTTCCGAAATCACACGCACTTCGCAGTATCTTTGCAAGCGCGCCAAAAGACCGGCTGCTGATAGAAACAGACAGCCCATATCTTGCACCCCCACCTCATCGTGGCAAACGCAACGAGCCGGCTTATGTTGCCTTGACCGCAGAGATTTTAGCCAAAGCCTTGGAGATGGACTTGGAAACATTTGCAGCCCAGACAGAAGCAAACTTTGATAGGCTGTTTACGAAGGCTGCAGCTTTTGAGGCACCATTATGAGCCAACTCCGCTGTACAATTCTAGGGTGTGGCAGTTCGGGCGGTGTCCCGCGGATAGGGGGACATTGGGGCGATTGCGATCCTAACAACCCCCGTAATCGACGCCGCAGATGTTCCATGCTTGTCGAGCGCAAAGGGCCGGACGGCACCACGACCGTGCTGATCGACAGCTCTCCGGATATGCGTGAACAGCTGCTGACAACAGGGACTTCCAGACTGGATGGAGTAGTTTATACGCATGGTCATGCCGATCACACCAATGGGTTGGACGACCTGCGTATGGTTGTCTTTAACATGCGCGAAAGGGTTAAAGTTTGGGCAGATACCCCAACCACAGAGTCTCTCCTGTCACGTTTCTCCTACGCTTTTGTGCAACCCGAAGGCAGTCCCTATCCGCCCATTTTAGATTTGCACGCCATATCCGGTCCTGTGACAATAGACGGCCCCGGCGGTGCAATCACTCTGACACCGTTCGAGGTTGAACACGGCTCGACACCCTCTTTGGGGTTTCGTATCGGTGATCTGGCCTATTTGCCTGATGTCTCGGAAATGACGGACGACGCATGGGCCGCGGTCACAGATCTGGATATTTGGATATTGGATTGTTTGCGACGCACCCCCCATCCGACGCATGCCCATATGGAAAAATCGCTGGAATGGATCGCCAGAGCAAAGCCGCGCAGAGCAATTTTGACCAACATGCATATCGATCTGGATCACGATGTGGTCATGGACGAAACTCCAGATCATATTCAGCCCGCCTATGATGGCATGGTGCTGGATGCCAAATACTGACCGCGCGGGATGCAGGCGCTTTTTGATGTTATCGGTCCGGTGTTCTTGGTCATTGGTGCGGGCTATCTTGCCGCCTCGCGTAACATTATAAATGAAAACGGTTTTGATGCACTGATGCGCTTTGCCCAAAGCGTCGCCATACCCTGCATGCTGTTTAGTGCACTGCGAGTGCTTGACCTAGGCGTGATTTTCGATCCATGGCTGCTTGTGGCTTTCTATACCGGATCTGTGACCGGTTTCGCCATCGGACTTTTGGGGGCGCGCTTCCTTTTTCAACGCCCTTGGGAAGACAGCATCGCTATAGGATTTTGCTGCCTTTTTGCAAACTCTGTCATGATAGGGCTTGCCTTGACCGAGCGCGCCTATGGCACAACGGCTCTTGGTCCAAACTATGCGATTGTCGCCCTGCATTCCCCATTTTGTTATGGCGTTGGCATCACTGCAATGGAAATTGCAAGGGCGCGTGGCGGTCCCGCAAAGGATGTTGTGACCAAAGTTTCAAAGGCCATGTTCAGCAACGCGCTTATCGTCGCGATTGCACTGGGGTTTGCGTTCAATCTGCTCGCAGTTACCTTACCGGTAATAGTAACAGATGCCGTCGACATGCTGGCGCGTTCGGCACTTCCAGTTGCTCTGTTTGGGATGGGAGGCATCCTGTTTCGTTACAGACCCGAAGGCGACCTGCGCACCATTGCATTTATTTGCGTGATCTCCTTGGTCCTGCATCCGACAATTACATATACCCTCGGAAATATTTTCGCGCTGGAAACAAGTCCCCTGCGAAGTGCAGTTGTCACAGCCGCTATGGCGCCGGGCATAAATGGCTATGTATTTGCCAATATGTATGGCGTTGCGCGACGCGTCGTTGCCACTGCCATCCTTGCAGCAACGTCCGCCAGCGTGATCACTGCATGGATATGGCTGTCTGTGTTACCTTAGGCTGGTCGCTACAACTCACATACATCTTGCATTAAATAAAATCCCGTTTATCGGGATATTACAAGACGTGTAGAAACAACCTCTGGGTGACACACAGAAAAAGGGCGGCTCATTGTTCCTAGATTTGGCAAATCCCGCTATCACTTTCGCACTGGTAAACCTCTTTGGGATTGCCATCGTGTTGGTTGTCATTGCACGTCGATCAATTTTTGCAGGCAAAACTTTTTTTATGATCGCCATTGTCAGCACACTTTGGTGGCTGTTTGTGACCATCATGGAACTAAGCAGCGTTGGATTAGAGAACAAAGTCTTTTGGTCAAAACTTGCATATATCTCGGTTTGTTCCGTGCCTCTGTCTTGGATGTTTTTCCTGTATGACTATTCGTTTGGCAGAGCTCCTGCCAAAAATAGCAAGAGATATGGGCTGATTGGTGCGATCATGGTCGCCATTATGGTTGGATCCCTGACAAACAGCCAACACCTATTGTTTTATGGACAAGATACGCGACTGATTACGGATCAAGCAGTCCCGTTCGTCATCTATGATCACGGTCCCATGATACTCGTTTTTGCGAGCGTGATTTATCTTGCGTTGTCGGGGTCAGTCGCCGTCACAACATATGCCGCAATTTTTTCAGCCCAACTCTATCGTCCAATATTTCGGGTTTTACTGTTGGTCGCGCTAATTCCTGTGGTTGGGAACATAGGGTATCTGCTATTTGATTTTACAATTTTCAACTTTGATCCGACCCCATTCCTGTTCACATTCTCTCTTGCACTTGTGACATGGCTGATCTTTGTGACACGAGCATTAGAACTCGATAGCATTGCGACCGAGGCCTCGTTTTTGAACACATCCGACGCTATTTTAGCATACGACCGACAGGGACGCATTGCAGGCAGCAACACAGCCGCACAGGTACAGTTTAAAGACAGCCTTCCGGCGAAAGGACAAAAAATTCCCAACGGCGGCCCTATCTGGAGCTATGCACACAAGCATCTGAATGCTACGGCCTCGCCGGCACCTGGCAGTATCCAACTTGGGGACCGACATTTTGATATACGCCTTGTACCGCTTGAACGTCCACTGCATCGCGGCAACCCTATCATGGGATGGATTTTGTACTTGCGAGACACCACAGATGTCTTGGCTTTGACAACCGATCTACAGGCCGAAAGCTTGCGGCTGCAAACGATCATGAAACACAACGCAGCGGGCATTTGCGTAATCGACAAAAATAGTAGGGTCAGTTACGCAAATCCAGTCTTTGCCAGAGTTTTCGGATGTGACATCCAAGACATTCTGAACACCAATTTCAGCGAAAGCATTTGGAAACTGCGGGTCCGCACTCCGGACCTGACGCAAGGCATGCGTCCAAGCACATATGTGAAAAAATACGGACATATTGTTGAAGGGGTGAAAATTGAAATCACACGGTCGGACGGACAAATTCGTATTTTAACAGTGACGGCCGCCCCCCTTGACGATCATGGACGTGTCGTCATCAGTGCATACGACATTACGGGACAAGAACTGGCCTCCAAAGCGTTAAGAGAGGCGGCACAACGCGCCGAAGCTGCGAACAATGCCAAATCCCAATTTCTGGCCAATATGAGCCACGAAATTCGAACCCCACTTAACGGTGTGCTCGGCATGGCCGAGATCCTGTCTTTTAGCACCCTCACATCCGAGCAAAAACGCATTGTTACTACGATCCAGACGTCTGGAGAGCTGTTGCTTGGCATTTTCAATAACGTGCTCGATATGGCAAAAATGGAGGCAGGACAGCTTAGTCTAAGGCTTGATCCAATGCGCCCATTGGATATTGCAGGTCGGGTAAATGCTCTTTTTGCAGAACAAGCCAAGGCCAATAATCTAGTCTTTGAAGTACGTGCACAGGGTGACGGGAATGAGTTTAGGATGGCTGACGAGTTAAAACTGATACAGATTTTACAGAATCTTGTATCAAATGCGATCAAGTTCACATCGACGGGTCACGTTCTTGTCCGTATCATTTTAGAACCTGACGGCGGGCCTTTGGAGCTGACGGTTCAAGACAGTGGTATCGGAATGAATGACGCAGATCTAGGTAGAGTCTTCGAAGCCTTTCAGCAGGCCGACCCTTCAATTACACGCCAATACGGCGGTGTGGGTCTCGGGCTTTCGATTGTGAAAAGTATGGTTGATCTGATGGGTGGTGAAATTGAGGTTATGTCCCACCCTGGAGAAGGCACAACGTTTTTAGTTCAAATTCCGCTGTCTGTGGTCAGCTCTTCCTAAATGCCTAATCTTGCTAATTAAGACGCGGCGCGCGTGCAGTCCAAAGCAGTAAATCTATGATGCGAAGCGCTTTGCCATTAGAATAGTCAGGTTCGTAAAAATATTCAGGCAACCCGAGGCAATCTTACGCTGTGCGCCTTAAAATCAAAAATCTTGTTTGCAGACCGGATTCCCGATTTAATCGTATTACGACCTGTCCAAGGCATTTTTATAGCTGTTGTTTTTGAAGTGGCGATTACAGAATTCAGAAAACGGGCATTCATAATTTCAATCTCTTTTGTTGATTGGGTGTCTGTTCAAATCTCTGCACCTACTATCTCAAATTAATTAATCACTTGCGATTCACGAAGACTGCCTAAATTTTGACAAAAATGTGAGCGGTTCCGTGAGGATGACATGAGCCTCAAGGCTCCTCCAGCCTTATGTGGAGTCCTTGGAGTTAAATCTTTGTGGTGTCCGTCGTCCAGGTTTTTGGGACCAATAGTGGCCCAACTTAAGAGAGAATTAGGGAAACCGTCCCAACTGTCCCAAACCTTTTCAACGGGGGCGTTGATAAGTTGTTTGATGGTTCCTTCGGCCATTCGTGGTCTCCTTTGGTGTTAAACGCGTGTCAGCCAACTGGCGAGTGCAGCGCCGATCTGATCTGGGTAGTCTTCTTGGATGTAATGCGATCCCGGCCCCAAGAAGACGGTGTCGAGATTGGTCATGTTGGCCTTGAGCCAGTCGACGGCTTGTGGCGGGATCAGTCCGCCCGGCTCTACATGCAGCAGTAATTTCGGGATGTCGCTGGATACCAACCACGGGATGTAACCGGTAACGGCGTCAAACGCTGGCTTCGGCGCTTGCGCAATCGGGACCTCACGCGGCCACTGTAGCACAGGTTTACGGCTTTCTGGCGTGGGGAAGGGCGCACGGTAATGATCCATAACGTCGTCGCTCAGCCGCATCGCGACGCCCAAATCACGCAAGATAACTTCGATAAAGAAGTTGTCCTGCAAAACCATCTGCTCGCCCACGCCAACAGAGCGAAGATTTTTGAACAGCTCTGCACTTGGACCCATGGCCTCAAGTGACGGGAACGGCATCACCGGTGGCACCATGGCCTCCATGAACGCGATGGCTGAAACCCGGTCCGGGTTTTTTGCGGCCCAATCAAACCCCAGTGCAGACCCCCAGTCATGCAAGACCAAAATCGCGTCGCGAAGGTCTAGCGCGTCGAGCAGCCCGTGCAAATGCGCCGCTTGATCGGTGTAGGTATAGTCTAAATCAGGTTTGCTGCTGTCGCCCATTCCGATCAGATCAGGGGCAATTGCGCGATGCCCGTCCGTGACGAAGGGAATGATATTGCGCCACAGGTAGGACGATGTTGGGTTGCCGTGCAAGAACACCACCGGGCGACCGGTGCCTTCGTCGACATAAGCCATCTGGTGTCCCATTATCGTCATCCGAGATTTCTCGAATGGCATCGCCGCATTGGATGCTGTGGCATTGGTACCTGCCCACACTGCGGCCATCGCTGTTGTGGTTGCTAGGAAATCTCATCTGTTCATCTCTCGCTCCTTGTTGTGTTGATGGATATTTTCCAAGTAATGTTGTGTTGCGCCGATCTTGCGCGTTTTGCAAGCGGCCCCACTTTGCTTGCGTTCAGCGAACTGACCAGCACAATGGGCAGCACCGGCGATAGCGCCCCATTTTCATGGGTTGGTCGTTTCGAAGAACCAACAGCGGCACAATTTTGCGATGTCATCTAGATAAAATGCAACTAAGTGGCGCGCTCACGCACCGATAAGACCCAGAAATTGTGGTTTCGCCTCCATCATGACGTTTTCGGCGAAATTCATAAAGGCTCTGATACGTGCGGTTCGCTGCAAATCACTATGGGTAAGCAACCAGATATCGCATGATTTGATCGGCTTATTGGGTGAGGCGCGCACGGTCGGGCTTTTTGTAGTCGCGGATGATGCGCAGGTATTCTTCTTCGCGACCCGGATCTTTGTGAAGGCTGTTGTGCAAACTGCACGCAGCTATCGTCACAAAGTCCCGAAATACCTCATAGCGGTGTTTGTAAGGCAATTGGGGCAAAGATAGCATCACACCCTTCTGAAAGCCCATCAACTTAACTGCTCAGCCAATGGTGTTGATCGCGGAGGATCGCACTGGGCAGGCAAAGCCGACTGTGATCCCAAATGCACAAGACGCGACACCCGGGCCGATTATGAACCAGTGGATTGATGCTTCATCGGCTCTCGTGACTGACTCCAACACCGCCTATCGGAAGATTGGCCAGAGCTTTGCATCACACCACACTGTCAACCATGGCAAAAGACAGTATTCGCGACCTTCCAAAGGGGCATATATTACCACCGTGGAGGCTGTAAACGCTCCAATGGGGGTCAAGTTGGCCACCACGATGGCTGATATCACATAAAACTACTGATTGGCGCCATGAGCAAACCACTCAAAGGGATCACATTTCAAATAAGCCTACTATTGGGTCCAACACCTGCAATTGCGGAAGTCTGCAACAAGTATATCCCCAATTGGAACCCCGCGTCCGGTCCTGTTGGACCAGTGGAATTCATTGTCAATGCTATAGTGTCGCCGTTGGGTATTTTGATCATCGGCCTCTTCTTGTCAGGCCCCTTGCTTCGAAAGACATAGATCGCCCTATTAGCCTCAGGATCAGCAATTTTTTTAGTTTTTGGAATACGGTGGATATGGGTTGATACCGACGCAATTTATGCCTCCTCAATCTTGGAGGGGTGTCGTGCATCTCCAGCCTGGCTTCTTAGCATTATATGCCTGTGCACAATCGCCTTTCTCATAGTTGCCGGCAGGCGTTATCTTGGGGGTTGATCTCTTCAGAAAACAACAAGCGTATTCAACTCTGTTTGATGGATGATTTTAGGAATTTTTGTAATGTCACAAAAGGACCCCCGAGTTTTGAGCTAAAAAAAAGGTTGGCCAAACCATGGCCAACCATAAACTGCAACGAACGCGCTTTGCCCAAGCAAAGAGCCGACTTTAGCTCAAACAACTACTGAATACGCGTCAGCAAATCGTCCAAGCTTTTTTTCGCATCGCCGTAAAACATGCGCGTGTTTTCTTTGTAGAACAGCGGATTTTCAATACCGGAATATCCCGTTCCTTGCCCGCGCTTGGACACAAAGACTTGTTTGGCCTTCCAAACCTCAAGCACGGGCATACCCGCAATCGGACTGTTTGGATCTTCTTGTGCTGCTGGATTTACAATGTCATTCGACCCAATCACGATCACAACATCCGTGTCTGGAAAATCATCGTTGATCTCGTCCATCTCAAGCACAATATCGTATGGAACTTTAGCCTCAGCCAACAAAACGTTCATATGACCAGGCAAACGACCCGCAACCGGGTGAATTGCAAAACGGACGTTTTTGCCTTTCCCTCGCAAACGACGGGTCAGTTCCGCCACGTTCTGCTGTGCTTGGGCTACTGCCATGCCGTAACCAGGAACGATAACGACGCTATCAGCATCCTCAAGAGCAGAGGCCACACCATCTGCGTCGATGGCAATCTGTTCACCGTCGATTTCTGCCTGTTCCCCTGCAGGGCCACCAAAGCCACCCAAAATCACGCTCACAAACGATCGGTTCATCGCCTTGCACATAATATAAGACAGGATTGCGCCCGAAGATCCTACAAGCGCACCGACAACGATCAAAAGATCATTCCCGAGGCTAAAGCCGATAGCCGCCGCCGCCCAGCCTGAATAACTATTCAGCATGGATACAACGACTGGCATATCTGCCCCACCGATGCCCATGATCAGATGGTATCCGATGAACAAAGCCATCACGGTCAGCACGATAAGCGGCAGCATCTCGCCTGAGGCCATGTACCAGATCAACGCTGCCACAGACAGCGTCACAGCCGTTGCGTTTAGGACGTGTCCGCCCGGCAGCTTGGTTGCAGCTGACGTAACTTTGCCAGCGAGCTTACCATAGGCGACAACCGACCCAGTAAAGGTCACCGCACCAATCCATATTCCCAGTGCCGCTTCTATCTTAAGAATATTAATCTCTGCGACGCTCTTTTTTGCGACCAACAACGCAAACTGCCCGTCTACAGCAGATCCAGCTGCCTTCGCGGCCTCAACCAAACCAATGGTCAAATCAGCATTAAATCCGACAAAAACGGCGGCCAAACCGACCAAGGAGTGCATGGCTGCCACAAGCTCTGGCATCTGGGTCATCTGAACCTTGCGGGCCAGCTGCATGCCAATCAAACCGCCCAATGCGACTAAGATAATCGATAGCCACCACATTCCAGATCCGGGGCCAATAAGCGTAGCAAAAACCGCAAGGCCCATGCCAACAATTCCGTACCATACCGCGCGCTTTGCACTTTCCTGTCCTGACAAACCGCCAAGCGAAAGAATGAAAAGGATAGCTGCAACCACATAGGCCGCTGACGTAAATCCGATCATTTGTCTGACCTCCCCTTACGATTTCTGGAACATGGCGAGCATGCGCCGCGTGACAAGGAACCCACCAAAGATGTTTATTCCCGCCATAAACACCGACAGCGCAGCAAGGATAATGACCAGCGTCGATCCTGTCCCAATCTGCATGACAGCCCCTAGAATGATGATCGACGAAATCGCATTGGTCACCGCCATCAACGGCGTATGCAACGAATGGCTAACGTTCCAGATCACCTGAAAGCCGATAAAGACCGACAGAACAAAAACAATAAAGTGCTGTATAAAGCTGGCTGGCGCCACTAGCCCCACAAGCAACATCAACAATCCGCCCACCGTAAGCAACGTCACCTGATTGCGAGTCTGCGCCTTAAAGGCGGCGGTCTCGTTTGCGCGAACCTCTTCCGGGGTTAGTTCCTTGGGCTTTTCTTGGCTTTTGGCCGCGATCGCTTTCACCTTGGGTGGCGGTGGAGGGAACGTGATCTCGCCTGCGTGAGCCACCGTTGCACCACGGATCACATCATCGTCCATATTGTGCACGATCACGCCATCCTTATCAGGCGTGAGGTCTGTCAACATGTGGCGAATATTTGTGGAATAAAGCGATGATGACTGCGACGCCATCCGGCTGGCAAAATCAGTGTAGCCCACAATGGTCACACCATTTTCGGTCACGATCTTTTCATCAGGAACCGTGCCTTCTGCATTACCACCCTGTGCAGCCGCAAGATCTACAATGACAGAACCCGGCTTCATCATGGCGACCATATCTGCCAGCCAAAGCTTGGGGGCGGGACGATTTGGTATCAATGCCGTCGTGATGACAATATCAATGTCGCCCGCGATTTCGCGGAACTTTGTTAGCTGTGCATTTCGAAATTCTTCCGATTGCACCGATGCATACCCACCTGTCGCAGCACCATCCTGCGCCTGATCTTCAAAATCAAGGTAGACGAACTCTGCGCCCATACTCTCGACCTGTTCGGCGACTTCGGGACGCACATCAAACGCGTAGGTAATTGCACCCAACGACGTTGATGTCCCGATTGCAGCCAAACCAGCAACGCCTGCACCGACAACCAATACCTTGGCCGGAGGGACCTTGCCCGCAGCAGTCACCTGACCGGTAAAAAAGCGACCAAAGTTGTTACCTGCCTCAATAACCGCGCGATAACCCGCGATGTTTGCCATGGAACTAAGAGCATCCATTTTTTGCGCGCGGCTGATACGAGGCACCATTTCCATGGCGATGACCGTTCCACCCGTCGCTTTGGCTTTTTCAAGCCCTGCAGCATTCCCACCGGGATTGAAAAAACTAATCAGGGTTTTGTCGCCGTCAAGGCGTGCCATTTCATCATCAAGCGGCTCGCGCACTTTGGCGATAACATCTGCGGCCTGCCAAAGCGCCTCGGCGCCTTGCAAAACCTCGACCCCGGCGTCGACATAACTTTGATCTGTAAATCCTGCGCCAACGCCGGCACCGGATTCGATGACGCAATCATGACCCAGCTTTTGCAGCTGGCGCGCGCTATCCGGGGTCATCGCGACCCGGGCTTCGCCGTCGATCACCTCTTTTGGTGTTCCGATTTTCACGTCTACTGTCCCTCTTCTAAATCGCGAAACGGCACGTGCACAGTGCCGAGAGTGTTTAGGGTCTAGCCACGAGATACGAATCGAGCAATGTGACCCCTGCGTCATCCGCCATGTATGTGGTGCATTCCTACAACCATTGTAGCGGTTTGCATGTATATTAAGCATATTTCGCGCTTATTTGGCGCTAAACGCCCAATTCTTTGGGCGGGACAAAACGTCGCTGATTTACCTGAAACTGCGCCGGTAGCGGTAACACTGCCGGTACCAGTCCTTAGAATTTGACACTTCATCGCGAATCGCTGGACATAAAGTGTATCGGCCTAGGGCATTTGAAAGAGATCTACATGCCGAGGTAAAATCGCAGACCCTGTGCGCACATAGCAGGAAATACCAAAACCCATCGGCATTTTTACCCGAACTGATGTACGTTTGCACCCGAACACCCTAAGCGACCGGTGCCGACTTGGTGGTTTTCCATTGCCGTGCTGCTTCACTGAAGGCAGAAAACAAAGGCCGAGACACAGGATCTTCGCTGGCCCTGTATTCTGCGTGCCACTGAACAGACAGCGCAAAACCCGCCGCCCCTTTGACGTAGATTGCCTCTGGCGTGCCATCAGGCGCATAACCATCAATCACGATGCGCGGGCCAGGTTCTTTGATGCCTTGACCATGCAATGTATTGGTCATCACCTCTTGAGCTCCGGTGACTTTGTGAAAGATGCCATCTTTTTGGAACGTTACTGCGTGGCGCAGTGCAAACTTTTCTTCAAGGGTACCATCGGGGGGCATCCTGTGGTTCATGCGACCCGGAAGGTCCCGAATCTCTGGATACAGCGATCCACCCATTGCCACGTTCACCTCTTGAAACCCACGGCATATCCCCAAAAACGGCTGACCCCGCTCCACACAGGCCCTGACCAATGGCAGGGCTATGCCATCGCGTGCACGGTCAAAAGTGCCATGCGCTTCCGTTTCCTGTTCACCGTATTCTTCGGGGTGAACATTGGGGCGCCCTCCAGTTAAAAGAAATCCATCACAAATTTCAAGAACTTCTCTGATATCCATCAGTCCTGGCATGGATGGCAGAATAAGTGGGATAGCATCCATGGCCCCGGCCACCGCATCAATGTTCATCTCTCCAGCTGCCTGCGCAGGATACTGATCGTTGATCAAGTAGTGGTTGCCGATTATGCCGATAACGGGCCTTTTCATATGCTCTGCCTTTTCGATCAGTGTTCGAAGCGGATGTAGGCGGTTTCGCGCAGGGCATTGAAATCAGCGCCCAAGCCAAACACCATGTACTTCTTACAAAATTGTCGAAATCCAGCAAGCTACAAAGCGGTGGTCATATGTCAGGGTTCGCCAGTCAAGCCGACTGCCTCGATACCAGCCAAGCCCACAGTCGCATCATTATCGGATGTGTCACCCGTCACTCCGACCGCGCCAATCACTTGTCCACTTTGATTGCGCACAAGGATGCCGCCCGGAACAGGAACCACCGCGCCACCGAATGCTCCATTCACGGCTTGCATAAAGTATGCTTGCGCTTCTGCTCGTGCCATTTGCGCTTGCCCCGCCATACCCAACATCACTGCCCCATAGGCCTTACCATGGGCGATCTGAAATCGTCCCGGTGCAGCGCCATCCGCCCTTTCGAAAGCGAGTATGTTACCACCATCATCCAAAACGATTACTGACAGAGGCTTTAGCTCCATTTCAGCACCTTTTTGCATGCAATGACGAATTATGGCGCGCGCCTTGCGCAGCGGGATATTAGCCATGAGAGCCTTCTTTCCAATATGAATATGTCGGTCGCGCCACAGCACGAACAGTCATTTGCTAGGCACAGGGTCGATACCTCCGACCACCCTACCCCCGTTTCGTTACCGAGCCTTCAATTCCAAACGACGCCGATGAAGAACTGGCTCGGTATAACCCGACGGCTGAACACGGCCCTCAAAAACAAGGTCACATGCCGCATGAAATGCTATCCCGTCGAAAGCAGGTGCCATCGGATTATACACCTGATCTCCTGCGTTCTGACCGTCCACAACCGCAGCCATGCGTTTGAGCGTCGCCATCACATCGTCGCGCGTAACAACCCCATGATGCAACCAGTTTGCGATGTGCTGAGCAGAAATCCGGCATGTTGCGCGGTCTTCCATCAATCCAACGTCATGGATATCAAGCACCTTTGAGCACCCGATACCTTGATCGACCCAGCGCACCACGTATCCCAGAATGCCCTGCGCATTGTTGTCAATCTCGCGCTGAATTTCCTCGTTAGACAAATTGCGGCCATCCATAACAGGGAAAGTCAACAGATCGTTCAGCGTCCCCCGCGGCCCATCCGCAAGAATTTGTCTCTGACGCGCAAGAACGTCCACGCTATGGTAATGCATGGCGTGTAGGGTCGCTGCTGTGGGCGATGGTACCCACGCGCAGTTGGCTCCGGCCAACGGGTGGCCGACTTTGGTCTCGATCATGTCTGCCATAAGATCCGGCATAGCCCACATCCCCTTGCCGATCTGTGCACGCCCTTGCAAACCACAGGCCAGCCCGATGTCTACATTTCTGTCTTCATAGGCAGCAATCCACGGCGTTGACTTGATTTCGCCTTTAGGCAGCATTGGTCCGGCTTCCATAGACGTGTGCATCTCATCGCCGGTGCGATCCAGAAACCCTGTGTTGATAAAGGCCACTCGGTTTTTCGCAGCCCGAATGCATTCACGCAAGTTTGCGGATGTCCGGCGCTCTTCATCCATAATTCCAAGCTTGACGGTATATTGCGGCAAACCCAGCACATTCTCGACAAAGCTGAAAATCTGGTCGGCAAAAGCAACCTCTTCGGGGCCATGCATCTTTGGCTTGACCACGTATACAGAGCCAGTGACGGAGTTACCCCCATCCCGCGCCAGATCGTGCATTGCGATCAGCGTTGTCATCATGGCGTCCATTAGGCCCTCGTGTGCCTCGTTGCCATCACGATCGAGGATCGCAGGGTTGGTCATCAAGTGGCCCACATTACGCACCAGCATAAGCGACCGACCTTTTAGTGTACGGATCGTCCCGTCCGGACAGGTCACGTCAATATCTTGAGCCATGACACGTTCGAAGCTACGACCGTTTTTTGTGACGGTTTCAGTGAGCGTGCCCTGCATAAGGCCAAGCCAGTTGGCGTATGCCAGTGTTTTATCGGCACCATCCACGGCAGCAACACTGTCTTCGCAATCCATAATTGTCGACAACGCACTTTCTAACACGACATCGGCAATATTTGCGGGATCCGTGGCACCGACGGCGTGTTTAGCATTGATCATGACACGAATGTGCAAACCATTGTTGACAAAAACCAACTCTGCACCGTCGTTGCGGTAGCCCATATACTGTGCCGGATCGCGCAGCGATGCCCCTGATGGCGCTTTGATCTGCAGTTCTGTATCAAAACCAGAAAAACCCGTAACATCTGACCAAGATGCGCCATCCAACGGCACAGCTTCGTCCAAAAACACCTTGGCCCGCGCCACAACCCGCGCGCCCCGTGCCGGATCATAGCCACGTCCCGAAGGCAGGTCCCCAAGAGCGTCCGTGCCATAAAAAGCGTCGTAAAGAGATCCCCAGCGCGCGTTCGCGGCGTTTATCGCAAATCGGGCGTTGGTGATCGGCACCACCAACTGCGGACCTGGCACTTTTGCGATTTCAGGGTCAGTTTTTTGGGTCTCAATCACAAAATCTGTGCCTTCCGGAACCAAATAACCGATGTCGCGCAGAAATGTTGTATAGGCTTTGTGATCATGCACCTGACCTTTGCGCGCAACATGCCATGCATCAATCTGCGCCTGAATATCAGCGCGCTTTTCCAAAAAGGCCACGTTTTGTGGACCCATTTCATGAATAAGCTCCGCGAACCCCGTCCAAAACGTCGCCACCTCTACCCCAGTACCCGGGAGGGCTTCCTGCTCAATAAAGTCACCAAGAACTTTGCTCACCTTGAGCCCGTTGCGCTCGATACGTGTTGTCATAACACCCCCCCACTCGAATAGATTTCGTTTCGTCGTAGCGCTTCTAAGTCGAAAGTTTCCTATCGTCTACATTTTTGGTAAAAAAATATAACCAAAAATAGAAATAGTGTTTCAAAGTACGGCAGTACCCGCAATGGGCCCAAAGAGATGAATGGAAAACGTGACACTAGCCATTTGATAGCCCGCGCGCCTCTTGCGGTTATTCCAAGGACGGCTAGGTATATCTCATGCCCTGCTCAGGAGAGTTCGATGCCCAAAGACTCCGCTACGACCGTTTATCTAAAAGATTACACGCCCTTTGGGTTCACCATCACCAAGGTCGATCTGACGTTTGCGCTAAGTCCGGAAAAGACGCGTGTGCATTCTCGGATCGAGTTTGCGCCAAACCCAGCCGCGACAGATCGCTCGTTCTTTCTTCATGGTGAAGACCTCAAACTGGTTCAGGCCCGCATCGACGGCCAACCCGTCGCCCCCGACATCACCAGAACCGGATTAACATGCCCCGTGCCTGATGTCCCTTTTGTCTGGGAAGCGGAGGTCGAAATTGCGCCGCAACTGAATACCGCGCTGGAGGGGCTTTATATGTCCAATGGCATGTACTGCACCCAGTGCGAGGCCGAGGGATTTCGCAAGATCACATATTATCCGGACCGCCCCGATGTCATGGCGCCTTTCACTGTCCGCATCGAAGGCGATTTGCCGGTGTTGCTATCAAATGGCAATCAGGTAACGCAGGGTGATGGTTGGGCAGAATGGCATGATCCATGGCCCAAGCCTGCATATCTTTTTGCGCTTGTGGCAGGGGATTTGCGCGCTCATTCCGACCGTTTTACAACCATGTCAGGTCGGGATGTTGCCTTAAATATCTGGGTCCGGCCAGACGATCTGCACAAATGCGCCTTCGGGATGGAGGCCCTAAAACGCTCGATGATCTGGGATGAAGAGGTTTATGGTCGGGAATACGATCTTAACATCTTCAACATCGTAGCCGTTGATGATTTCAACATGGGCGCAATGGAGAATAAGGGACTGAACGTGTTCAACAGCTCTTGTGTGTTGGCCTCACCGGAAACATCAACTGATGGAAATTTCGAACGTATCGAATCTATTATAGCACATGAATATTTTCACAACTGGACCGGTAATCGGATCACGTGTCGCGACTGGTTTCAGCTGTGCCTGAAAGAAGGTCTCACCGTTTTCCGCGACCAACAGTTCACCGCTGACGTACGCAGCGCGCCGGTCAAGCGTATTGCGGACGTAATCGACTTGCGCGCTCGGCAGTTTCCAGAAGACCAAGGACCACTAAGCCACCCTGTCCGTCCTGATCAGTTTCAGGAAATCAACAATTTCTATACCGCGACCGTCTACAGTAAGGGCGCTGAAGTCATCGGCATGTTGAAACAATTGGTTGGTGATGAAAAGTACCGCACTGCCCTCGATCTATACTTTGACCGTCACGATGGCGACGCCGCAACCATAGAAGACTGGTTAAAGGTGTTCGAAGATGTCACCGGCAGGGATCTGGGACATTTCAAGCGATGGTACACCCAACCTGGCACACCACTGCTAACGGCAAATGAGGACTGGACGGACAATACCTACACGCTGACCTTTCAACAAACGACGCCTCCGACACCGGGTCAGGGCAAAAAAGAGCCCCAGGTTATTCCGATTGCACTTGGCTTGCTGGGTCCGGATGGAACTGAGGTACTGCCGACAACCCTTCTTGAAATGACAAAGGCTGATCAAAGCTTTGAATTCCCAGGACTGGACGCACGCCCTGTACCATCAATTTTGCGGGGGTTTTCGGCACCGGTTGTCCTGGATCGCGTGGTATCAAACGAAGAGCGGGCCTTTGTGCTTGCCCATGACACAGACCCCTTTAACAAATGGGACGCCTCTCGTAGCCTTGCCCGCGAAGGATTGATCGCCCAAATCACCACCGGCGCCGCGCCGGATGACGCGTGGATTGACGGACTGGAGCGGGTTGTCTTTGACACCTCACAAGACCCCGCTTACCGCGCTCTCATGATGGCTGGCCCCTCTGCCAATGAGTTGGCCCAAGCGCTTTACGATGCCGGACATATCCCAGACCCAGACGTCATCTGGACCGAAATGGAACGTTTGAATGTTCACATAGCCACGCGGTGGTCCGCTCGACTGAATGCGCTCATGACAGAAGCCGAGGTTCACGAACCCTTTGCTCCGAATGCAGAGCAGTCGGGAAAACGCGCTCTTGGTAATGTCGCGCTTGCGCTTAAGACACGCCTTGATAGCGGTGCCTCTGCCAAAGAACTGTTTGCCCATGCTAGCAACATGACGCTGCAACTGGCAGCACTGACAAATATAATCCGTAGCGGAGACGACACCCAAGCGCTTCAAGAATTCGAAAAACAATGGCAGCATGACCGGTTGGTCATGGATAAGTGGTTCGCTATTCAGATCGCCTATACTGCGCCCCAACACGTTGTGGCACGGACCAAGGCGCTCACATCCCATCCCGAATTCGAATTGACGAATCCAAATCGGTTTCGGGCGGTTTTAGGTGCAATGGCTATGCATCACAGTGGATTTCACCAAGCCGACGGAGCGGGATATACCCTACTGGCAGATTGGATTTTGAAACTGGATGCCAAAAATCCACAATCGGCCGCGCGCATGTGCACGCCATTCCAAACATGGCAGCGCTATGATCCGAAACGCAAAGCGCATCTTTCAGGTGCATTGGCAAGAATCGCCAGCACAGACGGTCTTAGCAAGGATGTGTCGGAAATGGTGGGCCGGATGAGGCATCCGTCGTAAACACGCGTCGTCTGTGGGCATTATAAACACGACCTTGCCCTATTCGGATTTTAAACGCATTCTAAAAGGACTATGGCGGTATCGCTCGGGTATAATTTTGCCAGAGCCAATAGTGTGACTGACCGTTTGGATGGGTTATGAAAGACCGAATAGATCAGCTGATCGAAGAACGGGCACCATGGCTGTTTACATCGCGACCTGGTGTGCGCCTATTGCGTAAATGTTTAAATCGGCTGCTCAGCTATAACAGCGCGCTGTCGCTTTCTCTGACTTTTCAGGACATGCCGTCCGAAGACATTATGTCAACGATGGTAGACCGGTTGGCCCACCGCGTGGATGTCAAAGGCTTAGACAATGTTCCGTTGCAAGGTCCTGCTCTGATTGTATCCAATCATCCGACCGGTATCGCCGACGGGATTATTCTGCATCACGTTCTCGCACCGTTAAGACCCGATCTTTACATTTTTGCCAACAGCGACATGCTTCGAGTGCTGCCGCAAATGACAGATCGAATTGCCCCAGTCGAATGGCGCGAAGAAAAACGCAGTCGTGCCAAAACCCGCGAGACAATGGTTTATGTACGTAAGGCAGTGGATAAGGACAGGCTTGGTGTCATTTTTCCATCAGGCCGTTTGGCATTCAGGCGCGGCCTTGGATTGCATGAACGCCCCTGGATGACATCCGCAGCCGCCTTGGCGCGTCGGTATAACCTCCCTGTCATTCCAATTCATATTACTGCGCGCAACTCAGTCTTGTTCTATTTTCTAGACCTCATCCATCCGACATTGCGCGACATATCGTTGTTTCATGAGACTTTAAACAAAGGTAGGCAGCCATTTAAGATTAGGGTTGGACACCTTATTCCACCCGGCAAGCTGCCCATAGATCCTGTTTTGGCGACAGAGGAGCTTCGCCGCGTGACCTTGGCATTGGGTGATGGACACGACCGTACAATCTCGCTTCTGACAGCACCGAGTTGGAGGTATTTGATGAAATCGTTCAAAGACGCGCCACCCGCCTGATTTGTTCCCACCATTGCGACAGCAGGACGTCTCTCTATGATAAGATCAGCTGGGTCAACTAAGACCAGACACAGATGATAGACACCACCGTTGGTTACACCGTGGGCCGCCACAACTGGCTTGGATGGGCCAAAGTGCTGAAACGGTCCCACTTTGGAGGAGCCGCTAAGAACCGCAAATCTTCAATCGCACCTGCAAAGGTTGGCATCAGGCAATACCATAAAAACGCGCGGACCTCTCGACGCAGTGGACGCAGAGTAATTGAATGGGGCCTTGTTGCACAAATCAGGTGAGGGACATGCCTCCCCTTTCCCCGGACGGATTTAGCCTGCGACCTCAGTAACAGGTATGCCAAGAGCGGTGTAGCGGTTGAGAACGGCAACGCGGATCTGAATTTCCGCGACCTGCCGGTCGAAGTCCCG
>JAQXDR010000055.1 GCA_029251265.1 Pseudoprimorskyibacter sp. | reverse complement strand
TCATCTGTGGCTGTGGCTGTGGCTGTGGCTGTGGCTGTGGCTGTGGCTGTGGCTGTGGCTGTGGCTGTGGCTGTGTGAAATGGTGCGATTGAGTGATCTGGTCAAGGGCAACAACGATAGATCATTAAATAGGCGCATAGCCCTGCAACATTTGCCAGATACCCCAAAGCGCAGAGATTAAAATACTGACTGCCGCAATTATGTGCTGCCAAAGTCTGTGCTGGCGTAATGATGCCCGAAGGGCGTCTGCGTAGAGATTTTGTGAGATGATGCGAGCTGCCGTGGACACATTCAAAGGCACCATCAAAGACATCGGGAACGCCAAAATTAAAACGGCTTGCGCAAATTGGACTTGGTACACAAATCCAGCCACTGCAAGCACGGTGTAGATGAACGACACAAGGCCTAGGATCCAAACGCCGGCACGGTCGGACAAGGCCAAAACCCGGTTGGCAAATAAATGGATCAAAGCGTCCAGTTCGGCCCTGCCATCCGTATCCGAGGTCCATCCACGCTGCACGAGATCCCAAGGCACGCCAAGAACACGCGCCGTCGCAAACGTCCACCCACAGCCCAAGATCAACCAATACCACAAGCTGTCAAAGGCTCGTAAGCTGAGAGTTTCACTTATAACAGTTGACAGATCCAAAGAAACATCGGCCTTTTTGTTAGCGTCGCGCGGCCCAATCAGGGAATTGCCAAAGACGCAGGGGTGGTCAGTCAACGAGCCCACGTATAGACACAAAAATGAAAACAAGCTCTGAATGCCACCCAACAGGGACAAAGACAAGGACCGATGCCATGAAGACGCCGCTTGCCGCACCCTTTCCTGCCTCACGCTTTCGCCGCCTGCGACAGACCCCCGCGCTTCGCGATCTGGTGCGCGAAACGACGCTAAGCACTGGTGACTTTATCTGGCCGGTGTTCGTGCGTGACGGGACCGGCGTCGAGGAACCCATTGCATCCATGCCCGGAGTGATACGCAGGTCCGTAGACAAGATCGTGGAGGCAGCCCGTGAGGCGCATGCCCTAGGCATTCCTGCGGTTTGCCTCTTTCCCTATACTGACCCCGCTTTGAAAACCGAAGATTGCGCCGAGGCATGGAACCCCGAGAACCTGTCGAATCGTGCCACCCGCGCGATCAAGGATGCGGTGCCGGACATCGCCGTGATGACGGATGTGGCGCTTGACCCTTACAATATCAATGGCCACGATGGATTTGTCGAAGACGGCTATGTTGTCAACGACCGCACGGTTGAGGCACTGGTCAAACAGGCGCTAAGTCAGGCAAGGGCCGGATCGGATATTATTGGTCCGTCGGATATGATGGATGGCCGCATCGGCGCATTACGGCAGGCACTGGAAGGTGCGGGACATCAAAACGTCACGCTACTTAGCTATGCTGCCAAATATGCCAGCGCGTTTTACGGCCCATTCCGCGACGCGGTGGGCGCCTCTGGCGCGTTAAAGGGCGACAAGAAAACCTATCAAATGGATCCTGCAAACAGCGACGAGGCCATGCGGCTGATCGCGCGCGATTTATCCGAAGGCGCGGACATGGTGATGGTCAAACCGGGTATGCCCTATCTGGATATTTGCCGCAGGGCCAAAGACACGTTCGGCGTGCCGACCTATGCATATCAGGTCTCGGGAGAGTATGCGATGATCGCAGGCGCCGCCGAACGCGGCTGGATCGACGGTGAAAAGGCCATGTTGGAAAGCCTGACAGCCTTTCGAAGGGCGGGCTGTGACGGAATACTGACCTATTTCGCCCCAGCCGCCGCGCGTATCCTGAACGGCTAAGCCTTGCCGATTGATCATCGCCAAGCGTGACAGAGCGGATCAGCTGGCGTATATGTGTAACAACCAGGGCAAAAACCTGGACCCAGATCAACAAAAACGAGCAGACACATGACAAAAATGACCCGCAGAGCCGCCCTTTTGGCTCTTGGTGCGCTGCCATTGGCCGCGTGCAGTAACGGCGTTGGATCCAGCGGTGCCGCCAAAATCGATGCACGCGTCAACGCCACCCTCAACGAACTATACACGCGCTATCCCGACACGCTGAACCTCGCGGATGTGGCGGCTGGTATTCTGGTGATGCCAGTCGTGACAGAGGCAGGATTGGGCGTTGGCGGCAGTTATGCGCGCGGCGCGCTGCTGGTAGGCGGCAGCACGGTTGACTACTATTCCGCCATCAAGGCAAACGTTGGATTTCAAATTGGCGCGCAGCAATATGCCAGCGTATTGTTCTTTATGACTGACGAATCTCTGTCTGACTTCCGTCGCAGTAGCGGATGGGCCGCAGGGGCAGACGTCGGATATGCCACACCGAACGAAGGCCGTACTCTTGCCGCCGAGACCACGACAAGTCTCTCGCCAGTGATTGCTGTGATCTTTGGTCACGCCGGGCTGCGGATCGGGGCAACGCTTGACGGGGTTAAATACACACGCATTGTGCCCTGACCGATTTGATTTGGATAATGCGCGTGGTGATCTTATGCAAAAGTGGTCCAAGAAAACCACCCCTGCGGGCACACCGTAAAAACCATTCAGTCGACATGCCCCTTTAATTTGGAGGCACGGATTTCGGTGTGCGTGATCTGATAGCTCAAATCACCCATAGCGTTGGGAAAGATACACTCTTGACCATAAGCAGATTATAGGCGACCAGCTGCGGCCACGAAGGAGCCCTGCCACATGCACACAGCCATCATCGATTATGACTCGGGCAATCTGCATTCCGCTCACAAAGCGTTTCAAAAAATGGCACTGGAAAGTGACAGTGGCGAAGTCATTGTAACCTCTGACGCGGATGTTGTCGCGAAAGCTGACAGAGTGGTATTACCCGGAGACGGCGCTTTTCCAGCATGCAAAGCCGCCTTGGACGCCAGTGGTCTGAGGGAAGCGATCACCGACGCGGTCCAACGGCGAGGTGTGCCGTTCATGGGAATCTGTGTTGGGATGCAATTGCTGGCAAGAGAAGGACTAGAATACACGCCCACGCCAGGGCTCGGCTGGATAGACGGAAAGGTCCAAGAGATCACATCCGAAGACCCAGCGCTGAAGGTGCCGCATATGGGCTGGAACGATCTCGTTATCGATCAGGCCCATCCCGTATTGAATGGAATCGCTTCGGGCGAGCACGCATATTTCGTGCACAGCTACCACATGGCTGTTTGCAAATCCGATCAACTGGTCGCGCATGTTGAGTATGGCGCACCTGTCACGGCTGTAGTGGCACGAGACAGCGTCATAGGGCTTCAGTTTCACCCCGAAAAATCCAGTCTAGCGGGACTTAAAATGATCGCAAACTTTTTGGCTTGGCGGCCTTAAGCGCCCGTTCCCCCCCATTCTGTTCAAGACGCAAGTCTATACCCTTTTATGTAAAGGCAGTGGACATTTGGCCCTCAACAAACCCGCCTTGGAGAAGTGTCAAGCAAAGGTTAGGGCGCATGGGTTCCTACAATGCGCCCTTACCCCCGTTCACTTTACCCGCGTCCATGTTTGACCGCGACAAATAAACAGCACGCATCCTTCGACCTCAAGCGTGCTGCCACTTAGCGTCATACGGGAATTGTAGGTCTTGTCGCGATCCGGCGCCCAGATCTTTCCACCACGATAGGTCCCGTTTCCCTTGGACTTCATGTCCCAAATCATGGGCTTGCCATCCGCCGCGCTGTCAACCGCCTTGCCTTTTGCGTCATATGCTTGCGCCATAGTGCCACAGATGTTAGTGCCGCAAGTCGTTATTTCCACGAAAGCGTAGTTTCCATCGTCACCGGGCTGCGTTTTCCACGTGCCGGTGACCGGATCAGCCCCGGCCGCACCAGCCGCCATAACTACCCCAAACAGACCTGCCCAGATTTTATTCATAACATATCCTCCCAAAATCTGCATTATTGTCGTCAATGCGCCTCAATGGTTCAAGCGTAACGTGAGGTCGCGTTGCATCCATCGCCAGAGCGTGGCAATGCCCACGTACACAAAACGAAACCGCCTTGGAGAGCTGCTGCGATGATCCTATACCCCGCGATCGATCTGAAAGACGGTCAGGCCGTGCGCCTGTTACGTGGTGATATGAACAAATCAACGGTGTTCAATGATGATCCGGCAGCTCAGGCCGAAGCATTTGTCAGCGCCGGTTGTGACTGGCTACATCTGGTCGACTTGAATGGCGCCTTCGCCGGGCAACCCGTCAATGGAGAAGCCGTCCGCGCCATACTGGATCGTTGCAAGGTCCCCGCGCAGCTTGGCGGTGGCATCAGGGACATGGCCACAATCGAAATGTGGCTTGAGCGCGGTTTGGCACGCGTCATTCTTGGCACCGTTGCCGTTGAGAAACCCGAATTGGTCCGCGAGGCCGCGCGCAGCTTTCCCGGTCAGATTGCTGTTGGGATAGACGCACGCGGCGGTAAGGTTGCAACCAAAGGCTGGGCCGAGGAAACAGACGTGGAAGCAGCAGACTTGGCGCGTTCTTTTGAGGACGCCGGTGTTGCTGCAATTATCTATACAGATATCAATCGCGACGGGGCGATGCAGGGCCCCAATGTTGACGCAACAGCCGATCTTGCGCGGGCGGTGTCCATGCCTGTGATTGCCTCCGGCGGCGTCTCTTCGCTCGAAGACCTCATCGCCCTGCGGGATTGTGGTGTCTCTCTGAACGGAGCCATCTCAGGACGTGCACTTTACGATGGTGCTCTGGATTTGTCCCAAGCTCTTGCAATCCTGTCTGAAGACCATGACATGCGACGTGCGGACGCGGACGCCTAAGATTTGGCCGCGCGTCAAGCGCTATATTCCCATGAAAACCAATCAGGCGGGCGTAGCCGACCGTTACGTCTGGCCGCGTTCGTGCGGTTAATGAAGCTCAATAAAAACACACCAGATGAACCAAGGCTTCCGAAGAATTCTAAGAAGCCACTTGGTTTTGGGATGGTGGGCCGGGAGGGATTTGAACCCCCGACATTTCCGATGTGAACGGAATGCTCTACCCCTGAGCTACCGGCCCAATCCTAAACCACAGACCACAACGATCATGTGAGAGTGTCGCACGACTTAATTACACGTCATTCGACACTGTTAATTTCTAGATAAAGGCGGGTTTGTTTCTAATACCAAGTCCGCCAATATTATCAGCGCACCTACCGCCAAGAGATGTCTGGCGCAAGATGCATTTCGGGCAGGTCCAAGTATATTTTGGACCTGCCCTGTTTCTCAGTGCGCCAATGTCGACGACGCGCCGTTGTCACCCTTGAGCGCGGCGGCGGCGGCCTCTTCCGCGGCTTCGTCCCATTCGATCGCTTCGGGACTGCCGACCAAAGCATGCTCGAGCACTTCGGATACATGTCGAACAGGGATCAATTTCAGGCCTTCTTTAACGTTGTCCGGCAGTTCGGCCAGATCCTTTTCGTTTTCCTCAGGGATCAGGACCGTGGTGATCCCCCCGCGCAATGCGGCCAGCAGCTTTTCCTTGAGCCCACCGATAGCACTGGCGTTGCCCCGAAGCGTGACCTCGCCCGTCATGGCTATATCCTTGCGGACCGGCAGTCCGGTCAGCACGGACACGATCGCCGTGACCATCGCCAAGCCAGCCGATGGACCGTCTTTGGGCGTAGCACCGTCTGGCACGTGCACGTGGATGTCCATCTTGTCGAATTTGGGTGGCTTGACACCAATCGACGGCGCAATCGAACGTACATAGCTGCTGGCCGCATCAATGGATTCCTTCATCACATCGCCAAGCTTACCAGTGGTTTTCATCCGACCTTTACCAGGAAGGCGAAGCGCCTCGATCTGCAGCAGATCGCCGCCCACACTGGTATACGCCAAACCAGTGACCACGCCGACCTGATGGTCATCCTCTGCCAAACCATACCGGAATCGCCGAACACCCAACATATCTGATAAACTGTCAGAGGTGATCTCGACTGAATCCGTTTCTTTTTTCACGATTTGCGTCACGGCCTTACGTGCCAGCTTTGCAAGTTCACGTTCAAGATTTCGCACGCCTGCCTCGCGGGTGTAGTACCTGATGACATCGGTCAATGCGTCATCCGTGACGGAGAATTCCCCGTCTTTCAGACCGTGGTTCTTGATCTGCTTGGACAAAAGATGACGCCGCGCGATTTCTGATTTTTCATCTTCAGTGTAGCCTGCAAGGGGAATGATCTCCATCCGGTCCAAAAGCGGTCCGGGCATATTGTAGGAGTTCGCAGTTGTCAGGAACATCACGTCGGACAGATCATATTCGACTTCAAGATAGTGATCCACAAAGGTCGAATTCTGCTCTGGATCCAGAACCTCGAGCATTGCCGACGCCGGATCTCCGCGAAAGTCCTGCCCCATCTTGTCTATTTCATCCAATAAAATCAGAGGATTGGTGGTTTTTGCTTTTTTCAGAGCCTGAATAATTTTCCCAGGCATAGAGCCGATGTATGTTCGTCTGTGGCCGCGAATTTCGGACTCGTCACGCACCCCACCCAAAGAAATTCGGATGAATTCGCGTCCCGTGGCCTTGGCGACCGACTTGCCCAAGGATGTCTTACCAACACCCGGAGGGCCAACAAGGCACATGATCGGGCCTTTTAACTTTCTAGAGCGTTGTTGCACGGCCAGATACTCGACAATGCGTTCCTTGACCTTTTCCAAGCCATAATGGTCATTGTCCAACACCGTCTCGGCGCGGTGCAGATCCTTCTTGACCCGGCTGCGCACACCCCATGGGATCGACAACATCCAATCGAGGTAGTTGCGCACAACAGTCGCCTCGGCGCTCATCGGGGACATATTCTTCAGCTTTTTCAGCTCTGCGTCGGCTTTTTCGCGCGCCTCTTTGGACAGTTTGGTGTCTTCGATCCTGTCCTCAAGTTCGGTCAGTTCGTTGCCACCATCTTCGCTATCGCCCAGTTCTTTCTGAATGGCTTTCATTTGCTCATTCAAATAGTATTCACGCTGCGTGCGCTCCATTTGCGACTTTACACGCGTCTTGATCTTTTTCTCGACCTGCAAAACAGACAGCTCGCCCTGCATCAGACCGTAGACTTTTTCCAGCCGTTCGCTGACGGCCAGTGTCTCAAGAAGATCCTGCTTTTTGTCGACCTCAATCCCAAGGTGGCCCGATACCAAATCAGCCAGCTTGGCAGCGTCTTTGGCGTCAGATACAGCGCTGAGCGCCTCGTCTGGGACATTCTTTTTCACTTTGGCGTAGCGTTCAAACTCCTCGCCAACCGTGCGCACAAGCGCCTCAATCGCCGATACATCACCCGGCATTTCAGTCAATCGCTCGGCGCGGGCCTCGAAATACTCATCGTTTTCCAAGAAATCCGTAAGGGTCACGCGCGACTGACCCTCGACCAGAACTTTGACCGTGCCATCGGGCAGCTTTAGCAGTTGCAACACATTGGCCAACACCCCCATGCGATAAATACCATCGGTGTCCGGATCATCGTCTGATGGGTCAATTTGGCTGGTCAGAAGGATTTGTTTGTCCTCGGACATGACCTCTTCTAGTGCGCGAACAGATTTTGGACGCCCCACGAACAAAGGGACAATCATGTGCGGGAATACTACGATATCTCGCAGTGGCAGCACGGGGTAAGAGGCGTTCAAAGGCTCTTGCATGCTCAGTTCCTTGTTTTTAGCAAGACGGCGCGGTCCCGCTTTGCGGCAACCCTTCCCGTCTCCGGTTATAGAAGTGTTAACGTGGGGTGTGAGCCGCCCGATTCAACCGTTAACTTGAAATCCACCCAGAACATGACCCTACGCCAGCATGGACGCAAGGGGACAATTGGTCAAATTTCCTTTGAAAACGGATCAATTCAAGCCTTTGCTTTGCTGCTGCAACAACAGCACAATATCCACGCTAAAGTGGCTCGATATCGCCATGCGCGCGTTGTGCGTGAAACGCGGCTTCGAACTGGGCAAACCGTCCTTGGGCTATGGCGTCGCGCATGTCTTGCATAAGATCCTGAAAATAATGCAGGTTATGCCAGGTCAGCAACATACCGCTGATCATCTCTTTTGACCGAAAAACATGGTGCAGATACGCGCGGCTGTAACCCGTGCACGCCGGACAAGTACAGTCTTCATCAAGTGGACGCGGATCGTCTTGATGGCGAGCATTTTTGATATTCACCACCCCGTTGCGGGTAAACGCCTGCCCGGTCCTGCCAGACCGCGATGGCAAAACGCAATCCATCATATCAATACCACGGGCGACTGCGCCGACTATATCATCAGGCTTGCCCACCCCCATCAAATAGCGGGGCTTGTCGATTGGAAGGTGTTCAGGTGCGTGGTCCAGACATGCAAACATTGCCTCCTGACCTTCGCCAACGGCCAGACCACCAACCGCATATCCATCGAACCCGATCTCCTGCAGGGTTTTTGCGCTTTCTTCGCGCAAGTCGCGATCCAACCCACCTTGCTGGATCCCGAACAGCATATGACCAGGCCGATCGCCAAAGGCATCACGAGACCGCGCAGCCCAACGCATGGACAACCGCATACTGCTGGCAATCCGTTCCAGATCAGCGGGCAAGGATGGGCATTCGTCAAAAGCCATAACAATGTCTGAACCCAAAAGCCGCTGAATTTCCATCGACCTTTCAGGCGTCAGGTGGTGACGTGACCCGTCAATGTGACTGCGAAAGGTCACGCCCTGCTCGGTCAACTTGCGAAGTCCCGCAAGGCTCATAACCTGAAACCCACCAGAATCGGTCAAAATAGGTTTTTCCCAATTCATAAAACGATGCAAACCGCCAAGCGTTGCGATCCGTTCTGCGGTCGGTCGCAGCATCAAATGATACGTGTTGCCCAACAATATATCTGCACCTGTTTGTGCAACGCTTTGCGGCAGCATTGCCTTCACGGTCGCAGCCGTGCCTACAGGCATGAAGGCGGGTGTACGGATTTGGCCGCGTGGCGTGTCAATGACACCCGTACGTGCGCGGCCATCCGTTTTTGACAGAGAAAATGTGGAATGCGTCATACCCTGCTATTTGGCCCAACATCATCCGAAGGTCCAGCCCGGCCAGTGACCAAAAAATTTGGGTGAAATCCACAAAATCTCTGATCGAAACAAAATCTCTGAACATCTACGTTCTTTTTTGGTTGGTAGACGCGCGATCAACAGAGCCCCAAACCTGTAAAATCCCAAATTCAAATCCACAGGTGGGCGTTACAGAGTTTGATCCCGAGTATAAATTAGGTCACAGCAAGAACTCTGTGCTATTGTTTTTATTAATTTGGCGGCGAATACAGTTGTTGCACGGCCGGGCGTCCTTTAACGTTGCGGTAAATCTTACAATCACGCAGTACATGGTGTGTTGCCAGATTGGACCGCCCACGTATTTTGGTGCATGATCGATGGCGTGCGGTACTTTACGTTGGTGCGAGCCACCATTATGTGTGAATTCTGAAAATGGCAAAGGACTGGGTATGACAGACGCCTCAACACAGATGGAGGGCGCGCCACTGATCGCTCCATCGACTGCTGACCACCCGATGTTCGATCAGATCATCGACGCGTGCCGCACAGTTTACGATCCTGAAATTCCGGTCAATATCTACGACTTGGGGCTTATTTACACGGTCACCATCTCGGAAGAAAACGACGTGCGCGTGATCATGACCCTCACCGCGCCCGGCTGCCCCGTTGCAGGTGATATGCCGGGATGGATCGCCGACGCAATTGAGCCACTTCCCGGCGTCAAACAGGTGGATGTTGAATTAACGTGGGAGCCACCTTGGGGAATGGACATGATGTCGGACGAAGCCCGCCTAGAACTAGGCTTTATGTAGCTTTTTCAAGATGATGTGCTTGCGTGTAACGCACCATTTGTGCCTTTACCCCCTGACACAAGGCTTGGGAATTTCTGTCTCACTTTTGCCAAGTCTTCTGTTTGAACTCTCTGGGCCCAAACAGGCATTGAGATTTCGTCGTCCAAGCCCTAATTATTGTAGGGTTCGTTTATAAGGCCAGCATTATGTTCACCATACCCGGGAAACAAGCTCTTACGTTGACTTCGGCAGCCTCTGCCCAGATATCACGTCTTATGACGCGAGACGGGCGTGCGGGCCTACGCATCGGTCTAAAGAAAGGCGGATGCGCAGGCATGGAGTACACCATGGAATACGTCGACGCGGCCGATTCAAATGATGAAGTCGTCGAACAAGACGGTGCCCGTGTCCTGATAGCACCTATGGCGCAAATGTTTCTTTTCGGTACCGAAATCGACTATGAGACTGGCCTTTTGGAATCTGGGTTCAAATTTCGGAATCCCAACGTTTCTGATGCTTGCGGGTGTGGGGAATCAATCAATTTCAAAGACGTGTCTGAACTTCAGGCGGAGCGTGACGCAGCCGCCAAGAGCTGACATCTTTCGGATAATGCGTCCAAGACGTCATAGCCGGTCACATCGACCAAACGTTGACCCGAAATTACTATATTTCATTAACAGGTGGATCTTCTAAAAAATGGCCTTCACAAGACCAGATCGATCCGCCACGCGCCACAGCAACCAAGGTTGAAAACACCTTGACGCTACGTGCCAATTGGTGACGATAGCGCCACCAGAATGAGGGGCAGAAAAAATGCGTCGGAAACTCGCAGCAGGCAATTGGAAAATGAATGGCTCTCGCGCGGCTTTGGGTGAACTGGACGCGATGGCACAGGTCGCAGACGGACCTGCCGAAGTGTTGATCTGTCCTCCGGCTTCATTGATCAGCGCCGCCGCAGATCGGGCACCGGCCAGCGTAAAAATTGGCGCACAAGATTGCCATGAAAATTCCAGCGGTGCCCACACAGGAAACCTATCTGCTGAGATGCTGTCCGAGGCGGGCGCGACGCATGTCATTCTGGGCCACTCCGAACGCCGGGCGGATCATGGGGAAACTGATGCACTGGTCTGTGCCAAAACTAAGGCGGCTCAAGCATCGGGATTAGTCGCCATCGTATGTATTGGCGAGACACTTCAGGAACGCAATGCTGGCGACACTCTTGCAGTTGTGAAACGCCAGCTTGCAGGATCGGTTCCCGAAGGCCAGACCGGCGACATGCTCGTCGTCGCGTATGAACCGGTGTGGGCGATAGGCACAGGTCTGGTCCCAACCCTTGAGCAAATAGCCGAAGTCCACAACACTTTGCGCAGCGCTTTGTGTGACCGTTTTGCATCTCAAGGCGATACGATACGCCTTCTGTATGGCGGCAGTGTTAAGGCAAGCAATGCTGCCGATATTTTTGCGACACCCGATGTCGATGGCGCATTGGTCGGCGGAGCAAGCCTAAAAGCACAGGATTTTGTACCCATTGTCACCGCCCTGTGTGTCGCCTGAAACGACAGCAGAAGTCTCGGCAGGTGGTCCGAAACGCACCGTTTCGCAGGTGTTTGCTGTATAACCAGTTCCTATCAGTGCCACAGCCACCCCAGATACCGGGTACACGGCAATGCTTGAGCGTCGCCCTGCAGATATCTGATTAAAAAGCGCGCGGAAGCGCCCCGCTTGCCAGCAAGACGCTGGTTTTCAAAACCCACACTTGTCGCGCAAAAAGGCCAAGGCCACGCCTAGCCCATCTGGCGCAATTCCATGGCCAGTGCCTTTCATAATATGCGCAAAAACGTCCTTCCAGCCCGCCTCTTGCAGCGCTTCAACCGCTTCTGGCAGGCTCTGCGGGGGAACCACATCATCAGCATCGCCATGTACCAGCAACATCGGAGGCCGACTGACCACGTCGTCCACCAGCAAGTCCGGCGATAGAAGCCGTCCGGAAAAGCCAACAACCCCGGCCAAAGCGTCTTCGCGGCGCGGGGCAATGTGCAGGCTCATCATCGTACCCTGACTAAAGCCCACCAGTGCAACCTGTTCCGGCAACAGATCTTCATCCACCATAAGTGCGTCCAGAAAGGCATTCAAATCCTCGGCAGCCGCACGCATACCGGTTTCGCTTTCTTCCTGACTGGATCCATCAATCCAGGGAATCGGAAACCATTGAAATCCCATGGGCGCACCCGCGCAGGCCTCGGGCGCATCTGGCGCCACAAACAACGTATCCGGCAAATGTTCGCCCAAGGGATCTGCCAATCCCAAAAGATCCGCCCCATTTGCCCCATACCCATGTAAAAACACCACTGCGGAACGCATCTCGCCCGAAACTGGGCCTTTGCGGCCTGCTTGCAAAATCCGTGTCATGCGATCCCCTCTCGATCCTTTGCAACATGGTAGTACGCCCACAGCGTTCGCGCGGCAACCGATCTCCATGGACTCCACGCTCTGGCCATCTGTCGCAGTTCTTTTTCTTTCGGGCGATGCTCCAGCTCAAAAAGAAGACGTGCAGATTCCTGCAAGGCCAGATCGCCCGGAGCAAAAACATCCGCCCGCCCAAGGCAGAACATGGCATAAATTTCTGCTGTCCAAACACCGATCCCCTTTACACCTGTGAGCACCTTGACCACGTCAGATGTAGGAAGGTCCCGCAAGCCATCGTAGTCTATCCCGGCCTCGGCCAGCGCAAATGCATAGCGAACCTTTTGTCGGCTTAGACCCAGACCGCGCAAAATCTGATCATCAGAGGCCAGAATGGCCTCCGGTGTTACCATTCCCGCAGACTGCAAACGCCCCCATATTGCCCTCGCTGACGCAACGCTCACCTGTTGGCTGACAATTGCGCTCAGGACCTCGGCAAACCCGTCTGGCTTTCTGCGCAAAGCAAGCGGACCCGTCAGCGTTAGCGCATGATCAAAGCGCGGCTCGGTACGCGCCAGCCATGCTGCGCCCTCTGCGACACAGGCGTCGGTCTGAATAATCCGCTCCAACACTACAGCTCCTGTTTCATGCCTGCGCTATCGCTATCATTACTGTGCCCTTAGTCATAGCCGCCGCGTATCTGCAAATGCGATTCAAAAGCAACAAAGGCGCGTGTTTGCCGACATAGACCTTCTGACCGACAGTGGATCCGTTGCATGCATGCAAAGGCCCAACCCAAGACAGCACGGCCCCAAGGGAGACATGACATCAAAAATTCGTCATTTTTCAGGGCTCCGGTCAAAGAGTTTTGTAAATATAACTGCAGCCGCTCTTGCCCAGCCGATCACCCGGGCTTACGCATTCAGTATGAGTGATACCGCCTCCCTTCCCGACGATACCCGCGCCCGTAAAAACGTTCGTGTTTTGATCATGATCCAAGCCGTCCTTGGCGCACAAATGCCGATGATTTTTACCGTTGGTGGACTGGCAGGCCAGTCGTTGGCATCCAACTTGTGTTTTGCAACGCTGCCTATTTCGCTGGTGGTGCTTGGCAGCATGATCACGGCAACGCCGTTGTCGAACATCATGCAACGGTATGGACGCAGAACAGGTTTTCTTGTTGGTGCAACCGGTGGTGCACTTGGGGCCAGTCTCAGTGCTCTTGGGATCTACCAAGGATCTTTCCCCATATTTCTGTTAGGAAGCCTATTTACCGGCATATATATGTCCGCCCAAGGCTTTTACCGGTTTGCGGCCACCGATACCGCATCAGACACCTATCGCGCCAAGGCAATTTCCTACGTTATGGCCGGGGGATTGCTGTCGGCGGTCATTGGCCCGCAGCTTGCGACGGCGACCTCTTTTTCGATCTCTCCCTTTCCCTTTTTCGGCACATATATTGCGGTTGCGCTTTTGAATATTCTTGGGGCCGGTTTGTTTTTCTTTTTGGATATTCCAACACCGCCTTTGCAGGAAAAGGGCGCTCCCAAAGGCCGAACACGACTTGAGCTGTTGACCACACCGCGCATTGCGGTGGCTATTATCTGCGCAATGGTGTCTTACGCGCTAATGAATTTGGTTATGACCTCAACGCCACTTGCCGTTGTCGGTTGTGGGCTAAGTGGTGCAACCACGCTGCCAGCTGGTTTGGCCGAACGGCTAGCACCGGGTGATTTACGAGAACAATTTCAAGCCATCGCAGGGTTCGTTGTGACAGGCCATGTCCTCGCGATGTTTGCTCCCTCTTTCTTTACAGGACATCTGATCAACCGGTTTGGCGTAGAACGGGTCATTGGTGCAGGCCTTGTAATCCTAGGTCTGGCAGGGGCTGTTGCGTTGGCAGGCATTACGTTGGGGAATTTCTTTATCGCGCTGATCTTATTGGGACTGGGCTGGAACTTTGGCTTTATCGGTGCAACGTCCATGCTGGCCGCGTCGCATTCGACACAAGAGCGTGGCCGCATTCAGGGTATGAACGATCTGATTGTTTTTGGCGGAGTGACTGTGGCATCGGTCGCATCGGGCGGGTTGATGAACTGTACCGGCGGCGCACCACAGGCCGGATGGACCGCAGTCAATATGGCAATGGCCCCCTTTCTTGTTCTGGCGGGGGGATCTTTGCTCTGGTTAATGCTGAGATCACGACAGAACACTTGATCTTGCCGCGCGCGCTTGTGTCAGACTTCATGTCTTGCGGTCAGATAAAAAACCTCCAGCAGACCTTCTAACATCGTGATCTCGGATCAGACCCTGCGCGTGATACCAGCAGCCAGCAACCGCCAGCGGCGCGAAACCTCCGAGAGGTGCAAAGCGCCATTTGCAACATGTTCGGGATGACGTCGTGCCATCTGCAACAGCGGTTCTGCCTGCCATGCGGTCAAAACCGCAACACGGCCCTTTTTTCCTATTCCCTCACGCCGCGCCTGTGCAATCTGGTCAAGACCCCACTGCGCCAATGACCTGACGGCGGCAGGACGCCCGTCCACCATGGGAATTCGACCGCGGGACTCAAGTTCTGGTATAGCTTGCAAAAAACCCGCCACAGCCAGTGCCGTTCCGAAATGATGCGCGGCGGCGTCGGGTTTACCGCCCAAAACGGCAACCGCCGCAGACATCAAAATACCGCCCGTCTGACCCAGATAGATCTTAAGCGCCGCCTCGTCTTCAAAGGCATCGCGATAGATGTCCCAACGCCGTGCTGCAACCAGACCATCCAACGCTTGCGCCTGTTGCGCAGGCAACACCGTTGCAAGCGGTGTGGCCACCTCGTGCCGTCGCACGGCGTCTCCGCCTGCGATCTCTTCCAAGACATCGCGCCACCATTGAAGCCGCATTTCGCAAATCATTGCCTCGGACGAGGCCCAAGGCGCACGCGCCACTTCGACATTCATCGCAAAAAGCGGAGCAAGCTGCGCGCGGGCGGCCAACGGCATGGCCATCAGAGCAAGAAACCTGTCCGGATCACCGCGCTCGACAATTGCCATGCAGGCAGCAAGATCACCTGTAATCAGGGTCATGCACTGTGCATCATAAGCAAGGTGCCAATCGTACAGCATGCTCTGCCATGCCGTACGGAAAATGGATGCATGCCTGTTTGCAGAGGCTTTGTAGAAATAACCTTTGCCTTCAACTCATCCTGTAAATCGTCTAAATATGGAGAAAACATCGCGCCGTTCACGTTCCAGCTCCATCGCGGACCAACTTCCAGCGGACGGCGTCCAAGAGCGCCTCAAAACTGGCATCAACAATATTGGCACTGACCCCAACAGTCGACCAACGCCTGTGCGCGGCATCTTCGCTATCGATAACCACCCGCGTCACGGCCTCAGTTCCGCCTTGCGTGATACGCACCTTGAAATCAACCAAACGCATATCTGCAATTGCATCCTGATATTGTCCCAGATCTTTGGACAAAGCCTTTGACAGCGCATTCACAGGCCCACGATCACAGCCTTCTGCATCCATGCTTTCGCTGACAGACATCTTCTTTTCGCCATCGACTTTGACCACAACCATGGCCTCGGACAGGCTGACAATCTGATTATATTTATTCTTACGTCTTTCCACCATGACACGATAGCGCTTGACCTCAAAGAACTGTGGCAGCACGCCCAGTTCTTCTCTTGCCAGCAGCTCAAAGCTGGCTTGCGCTGTATCATAGGAATAGCCCTGCGCCTCGCGCAGCTTGATCCGGTCCAGAATACGTGTCAAAGCCGGATCTTTCGGAGACACCTGCAACCCAGCGTCGCTTAGTCTTTGACGCAAATTGGACTGACCTGCCTGATTTGACATTGGGATTATCCGGTCGTTACCAACACAGGCCGGTGCGATGTGTTCATAGGTGGTTGGATCTTTCAAAATCGCACTGGCGTGCAATCCCGCCTTGTGGGCGAAGGCACTGCCCCCAACATAAGCAGCCTGATTCATTGCAACACGGTTCAAAATATCATCCAGCATACGGCTGGTTTTGGTCAGACCAGCAAGTGCCTCTTCGCTTACGCCAATTTCGAACCGATCGCGAAACGGTGCCTTGAGCAAAAGCGTCGGAATGATGGAGGTCAAATTGGCATTGCCGCAACGTTCGCCCAAACCATTCAAGGTCCCCTGGATTTGCCGGGCACCGGCAAGAACCGCCGCCAGTGTTCCGGCCACGGCCGTTTCTGTATCGTTATGCGTATGAATACCTAAATGGGATCCAGGGATCCCCGCGGCAATCACATCCGCCGTTATGCGGCCGATCTCCTCAGGCAGCGTTCCTCCGTTAGTATCACATAGCACGACCCACCGCGCACCCGCCTCAAGTGCCGCGTTCAGACAGGATACTGCATAGTCCGGGTTGGCCTTATACCCGTCAAAAAAATGCTCTGCGTCAAATAAGGGTTCGCGTCCCCGGTCCAGCAAATGCGCAATACTGTCGCGAATATTATCGAGGTTTTCTGCAAGCGAAATGCCCAGTGCACGCGTGACATGAAAGTCGTGGCTTTTGCCCACCAGACACACCGCGGGTGTTGCTGCATTCACAACGGCCGCCAACACATCATCATTGGCCGCAGACCGACCTGCGCGCTTTGTCATGCCAAAAGCCGTCATGGTTGCGCGCGTTTTTGGCGCGACGTCAAAAAAGGCGCTGTCAGTGGGGTTCGCACCCGGCCATCCGCCTTCGATATAGTCAACTCCAAGCGCGTCAAGCGCCTTGGCAATGCGCAGTTTTTCTGCTGTGGAAAATTGTACACCCTGTGTTTGCTGACCGTCTCGAAGCGTGGTGTCAAACAGATACAAGCGGTCGCGTTCCATCACATCAAACCTTTCAATTTCACAGGATCAAACCCGTCTGCTGGCATCAGATCGACCCCAGCCTTGGACATGCGCACCTCGATCCCTGCCGCAATCAGCATTGCTTTCAGATCATCAACGGCGTTAAAATTCTTGGTCTGCATTGCCTCGATGCGCAAGTCCCGCAACCGGTCCCCCAGAGTGTTCAAATCTGTATCATAAGAATGATCAGTCACAGCGCCTGCAGACACCCATGCGCCCATGCTCGTTGTGTCGTCAAGCAGACCAATCAAACGAGCAGAGGCAAAGAAATCTGCAACCTCTTGTGCTTGGACGCTGTCGTGCGATCGTTTTCGAAGCGTATCCGCCCATTGCGTCAAAAGGGTCAGCACCAGCGATGTGTTGAGATCATTTGACAGCGCCTTAACAATATCGGCGCGCGGTTGGCCTGCCGGCAGGTCTGGTCTGTCCAGACTGTGCCATTTGCGCAGCGTCGACTGCGCATCGCTGGCCTTGCTCGCAGTCCAATCCATAGGCTTGCGATAATGCGTCATCAACATGACAAAGCGGATCACCTCTCCGGGGACGGCTTTGTCCAGCAGATCCCGCACAGTAAAAAAGTTGCCAAGCGATTTTGACATCTTCTTGCCTTCGACCTGAAGCATTTCGTTGTGCATCCAAATATTGGCAAACCCGCATTCAGGATGGGCGCAACGGCTTTGCGCAATCTCGTTTTCATGGTGCGGAAACATCAGGTCATTGCCCCCGCCATGGATATCAAAAGCGTCCCCCAAAAGATCTCGCGCCATGGCCGAGCATTCGATATGCCAACCCGGACGCCCCCGCCCCCAGGGGCTGTCCCAGCCCGGTTCATGATCCTCTGCCGGCTTCCATAACACGAAATCCATCGGGTTACGCTTGTAAGGGGCCACTTCGACCCGCGCGCCTGCGATCATATCTTCCACGGATCGACCGGACAAACCACCGTAGTCCGCATAGCTGTCGACCGCAAAAAGAGCGTGCCCTTGGGCCGTATACGCATGACCCTTTGCAATCAGATCTTCAATCATGTCGCGCATTTGTGCAATGTATTCGGTTGCCCGCGGCATATAGGTCGGCAAACCGACGCCGACGGCTGCCATATCATCCAGATACCATGCGATCGTTTCCTCGGTGATGTCTGAAATCGGCTTATTGTCACGGGCCGCGCGTGCATTGATCTTGTCGTCCACATCGGTGAAGTTCCGGACGTAGGTCACATTATGTTCACCGTAGGTGAGGCGCAATAGGCGAAACAGGACATCAAAAACGATGGCAGGCCGTGCATTGCCCAAATGCGCCCGATCATACACGGTGGGTCCACAGACATACATCCGCACATTGGCAGGGTCGATCGGCGAGAAAACCTCTTTGCGCCGGGTCAGAGTATTGTGCAGTTGAATTGTCATCAGGATGGGGTCCTTGCGGGCTTTGTCACGCGGTGGGACGACCAAATCTGTTAAGAATATAGATGATCGTCCCGCCAAAAGGTCAGCGGAGAATAATGTCTGTATTACAACAAAGTACGATCATGCAGAGCGCCTAACACATGCCACCCAAGCTGCCAAGCCTTTTGGCCCTCCTCCAACATCACTTGGCAAACTCGCCAAGGAGACGACAGATCAAACACAACGCGGGCCTTTAAAACCGTCTCAGACAGTCGGTCATTTCCAAAATTGATATGAAATACGCGACGCAAGCAGACGCATTATCCGCAAGCTCACATGGATCTGAACCGCCCCTTGTTTGCCGGAGACCCGGAAGTAAGGATACTGGGTTATGGAAAAGAACAAATTTGGAAACAGATATTCACCAGAGGTGCGCGAACATGCTGTGCGGATGGTATTCGA
>JAQXDR010000103.1 GCA_029251265.1 Pseudoprimorskyibacter sp. | reverse complement strand
ACGATAGGGCAGGCTCACGTTCAGGGTTTTCTGGCGGCGGCACCCAAACCATCACAGGATCAAACCAGATCAACAGCGATCCGCGCCGGCTTAGACTGTCATTGTAAGCAGACCAGTTCATGGTCTTGTACTTTGTAGGGGCCCAACTGCTCATGCCCTCCAGCTATCATGCTGGATTCAAACAGTGAAACCCCAGCCGGATTTGTGCAACAAAGCCAGCGTGGTCTGCAAAGCTGGATGCAAAACCGGCTGCCATTGTCTCTTCGGTCATGATTTTCATCTTAATTCGGTGGTTCGATAGCAGGTTAATCACATGATCCATGCCGCTATCAAAAGATGCGGCTGCACGAACGTGAAATTTCCCACGGCCGTAATTTGGCTCCACGATGCTCAACGTTAGCTGTGTTGGAAAATCGAGAAAAATACAGCACCGCCGTCGCAATGGGCCGTCCACACGGAACAGCCCTTGGCTCTGGTTTACTTGTCAAGAAATGCACGGATCAATGGCATTATTTCGGCCGGATTGTCCCAAATCATATCGTGACCGGAATTTGGTACAACCAGAAGCTTTCCTTGCGCAAAAAAGCTCAGGTGCGCGCGTTGTGCATCCTGCCCAATCCAGTGGTTGCACGCACTGGCGAGCAACAGGACAGGTCCGGCATAGCTTTTGGCACCTTGGGCAATCAGATCAATGTCGGCCGCACTGGTCTTGCCTGCCGCTTGGCTGGCCGTTGCACCAAATCGCCATGTTGCCGCGTCGAAATCTTCGCCAGGACAATGATACGGGTTTTCAGGATGATTGGTGAATTCGTGAATAATTTCGCTCATCATATAGTCTTTGCTGGCACTCGGGTCGGGGCCAGACACATGCAGCGATTGGAAAGCACTGACAACGATCTGCTGATAAAATTCCAGTCCAGACATAAATGGATTTGCTGCTTGCTTCCAATTTTGCATACCTTCGCCAGTAAAAAAGCCCGGTTCCAACAAAATTGCGCGTGCGACTTTTTCGGGGGCTTCTCCTAAATAGGCGGTGGCAAGCATCGCGCCCCATGAATGCCCCAACAGGGTTACAGGACGATCCGGAGAGTATTTTTCGATAACTCCGTCAAGCTCTGCCATATATGTGGCGACGGTTAACTCTTCGGCCGGAACTCTCTCAGACAGTCCTGCACCTCTTTGATCGTAAAATACCACAAAATTCGTATTCGCCAGCGATCTTGCGCCAAGTTGTGATCTGTAGTCTCCGCCCGGACCACCATGAAGCACGATGATCACCGGGTTCGATGGGTCGCCGTATGTTTCTGCATGCAGACGCACGCCTTTGATTTCAATCTGCGGAAGCGTTGCATCATCGACGACAGTAGCGGCCACCTCGTATGTCCCGGATGTCGCAAAGAACATCCCAAGCGCAGCCGCGACAATCGCTACTGTCAAACCACCTACTGTGGCCAAACCTATCCTGAATATTTGATTTCCCTTCTTTCGGGTACTTGTTGTATCCCGCATCTGGAACTTGGTGCGCTGCCTCAGGCGTTGTGAGGCCCCTTTCGCTGATAGATCGAAAAGGGCCGCATGCCGCTTGTGCGGCTTTGTTGGTATCATCATTTGATTGTTCTCCTTACCGTTTGCAGCGTCGTACTGAGCGCAGACAAAGCTGGCATTATCGTTTGATAAGGAATTCGCGATTTGGATCTTTTTACTTTTCTGATTGGTTCGCCGAACGCTTTGGATAAAGAGATTGCGCGTGAATTCGCATCCGCATGGCGTGTTGAATTGTTCGAAAAGGGACGTCGCATTGCGTCACAGGGCGAGCCTGACCTGCTCGAACACATCATTCTTGATGGACGCGCCACCAGCCAAATCACTGACCCTGAAGGTCGAGCCGTTTGTGTAGGTTTTCACTCTGGTCCCTGCGTGGTTGCACCAAATGTCGCGCGCACGCGAAACGGGATTTCGCGCGTTTCATTACACGTGAACACTGACGCGTTGGTCGCGCAGATAGACAGAAACGCCTTGACTGAGCTTATGTTGGTCTCCGAACCAATTCGCGACTGGGCAAACGGCATTCTGCAACAAGAATTGGCTCTTAAAGCTGACCGGGAATGGTGCCTTGCGGCACTTGGCGGCGCAGATCGCCTGACCTGGTTTCGCCGGCATTTCCCACGTCACGAAGGCCTCTTTGGCCACTACTTAATTGCATCCTTTCTTGGTGTTACTCCGGTCACGCTCAGTCGACTTCGTAGTGCCGAGCGAGACACCGCGCTTGACTAAAGGTTAGATCGGTGACCCCTTTGCGCGTAAAGAAGACCCTGGTGGCTACGGCAGCTAAATGGCGCTTTGTCCCGCGACTTGATCCTTTGCCCTTGTAGTCGTGCATCACAATTGGTGGATGACCCGTTTTTCCTTCGTAGCGCGATACCGAGAACTATGCCATTGCGGCAAAGCTCACTATCTGCGATTTGCGGTCATCCGAGTTTGGCGGAGCGAACTTGCGCTATTCTGCTATACATTACGAAGGATGATGTGTGCCGTTGGGGCAGCAACAAACGTAGAAATTGTTAACCCTCTGATCGTTTACTATAGGTTTTTGGCTATGAAGAAACGCAAAAGTCCGTGCATCGATGTTTGTGAGTTTACCGGTCCCAACGGCTGGTGCCTTGGCTGTGGCCGCACGCGGGAGGAATGCGCAAGGTGGAAAAAAATGAAG
>JAQXDR010000049.1 GCA_029251265.1 Pseudoprimorskyibacter sp. | reverse complement strand
TCAAACTACGAGACTGTACGACCAACCCGTAGATAATGCCCAAAACGCTCTACAAGGCTGGGGTTGGTAAAAAGAGAAGGCGCAACATGCGGTCAGGACCAGGTTCAGATTGATTTGTGTACGCAAGGTTAGCTGCGTGGTAAAAGCTGCTTACAAGCCGTATCAGATGCACACTTCTAAAAAATAGGGCAAATTTCATGGCATATTTAGATAGAGGCCGCGCTGAACAGTTGATGGCACAGGAAAATCTGGATGCCATAATTCTGTTCGCCCCTGAATCCTTTGCATACGCGACAGGATGCCCTGCCGGGGTGGCCACAATGTGGCGTAAAACAGGTGCGGTTGCTGTGCTTGTTCCTGCCGACCCCGCTATTTCGGAAATGGCAGTTGTCAGCGATCTGTTTGCTGCAAACTTTCGCAAGACCAGTCATATCACTGACATACGGGAAAGCCCAATTTGGGTTGAAGCTACAAATCTCGAAGGCGTCATTCTGGACGGTTCAGCGGTTGATATCATTGCCTCTGCTTGGGACACGGCCAAAAGATCAAGCGGATTTGAGCGGCCCACTACATTTGATCCAGAACGCTGCTATGCCCATCTTGCCGATGCACTGTCAGAACGCGGTCTGACCAAGGCGCGAATTGGCATTGAGGCAGATGCCATATCCGCGCGGGACCTGTCAGAAATCAGCCGCATACTCAGCCCGGCGCAACTGGTGGACGCAAGTGATACCATCCACAGGATCAAAATGGTGAAGTCAGACCCTGAGATTGCAAATCTAAGACAGGCCGTTTCCATATCCGAATGTGGTCTTAAAGCAGTGCATCAGGCCATTTCGCAGGGCGTATCACGCAATCAGCTCGCAGCGGCCTGGCTGACAGGAATCCACAGCCACCCGGACCATGTCAGGTTGAGCGGAAACTGGGAATATATCTCTGTCGGGACCAACCCGTGGGGCGGCAATGCAAAAATTCAACCAGGAGACCTTATCAAGGTGGATGTTGGATGCCTTGTGGACGGCTATTCATCGGATACGGGCCGCACTTTTGTCTATGACCGCCCAAATCGTCTACAATCATCTTTGTTTGATGCCTTGATGAGCGGCTTTGAAGCAGGATCAAAATTGCTGGCTCCGGGTGTTGCCTTGTCAGAGGTCCACCGCGTCACTCAAAACGCGATCCGGTCTGCAGGGTTCGATCGCTACACGCGCGGCCACTTTGGCCATGGGCTTGGTGCCGGACTTGGGAGCGAGGAATGGCCCTTTATTTCTGCAGATGCGTCCGTTGAATTTGAAGCAGGCATGGTCATCGCCTTTGAATGCCCTTGGTATATTGATGGTGTGGGGGGCATGATTATCGAAAATCAGGTTCTGATCACGGAGACAGGACATGAGATGATGAACACATTACCTCTCGGTCTCGGCGTGATCCCAACCTAGGGCGATGTCTTGGTGTCACATCACAACAGTGGGCAGAAAAAGAGCAATTTGTGGAAACAGGGCAAGGATCGCCACGCCCGCCAGCAAGATAAGCCAGTAAGGCATAGTTGCCAAAGCCGCCTCGCCCAAAGATACGTCATCTTTGGTCACGGACACCAATACGGATAGGTTGAGCCCGACCGGCGGCGTGACCTGCCCGATCTCGATCATAATGGTTATAATGACACCCAACCATATGGCGTCATATCCAAGCCCTACCATGAGCGGGACAACAATCGGCAGGGTCATGATCATCAGCGACAGACCGTCAAAAAAGCAGCCCAGCACAAGATAGATCGTGACCACAAGCGCCAGCACGGTCAGTGGTCCAAGATTTGCGGCACGTACGGTATCCAAGATCGATTGAGGCACCCCAAGCAAGCTGACGGCTTGTGCAAGAATGGTTGCCCCCATCACGACAAAAGCAATCGAAGCGTACAGCAGCGTTGCAGCGAACATGCTTTGGGCCAGAACTTTCAGGGTCAAATTGCCCCACAGCTTGCCCACAAGGATGGTGGCAATCACGCCTACGCCTGCGGCCTCTGTCGGTGTGGCGATACCGAATGCAATACTCCCCATAATCGCCATGATCAGCAGGACAAACGGCCAGAGACTGAAGAGATTTTTGACGATGACTGCAAAGCTCGCCGATGTATCCTGCCGGGGTGAAAGTGCGGGACTCGATAAGCATCTGAAATAGATGTAGACCATGAACATCCCTGAAAACAGCAATCCTGGCACCAAGCCTGCCAAAAACAATCTTCCAATCGAGGTTTCTGTCAGCGCCCCGTATATCAAAAGCGACAAGCTGGGCGGAATAAGAAGCCCAAGAGTGCCACCACCGGCCAGAGAGCCAACAACAACGCGCCGATCGTAACCGCGCTTTGTCATTTCGGGATACGCGACAGATCCAACGGCCGCGGCAGTCGACAGGCTGGACCCGCTTACCGCGCCGAACAAAGTACACACCGCAATGTTGGTGTGCAGCAATCCGCCAGGGACGCGTTGAAAAAGGGGCGTGAGCGCGGTGTATATTTTCTGGCTAACCCCACTGCGTAGCATAATTTCACCAAGCATGATGAACAGCGGGATTGCGCTCAGGGTGAACGAATTCAACACATTCCAGACCGCGTCGACGGCAACGAATGTGATGCCGCCTGCGACAAACTGCAAAATGAGCAGTCCAGTAAGTCCAAGCGCCGCACCAAGCGCCAAACCAGATCCCGCAAGACCGGTCAGTCCGCCTAGCAACACTCCCCAAAAGCTTACCACCTGATTACCCCAGTTTATCTAGCCTGCGTATCAGCAGGTCTTTGCGTCACAGACGCAACGCGAAAAACAAACGCCAACATGGTTAGTATCATCGACAGAGGCAAAAGCGCCATCCAAGGATACATTAACAGACGACCAACTTCGGTTTTGATGTTACGTTCAAATGCAAATTCAAACCACGGAAGACATAACCCAAAAAACCACAAACAAAACACTGCACCAAACGCAGCTGCCAGCCTTGTGACCCAAAGACGTGCGGTATCGGGTAACGCTGCCACCAGCACCTGCACACGAACGTGTTCAGCCCTGAACGTAACCAGCGGCAAGGCCAGAAAAAATGCGGCTGTCATCAACAATCCGACCAGTTCTTCGGTAAATCGAAACGGTGTGTAGGCAAGATAGCGCATGGTGACGCTTGCGCCGATCATGACCACGATCAATGTACCAGCAATGGCCGCCAGAACGGCCATTACTTTAAAAAGCAAGGTACAGTACCTTACGAGGACAGAGATCATGGCCAAGCGCCTATGTACCGCCCTGTCGACCGTCAAGTCTATCGACCAAGAACATCAAGGATGCGCTGCCGATATTCAGGGGCTTTGCCGCCAGCATCTTCGGCCATTTCCTCCCAAGTGGACGATGCGGCATCGAGAAACGCCGCCCGATCCTCGTCAGAAAACGCATCGAGAAATGTAACGCCCTGATCGGTTAATTTTGCGCGTGCGGCCTGTTCGTTTTCTTCAGCCTTGGAATATTCGTTGGTCCGCTCCCAAACGCGTGCAGCTGCCGTACTGACCGCATCACGCTCTGCATCGGTCAAGCCATCCCAAGCCCCCTGCGAGGCACCCAGCACATAGGGCACACCTGCTACAGGATACAGGTAAGATGCATACTTCGCGACCTCATTGAGCGATATCGTATGAGCAAAAAGCGCCGGATAGACGGTGCAATCCACAACACCTGTTTGCAGAGCGACGTAAAGATCATTCTGACCAACAATTTGAGCTGATACACCCAACTTGGTAAATGTTTCGACCTGATCGTTACTCCAGACTCTCAACTTTCGTGTTCTGAGATCTTCAAGAGTACGGACAGGCTTCTCACGACAGAAGATAGAAGCTTTCAGAAGAGGCAGTGCCATAAACCCAGTTGGCACAATATCCATCTCACCCAGTACTTCGGCATAAATCTCTTGGATCTCAGGCAGAGCCGTGATCAGCTCTTCCGGGCTACCAACAGAGCCTTGAATCATCACAGCATTCAGCGCTGGCACATCGCGGCCGAGGTAATTTGCCCAAACAAGCCCCATTTGCACGGCCCCTCGCGGCAGCCATCGTGCCACATCGTTATCTTTCAGGTTTAATGAGCCGCCATGGAAAACATCAATGGTCAGGCTGCCGTCTGTCAGATCAGCAACATCAGCCGCAAAGCTTTCAAGTTGCTTGGATTCTCCGCGGCCTTCGGGAAGACCGTTGTTGAATTTCCAATCGGCAGCAATTGCTGAGCTGGCAACAAAGCCTGCAAAAAGCGCTATTGATAGCGAACGACGAATTACTTTTGTCATGTTAACTCTCCTTTTGTTTATAGCCTACAGTCATTCCAAATTCACAACAAAGAAATTCTGCGACTATCTCGCTGGATGTAGCAAACAATTCCAAAGCTGCACCGATCGGCCTCGACCGGATCCGTCAAGCGCAGCGGCCCAGCATCAAGTCCGCATTGTCAAATCATCAGGATCGCTTGCCCCTTCTATGTCCTAACAAACTCTATATTCAGGTCTACACAAAGCGTGCGAACCACTTCAAAGGCAAAGATTGCAGGATGATCGCTCGATTGACCGACGTAGAGAAGCTGGTTTAAGTTTTTTTAGGATGGGTCAGGCGACCAGGTTTCCTACCTTTATTTGTTCTATTGCTAGGAATTCGGTTCCCACAATACGGCTAACGCCCAACAAAAGGGCTCCAGCAATCGCCGCAATCGCATTCATCTGAAATTGTACACTTTTCTCAAGACATGTGAGAAAAGAAGGATCGTCCATGACAGCCCATGTGTTCACACCTTGGCCTAGAATAATCAAAGGCAAATCAAGCAAGGCCTCAAAACTGATCGGGCAATTCCCACCCAACACACCAGATCGACCAACCAGCAGCACTTCTTTTTCTAAAATTGGCTGAAACGTGAATCCGAAATTTGATCATAAGTCAGTGTCAAATCCACCTCCTAAGACGAAAGCTGATCCGTTGGTGACCCGGGGAAAATTTCAGATAGGTGCAGTCTAAGCTTGGGGTAGGTTCGCGAAACTTTCTGCATGAGGGGCCCGCTTATTATCTTTATAGCGGAGTGGGCTTTGTTGCACAAATCCTGTTGGGGATTCACTGTTTGAATCCAGCATGATAGCTGGAGGGTATGAGCAGTTGGGCCCCTACAAAATACAAGACCACGAA
>JAQXDR010000044.1 GCA_029251265.1 Pseudoprimorskyibacter sp. | reverse complement strand
GATTGCGAACGGCCCAGCTAAGGATGCACCGACAGTGCAGATCGAGGGGTCTGGTCAGATATAGCCATCCCCCCCTTGCGTCCGGAAATAACTGATAACGCCAGCCGACTTTGATTTGGTGTAATATTAAACGTGTAATCACCATCGGTCGAAACCTTGTGTTTGCGCGTAAGCCCACTCTTTAGTGCAATGCGCACCCCATCTTGGTGGAATTCGCAGATCCGTTTTAGTCGCGTAGTCAATCTACTTTGGTGCAATCACGCTATCAAAGGAGCGGCGCAAACGCGCGACATGTCCAGCTCGACCTGTAATGCCGTTATAAGAGCACTGTATGTTGGATCAGTCAGCTGACACCCAGTAGGAAGAAACAGGCTAACGATCCACCTTGGCTTGCGTAACTTTGAATGTGGCTGACTGGTCTAAAAGCTGCTTTCTCGTTCGATATAGGTGCGTAATTCCTCGGCCTCTTCGCGAGCATTGCGCAGTCCGTCCATCGCCACGGCCAAATCATGTTCTGTTTGAGCCAGTCGGGTTGTCAGTTCGGATTCCCGTTGTTGATAATAGATTACGGCCTGATCACGCTGTTCTTCTGCATGATGCAGTTCGTGACTGATTTTTTCCAGCTGGTCCACGTCTTCGGCACTCACCCGCGTGAACCGGTGAAGCAGCCAATGTGAAAACCAACCGAGGCAAAACGCCAAAAATAGCACGGCAGAGGTGGCAGTGATAAAGATAAACTGGTTCATGGACTGTCTCCGGACGCCTGTTCGGTCTGTTCCAATGTGGTAAGTGTTGATGTTTCTGGATCCTCTGGCTGGATCAGTACGAATTCTATGCGGCGGTTGGCTTCGCGACCTTCCTCAGAGCTGTTGTCAGCGATAGGCTGGATTTCTCCGTAGCCTTGCGCAGTGTAGCTGCCTGTCAAAACACGTCTTTGGAACAAGGCGTCAATCACCGCTTGGGCACGCTTCTGGCTAAGCTCTTGATTCATGATTTCGCGTCCTTGGCTGTCCGTATGCCCCTGAATTTCCAAGGGAAACTCTCCACATAGCTTAAGCAGTTCCGCAATTTCATCCATGAGCGGACCCGTTGTCCCATCCAGTTTGGCGCTGCCCGGCTCAAAGGTGATTTTGCGCGCGCCAATAATGTCACTAATCCTTAGAACGCATTCTTTGGAAGTGGGGGGCGCTGCCTCAGCAGAGAGTTCGGCCGGTTCCTGATAGGTGACGCCGATATCAAAAAGGGCGCCATCCCCAAGGCGTTCGGTCAGAATACCAGAGATTGCGACAGAGGCCTCTGGATTGGAACTGGTTCCGCGTACCTCTAGATGTGCGGGTGAGACAGTTACAATTCCATTTGACAATTCGCCCATGGCAGCGAGGGCTGCCAAAACTCTAAGCGGCCAGCTTTTCGGAAGCGCGCTATCCACACGCGCGGCCATGTGGACGGTGTCGCTTCCAAACATTGCTTTGGCAAAGCTTTCTGCACCGTCGCGCGCGATGCTGGAATTGATCTGACCGCGCAACTGAACCAATCCTTCGGGGCTAAGTGTGGCGGTAAATTGCGCGGGTCCGCCCCCTTCCTCTTCGACGGCGCCCGGTAGTACCGCTGTCAGGACAAAGCCTGGCGGAAGGGCTGTATCCAACTCACCTGCTATGGCGTCAAAATCGGCCTGTGCTGTTTGGGCCGGTGCAATCAGCGCAATATCGCTATCAGTCATGGTCAAGGCACCGCCACCGAATGCGGCAATGGCACGAAGTCCCAGGGTTGCTGCTTGTGTCCAGCGCGGGCCCGGCGTGCCAAGCGCCACACGACAATTCGCGCCTTCGCTGAGGCCCGCCTCGGCAGCAGCATTTATGATCTGGGTCACCTGCGTTTGTTCAGGTGCATGGCAGGAATCAAATCGTGTTCCCGTGCCATTGCGCACAAATCGCAAAGTATAGGGGGAGACCACGGGACGCGGAACTGACAGGGACAGTCCAAGCGTCACGCCGCGGGGCGCGCGGGCTTTGAGATCCCGTTCCAGTTTGGCGCTCGCCTCTGGTGTGGCAGCCATTGCAGTCAATGAGACATAGTCAGACGTGACCGAGACTTTGGCCCGTGGAAACTCTGACAATATTTCGATGGCATAACGAGTCGCAGCGTCCCATGTCGCGGGTTGTGCGAATTTTGCGGTTTCGATAAAATCCGACAAAGGCGCGTCGCCAGCTGCGTCTTTTAATCGTTGGCGCAGGATCTCTACGCCAGCATCAGCTGGCACCAGTCCAAAAACCGAAAGTCCAGATCCGTTTCGCAGGATTTCAAGCGAAAATCGGGGTGCGGCAAGGCCTTCGGTTTCTGCGACCTCCATTTGGTTGATCAGTCTTGCAGTGTCGACGACCCGTCCGGCGGCACTGATGGCGCGGGCGCGCGTTGCCTCATCAGGTGCGGTTCCTGCAAGAAAAACCAGCAGGCCGTCGGTGTCCAATGACACCCAGCCCAGATCCGGTTGCGTTGTGATCTCAGCCCGCACCGCTTTTTCTGTGGCCTCTTCGATTTTTTGCACACCAAACTGTGCAACTGCCACCGATCCACCGGCAGCAAGCAAAAAGACAAAAAAAGACCACACTCGCATGAATACGTCATCAGTTTAAAGAACACGATATCCGTCGTGATAAAGCGGGAATGCGCCGGGATCAATCAGGTGACTTGTGACAGCAGTGCTGCACCGGCGAAAAACAGCGTAACCCAGAGCCCTCCGGTGCTGTTTGAGCGGAAAAGACGCATGCAAAGTGTGGGATTGTTGATATCAAGGCGTCGCATTTGCCACATCATCTGAAGGGCAAGAGCAACGGGGCCCAGCAGTGCCAGCCACCGTGCGGGTCCGGGGGGTAATGCGGCGAAAACCGCAACCGCCAAAAGCATGGTTGTACCAGTCAGAAAACCCCACAGCCACCGAGGCGAGGTTTGCCCAAATAGGCGTGCTGTTGATTTTACACCGATCAGAGCATCATCCTCGATGTCTTGATGGGCATAAATTGTATCGTAAAACAACGTCCAGATCATACCGCCAAGATACAGGATAACTGCGGGCAGGCCGAGACTGCCGCTGTGTGCCGTCCATGCAAGCAGAGCGCCCCAGTTGAAGGCGATACCAAGAAAAATCTGCGGCCACCAAGTAAAGCGCTTGGCAAAAGGATAGACGGCCACCGGAACCAGCGCCAGAATACCAAGATAAATAGCATTTAAAGGCAGGCTTAGAAGGATCAGAAAGGCCAGCGCTGCTTGAACAATCATCCAGATCATTGCGCTGCGCGGGGACACTTGCCCCGATGGGATCGGCCGCGATGCCGTGCGCGCCACTTTGGCATCAAACTCACGGTCGGTAATATCATTCCAGGTGCAGCCCGCGCCTCTCATCAAAAATGCCCCGGCAGCACATCCGACAAAGATCCAGGCATCGAATACACTGGCCTTGCTATCTGTTGCCATCGACAAAAATAGCCCCCACCAGCACGGCAGCAGTAAAAGCCAGGTTCCAATGGGCCTGTCTGCCCGTGACAGGCGCAGATAGGGACGCAGCCGCAAGGGGGCAAATCTATCAACCCAATTTCCGTCAACTGCATCCGAGACGATGCCTGCAGGCTCTGGTCTTGAGGGTGGCGTGGTCATATGCTGCGCCTCATGGCATCAAAGGTTCGACTCTATCTAAAACACCCTCTCCATGAGACACAAGCCATCCCGCTGTCGCGGGATCAGGCGCATTATCTTTTCGGGGTTATGCGATTGGGGGTTGGCGATGTCCTCACCGTGTTCAATGGTGAAGACGGGGCGTGGCAGGCCGAGGTCGCCGTCGCATCCAAACGCGGTGGTGTTCTGACTTGCTTAATGCAAATGTCGCCATTGCGCCTGCCACCAGACCTTTGGCTGCTATTCGCACCAATTAAAAAAGCGCGCACTGATTTCATTGTGGAAAAAGCGACAGAGATGGGTGTCCGGCGCATTTGTCCCATCCAAACGGAATTTACAAATGCAGAACGCATCCGTCAGGACAGGCTGCAAGCGCACGCCATTGAAGCAGCAGAGCAGTGTGGAGGGACTTTTGTGCCCGAGGTGACCCAACTGCAACGTCTCAATGACCTGCTGGATCGTTGGCCCTCTGAGCGGGGATTGATGTTTTGCGACGAAGCAGCCGCTGGTGCAGGCACCGGAAACCATCTGACCGACGCAAAATCTGGTCCTTGGGCCGTTGTCATTGGACCTGAGGGCGGGTTTTCCGAACACGAACGGATAAAGTTGCTGAATATGGATCAGTCGGTCCGTATTTGTCTTGGGCCTCGTATTTTGCGGGCGGATACGGCAGCGGTGGCTGCGTTGACGGTGTGGCAAATGGCGTTGGGCGATTGGTGATTTTTCACACCGTTGGGGCGTCCTGCTCGGCCTTGCAGCCAGACAAACGATGTGTGTCAGTAGCAGCCTTCTGCATTCAAATAGAAAGGGCGGTCTATTTTTGGTCAGGTGGTCTTTGCTTTTACTGGGCACCTGCGATGCAGGACATTGCAGTTTGGGCACATATATAATTTTGCTTGGATGGCCCTCTTTTTGCAGGCCAATGAAGCCCCTAAATATCGACGGTCGGGCTGTGGGTCAGTTTTTCAATGGATTGGCTTTCAACATATGCAAAGGTATTTCACGAATGTTATGCACCAAGTGGAGATCGTCTGAATGGATCTGATCCGTCCCGAAATTGCCGCGGCTTTGCATCGTTGGCGTGATGTCTTGTTAGGTGCAGCCCTTGCCGGGCTTGGCGTGTACTGGGTTTTGGGTTCTGGCGGTGCAGTTGCCATTTTCGGATGGGTGCTCGTTATCGCTGGATCGGGCTTGATTGTGACTGGCGCAGTACGGGCGCAGTTTGTCACCACTGGGGATGGACCGGGGATGGTATCCGTTGTCGAGGGTAAAATCACATATTTTGGCCCCTTAACCGGCGGAAGTGCCGATTTGTCAGAGATTTCGGGCTTGGGCTATGACCCGACCGGGCGGCCTGCGCATTGGATTTTAGATCAGCCGGGTCAGCCGTCTTTAGCAATCCCCGTGACTGCAGACGGGGCGGAAACTCTTTTTGATCTGTTCAGCAGTCTGCCGGGTGTCAACAGCACACTGCTATTGCAAGCAACACGGTCGCGAAATCGGGCGCAACTTTGGCGCAGATAGCCTTTCATCTGGATTGACACTTCGCAGTTTTCAACACAACTCTTGGCTTTATAAGCAGAGCAGGTGCGCTCTGGCTGTCAAGACAAACGGAGTCTTCATCTTATGTCCATTCCACAGACCGGTGGCGGCTTGATCGAACATCATTCGCAGTTGGCAGATTATCTCGAGTCTGGATGCAAACCAAAGCAAGATTGGCGTATTGGGACCGAACATGAAAAGTTTGGATATTGCAAAGACACGTTAATGCCACTGCCCTACGAGGGTACGAGGTCGATCCACGCGGTTTTGACGGGTTTACGCGACCGCTTTTCCTGGGATCCGGTGACCGAAGGGGGCCATCTGATCGGACTGACCAAGGGCAGCGCCAATATCAGTCTTGAACCGGGTGGTGCGTTGGAACTGTCGGGGGCTCCTTTAGAAACGATCCATCAAACCTGTGACGAAGTCAACGATCACTTGCGTGAGGTCAAATCCATCGCGGACGAAATCGGCGTAGGCTTTATCGGTCTGGGTGCCGCGCCGCATTGGTCGCATGCGCAAATGCCGCTGATGCCCAAAGGCCGGTACAAGCTGATGGACGCCTATATGGACAAAGTCGGCACAATGGGCACCACAATGATGCGCCGGACATGCACGGTACAGGTGAACCTTGATTTCGGGTCCGAGGCCGACATGGTGCAAAAACTGCGTGTGGCTTTGGCGTTGCAGCCGGTCGCCACAGCCTTGTTTGCCAATTCTCCATTCTTTGAAGGTGCCGTCAACGGTCACAAAAGCTGGCGCAGCCGGGTGTGGCGCGATCTGGATGCAGATCGGACCGGCATGTTGCCCTTTGTCTTTGATGAGGGGTTCGGTTTTGAGGCATGGGTGCAATACGCGCTGGATGTGCCAATGTATTTTGTCTACCGCGATGGCGTGTATGTCGATGCGCTTGGCATGTCGTTTCGTGATTTTCTAAAGGGAAAACTGCCCGCCTTGCCGGGTGAATGTCCGACCCTGTCAGATTGGGCCGATCATCTGACCACAGTCTTTCCAGAAGCCCGCATCAAGAAATTCATTGAAATGCGCGGCGCGGACGGGGGGCCTTGGCGGCGTCTGTGCGCGTTGCCGGGATTTTGGGTAGGATTGATGTATGACCAGACGGCGCTTGATGCTGCATGGGATCTGGTCAAAGGATGGGACACCGAGACCCGAGAAGCCTTGCGCGTGGCCGCAGCCGAGCACGGACTGCATGCACAGGTCGGGTCAATCAACATGCGTGAGCTGTCGCGACAGGTGCTGTCGATTTGCGAGGCCGGTCTCAAGGCGCGGGCGCAACCGGGGGCGGGTGGATTGGTCCCCGACGAGACCCATTTTCTGAATGCATTACAGGAAAGCGTAGACAGTGGACAGGTTCCGGCAGACGAATTGCTAGAGCGCTATCGTGGTGATTGGCAAGGTGATTTAAACCGGATCTACACCGAATATAGCTACTGAGGTGCGGCCCCCGCGCGGTGCTGTTAGCAATGGAGCCCTCTTCTCTGACAGGCAACATTTTGACCGCAAATTGTATCTGGCCCTATTATCTGATCCAAACGACCTGTCCCGCGTGCCACCTTGCCTAAAAACGCCTTGGGCCTGTGACTAAAACACGTGGTCCAAGGGTTTGCGATGGCTCCATCTTTGATAAAGCCAGCCACTGATCGCAGACCATGCCACACCAAAACCGATTTGCCATGTAAGCATCTCTGCCGGCGGGAGCAAAAACGGAAGAATGTCGCCGACATATCTCTGGGCCTGAAGCAGTGCCAGATTTGTGACCACCGAGGCCCCAACAAAAACCAATGGTCGGCCGCGAAAGCGGAGCAGAACAAGGCTCATTACAGGAATGCCAAACACCACATAAGGCAGGATACCGAACGCCAATCCGATGACTGGTACAGCAAGAATGCCTGTGAGTGCTGTGAACAAAAGCGGCCCCAACACCATCGCGGTAACAAGCCACCCGAAATCCAGACCTATCGCCGGGTCGGCTATCAAAGCCTGACGCTTGCGATCAATGCTTTTGAATATAACGAACACACAGGCAGAGAGCGTGGCATATGGAACAAGAAAAACGAAAAAGATGGTCATGTTATTTTTCTGACGATGTTTCTGGGGCAGGGAAAGAGATTAAAGGTCCAATCTTCTGATCAAAAACACCTCATGACCGCGCAATACACGCAGAGGGCGTCGTGGCGGCACACGCATCCTACGGATGAATCGGGCCGTCTTTTGCGTATGAAGTGCTTCTCAGGTCTGGAAAGTTTTTGAGGTTCTTTATTGCACGTCCTGACGGTATGAAACGCGCGACGCCACGGCTCAACTTGACGTGCGCCAACTTTACAGGGGTCTTTTTAGACACCTTTTGTTTTAATACATCACCCCATGCCGCCCTGACTGCGTCCCGCGTTACCCTGCAGGGAGCAGGTCCAGGAACTGGTCGATCCCATCAGATGTTTGTGCCCAATCACAGACAAATCGTGCCATAAGCGGCTGGTCGTCAGGGGCATCCATGGATCCTTCGAACAAATGGTAGGATGCCCCCGCGCTGTAGGCAGCCTGATGCCAGCCGCGGGGCATTCTGGCAAAGAGCATGTTTGCGCGTGGATCATTGACGATCTCAACCCGATTGTGCTTGCGCAGCCCCTGCGTCAGCCGGGAGCATGCAGCGTTCGCTTGTTGTGCAAGATCAATCCACAGGTCGTTTTGCAAATAGGCTGCCATTTGTGCGGCGAGATAGCGGTGTTTGGAAAACAGATGCCCCCCCCGCTTGCGGAGGTATTCGAAATGTTGTGCTTTGGCAGGATCAAAATAGACGACGGCCTCGACCCCCAAAAGGCCATTCTTGGTCCCACCGAAGCTGACCACATCCACCCCTGCCTTCCACGTCATATCCGCGGCAGAGCATCCAAGTGCCACCATGGCATTGGCAAAGCGTGCACCATCCAAATGTACCGGCAGCCCAAATTCTTTGGCGACAGAGCAGAGGTTTTGCAGCGTCTCAAGGTCATAGACATTGCCACGTTCTGTCACTTGTGTAATCGACACCGGGCCTCGGCCCGGGCCATGAACACCGCGCGTTTCTTCGCCGAGGATTGTGGCGCGCAGATCCTGTGGTGTCATCCGGTCGTCGCCGGGCACCAAGGTCAGCTTGGCGCCGCCGGTAAAGAATTCTGGCGCGTTACATTCGTCTTCGTGGATATGCGCTACAGGAGAACAAAAAACAGTTTGCCATGGATGGCACAGGCTGGCCAAGGCTAGGCTGTTTGCGGCGGAGCCAGTTGCCACCAAAAACACCTGCGCGTCTGGTGCGTCAAAAATCCGTCGGATCTCGGATTGGACCTTGGCTGTAAGCTCATCATTCCCATAGGCCATTGTATAGCCGGAATTCGCGTTCACCAGCGCGTCCATCACTTGTGCGGGGACAGTACCGGAATTGTCAGAGGCAAAGTGCATGATGGGGCTCCTGCGTCATACGGGTTCTTCGATAATGTGATCTTCCCAGTCGTCGTCGTCGACATTAAATTCCGGCACTGTCTGCCCGATCATCGACACCCCAGCCTGATGCACACTATCTGATGAGCCAGTAAGCAAAGGATGCCAGTCTGGCAGCGGCTCATTTTGCCAAACGAGCAAATAGGCGCAGGTGCGTGGCAACCAATAGCTGTGTTGTTCCACAGTGGCAGGCGTCAGCACGATGCATTCAGGCACGTATTTGTGACGACCTTGGTAATGCGAACAATGACATGACGTATCATCGAACAAACGACAGGCCACCCGTGTCAGAAACACTTCGCCCGAGATATCATCTTCGATCTTGTTCAGACAACATTTCCCGCACCCATCGCACAATGCTTCCCATTCGGGTTGTGTCAGCTTTTCTAAGGGAATGGACTTCCAAAATTCAGACCGCAGGCCGGTGCGTTGTATCGGGTCTGTCATATCGTTTCCAGTATGCGTCGTGCCTGCACACAGTCCGCATCCATCTGCGTTATCAGCTCTGACAAGCCATTAAACCGCGCTTCAGGCCGAAGATATTCCACCAGAGCCACTGACAGGACAGTGCCATACAAGTCACCGGAAAAATCGAATAAAAAGGTTTCCAGATTTGGAATGTCACCGTCAAACATGGGACGAACGCCAAGCGATGCAGCCCCTTGATAACGCCCTGCGTGTGGGCCGTCGGCGATGTCAATCAGAGCGGCATAGACGCCAAATTTTGGTTGGTGCAAGCCTGCGAGGGACATGTTTGCTGTGGGATAGCCCAGGTCGCGGCCACGCTGTTCCCCGCCGATAACCGGGCCTTCTATCCGATGCCAGTGACCCAACATGGTTGCTGCATCCGCAGGGCGCCCCTCTGACAGGGCCTTACGGATCGCTGTGGACGAGAACCGTCCGTCTGCGCCCCCGACGATTTCAGCCACGGTGACATCAAATCCCATCTTTGTGCCGAAACGTTGCAGGTCTTCGGGGCCACCGGCACGGCCCTGACCAAACCGGAAGTCTTCACCGATCACCAAATGGCGCAAGCCCAGACCGTCGACGACCACCTGCTGGGCAAAGCCTTCTGGGGACAGACTTGCCAGTGCTTGGGTGAAATTCAGATCATACAGCCGTTCCACGCCAATTTTTTCCAACCGCGACGCACGTGCGGCGGCGCTCATTAACCGAAAAGCGGGTGCCTGCGGTTGAAAGAATTCCCGCGGATGCGGTGAAAACGTCAACACGCCGAGCGGCGCGTCGGGACATGCGTCCTTGGCCTGTGCGATCACGGCCTGATGGCCCAAGTGGACACCATCAAAGTTACCGATGGCGGCACTGGCACCTCGATCTTCAGGAGCGGTAAAGGCGGGGTCTCGGATGATCCTCATGGTCAAACAGGTAGCCGTCAGCAGCCGCCTGTGCAACCGCTCTGGTATGTGGTTTTCGGATTTTGAGCTGTATCATCTGACGACAAAGCCACAAATACCCGCAGATCCTGTTTCAGCATGTGGTTGCCAGCGCCAAGGTCGCCATCATGTCCAACTATCTGCGGGCAGAATGCGGGTGTATTACCCGATATGCAAACCTGTCTAGCTTGGTCAAAGCCTCGTAATCGCAGACGGAATAGCTGCAAAACGACACAGGGCGCCACGGGCGTTGTTGATATTTTCTTTCCGTGACAAACGAGGCGGCAAATGCTCTGAATATTGTCGTCAACCTCGCCCGGCCTGTTTGTCAGTCGAATTTGCGCGACGGTGCCAGAACCATCGCCTCACCAACGAGCACTTTTTTGCCGTCCACGGCACAGTGGCAGTCCAGCTTGACGCGTCGTTTGCGGATGTCGATGTCGGCCACTTTCACCTCGGCGTAGACCATGTCACCGGGTCGCACTGGTGCCAGAAACTTTAGTGTCTGACCCATATACACGGTGCCATGTCCCGGCAGTTGTTCACCAATCACCGCAGAGATCAGCCCGGCCGTAAGCATACCGTGGGCGATCCGGCCCTCAAAGATGGTGTCTTGCGCATAGTCATCGTCCATATGCACTGGGTTATGGTCGGTTGAGACCTGTGCAAACATTTGTATGTCTTCGTCAGTCACGACCTTGCGTAGGTGGCGGGCCATGCCCATCTCGATATCTTCGATACAGATCGTACCTCGTGGTAGGTTATCGAGCATTTTAGCCCCCATTTCGTGCGGGTGTGAAATTTTCAGATGACTTTAGCCTTTGTTATGAAATTTTATTACTTTGCCACCGCAGAAAAATCAACAGAATTTTATGTCAGCGCAGAAAACCGATAGAATAGGTTGGCGAACTATTCTCCGCTTCCAAGAAAGAGCTTAGCGCCTGAGCGTCAGGTTGCTGAGTGGTTTTGGTCTGGGCTGCAGCCAAGCCGCCGGTAATAAAAAGCGAATCGATGTCTTCTCCGACAGCGCCTGCTATGTCGGTTAGCACCCCATCGCCAATTGCTAGGATACGGCTGTCGTCTATCGAACGTCCCAGCTCCGTCAATCTGCGCCGCGCCAAGTCATAGATCGGGGGATGCGGCTTGCCGAAGTAAAGGCTTTCGCCGCCCATTTCGGTGTAGAGTTGTGCCAATGCACCTGCGCACCACTCACGTCGTTCGCCCCTGTCCACCACGATATCCGGGTTGGCACAGAGCAGCTTTAACCCATGCGTTTTGGCGTACAAAAACGCCTGCCGGTTTACCGCTGGATCCGCAAATGGATCAAAGGGGCCACAGCAGACTATGCCCTCGGCCTGTTCCAGTGGCGCTTCGGTTATTTCGACAGGACTGTCCAGTTGATCCATCGGTTGCAGAAAAGGCCGGTCGAAAGGTTGTCCCATAAACCAGATTTTAGTGCCAACCGCTCCGCCGAACAGAGCCGTGCGGGCACTGTCACCGCTGGTTGCGATGCTGTCATAGGCGTCTAAAGGCACACCAAATCGAATCAGTTGTTTGGCAACCTCGGACCGTGCGCGGGGGGCGTTGGTGACCAAAACCACCGCCCCACCTTTGCTGCGAAAGGCCTGTAATGCAGCAACGGCATCGGGAAAAGCTGTTACACCGTTGTGCACACAGCCCCAAAGATCGACAAAAAGCGCGTCATATTGGTCAGAAATATCGGATAATTGCGGGATAATTTTGGTCATGTGGGCCTCGTGTCGGTTAACGGTTGTATGGCAACTCCGGACCCTGTTTAAAAGCATATTCCGCATTGCGACCTGTACCGGGGGAAGGCGGCTTCGGGATGACACATCGTCAACCCGGCCACTTTTACACCGGGGTTATCCAGATGAGGCCACGAGCTGGTGGCCAAAAAACGATCCTGTCTTCTCGGTCCCCCGATCGCGGATATGTGTCAAAGCAAATCGGCTGCTTGACGGGTCCTGTGTTCATTTTGCCAAGTAAGCGTCAAAGCTTTCAGTACCCGTCTGCTCAAGATGCCGACCAGACGGGAACTAGCGGGCATTTGATTAGGAAATGATCAGATCGTCAGGTTCGGGATAATTTGTTTTTTCCGGCTCATCACACCCGGTAAAACCACTGTGTCGTCTGTCACTACGACCCCAAAGCTGTTTTCTGCAAGTGATTTGACAACGGCATTCGGGACCAGCAGCGTGGCCTCTTCGCGAATGATATCGACGACAAACAGCAAGACCTGATCGACGCCATCTTCGGCGCAGACATCGGCGTAACTGGCCATCAGGCTTTTCTTGCGATCAAGGGGAATTGCAGGGGCCGTGGTTTCTAGAACGGAAACGCGGAAGTTAATATCGTTCACAGAATATTTCTTGCTGTCCATCCGGATAAGATCAGCGTCGGAAAAGGCTGATACGTCGGACTTGGCTGCAAACATCTCCGCCGCATAGGCAGACAGATCTATATCCAGATCG
>JAQXDR010000039.1 GCA_029251265.1 Pseudoprimorskyibacter sp. | reverse complement strand
GCTTTGTCACCTATTCCAATCTCGCGAAAACTGAAATGTTGGACGTCGGTTCCGATTTGATTGACACATATGGTGCCGTGTCGGAACCCGTCGCCGTCGCTATGGCAGAAGGGGCTTTGGGTGCTGCGAAAGCCGACGTCGCGATTGCCATTAGTGGCATCGCAGGCCCCGGTGGCTCGGAATTCAAACCAGAAGGACGGGTGTGCTTTGCCGTCGCGACAACCCAGACGACGCGCGCGGAAACCATAGAGTTCGGTCCCTTGGGACGGGCAATCGTGCGTCAGAAGGCGACGACGCATGCGCTTGGGCTGATCTTGAAGGCGCTAATCCATTCGTGATGACTTTTTACCCTTTTGGTGAATTTATCGCACATTTTTTAATCATTTTGAAATTTGCACAACTATTAAGCAGTCAAAACTGATTTCGCCACTTCTTTCCCCGTTCAACATCCGATCTCAGCATGGCGATGACGTCAGCTAACTCGGGAGAGGTTTAAAATGAACGGAGCGGATACCGCATGGATCATAGTTGCCACAGCATTGGTGCTATTTATGACACTACCAGGTCTGGCACTTTTCTATGGCGGTCTGGTACGCGCTAGAAATGTGCTCAGCGTCTTTATGCATTGCTACGCAATTGCCTGTTTAATGAGCGTTTTGTGGTTCGCTTTTGGATATTCAATTGCCTTTGGTGAGGGCAACGCAATTTGGGGGGGACTCGGAAAAATGTTCTTGTCCGGTGTTGATGCCGATACCCTGTACAGAACCATACCCGAAGTCCTGTTTTTTGCCTTTCAAATGACATTTGCCATCATCACACCCGCATTGATTGTAGGTGCCTACGTGGAACGTATCGGCTTTGGATTTGTTTTGGTGTTTTCATCGCTTTGGATGCTGATTTGTTACGCGCCAGTGACACACTGGATCTGGGGTGGTGGATTTTTGGCAGATGGCGGCATTTTCGGAGACATCGGGGTAAGAGATTTCGCCGGCGGCATTGTGGTTCATGAAACCGCAGGCTTGGCTGCATTGGTTGTCGCTGTCTTTCTGGGGGCGCGTAGAAATCACACCACGCCACCGCATAATCCCGGAATGGTTATGATCGGTGCTGCGATGCTATGGGTTGGGTGGTTCGGCTTTAACGGCGGGTCGCAGCTTGCAGCTGATGGCGGCGCGGCAATGGCCCTGACTGTCACACATATTTCGGCTGCAACGGCGTCGTTGACCTGGGTGCTATGGGAACGGATCAAATTCGGCAAAGCCTCCCTTGTCAGTATGGTCACAGGTACCATTGCCGGTTTGGCATCAATCACACCGGCGTCGGGTTTTGTTGGCCCTGTCGAGGCCCTCATCATCGGCGCGGTCGCAGGGGTCGTCTGCCAAGAGGCGGTCAACCTCATCCGCAATGTTTTGAAAATAGATGACACATTGGATGTTTTTGCGGTCCACGGTGTCGGAGGCATTTTCGGGACGATAATGATTGCTGCATTTGGCGCCGGCAGCTTTGTGGCACAGTTGGGATCATTGGCAATCGTCGGAATTTACACGGTTGTTGTGACCACAGTGATCGTTTTGGTGACGCGGATCATCACACCGCTCCGCGTGGATGAAGAAACCGAACAGGCTGGTCTGGATCTGGCCGTCCATAGCGAGCGGGCCTACGATCATGCAAGCTGACCGAATGTAGTGACCAAGACAACAAAACGGTTCCCTGTTCACAAAAAAACTCCGCTTTACGCGGGGTTTTTTTTATCACGCATCCGCTTCGGTCTGTGGTAGACACAGAACAATCTGCCTGTGCCCATACAATCGCAGGTGATGCCTATGCCCGCATCAGACGAATCGCACTTTCCCGATAAAAGGCAAGTTTCGGTTGCGCTGCGCATAATCGATCCCATAGCCCACGACAAATTCGTCAGGTATCTCGAACCCTATGTGATCGGCCCGAAAGTCGACCTCGCGACGGGACGGCTTGTCCAACAGAGCGATCGAACACAGCCTTGCGGGGTTGCGGGATTTCAAAAGGCGGGTCACATGAGCAAGCGTGTGACCAGTATCTACAATATCTTCGACAACTAAGACATCGCGTCCTTCAATACCGCCACGCAAATCTTTGAGGATTCGCACCTCTCTAGAGCTTTCCATCCCGTCCCCATAGGAGGACACCTCGAGAAAATCGACCTCAACCGGTAACTCAAGTTCACGCACCAGATCGGCAATAAAGACAAACGATCCCCGCAAAAGACCCACCACAACAAGTTTTCGGGTATCTGCAAATTCACCTGAAATTTCGCGTGACAAATCTTCTATCCGCGCGGCGATGGTCTTGGCCGAAATCATCTGATCAATCACGTAGGGCTGGGACATGGGGACCTCTTGCTTTTCGCGCGCTACCATACGACATCTTTGTGTAATGTCACGTCATTGAAGAGCCCCATGCCGACTCATTCTGAAACCCGCACCCTGCCCTATTCCGCACAACAAATGTATGATCTTGTCGCGGATGTCTCGAACTATCCAAAGTTTCTGCCTTGGACGGCAGCGGCACGTATCCGTACAACAGACGATAAAGGCGACCACGTTGTGGTGCTTGCAGATCTTGTCGTCAGTTTCAAAGTCTTCCGGGAACGGTTTGGATCACGCGTCGTGCTTTGGCCTGACAAAAAGGTGATAGAAACCGAATACCTCGACGGACCCTTCCGGCATTTGATTTCGAAATGGACATTCAAGGACGTCGATGGCGGGGTAGACGTGTCATTTTTTGTCGATTTTGAATTCCGTAATCCGATCTTGCGCGGTGCGGCGGGAATGTTTTTTAACGAGGCCATGCAGCGTGTTGTAATAGCATTTGAGCGCCGCGCGGCAGAGCTATATTCATGAGTACAGAGCGCCTTGTAGACTTGTTGCCGAACACGGCTACCCCCGAAGCCCTGCACATCATGCGCTTGTCACTTCTGGACTGGCTTGCCTGTGGACGCGCCGGAACGTCAGAACCGGTCGCTAGGGCCATGCGCAACATGGCGCAGGCCGAAGCAGGTGCGCCACACGCAACACCCTTTGGCGGCGGTCAGTTACCCGCACGCGCCACCGCTTTGGTCAACGGTGCAACCTCGCACGCACTGGATTATGATGACACTCATTTTGCCCATATCGGGCATCCTTCGGTTGCGGTGGTGTCCGCGGCCCTCGCCGTTGGCGAATGGACAAACGCCAGCATGAACGATGTCGTATTGGCTGCGTTGAATGGTTGCGAATTGTCTATCCGCACAGGCGTGCTTTTGGGGCGTGCGCATTATCAGATCGGATTTCACCAAACCGCAACCGCCGGTGCCTTTGGGGCTGCCTATGCGGCTGCGCTGCTGCTGCATAAATCGCCAGAGCATCATCATGTTGCCCTGTCGTTGGCGAGCACAAGGGCCGCGGGACTGAAATCGCAGTTTGGAACAATGGGCAAACCATACAATGCCGGAATTGCGGCATCAAACGGGGTCGAGGCTGCAATTTTAGCGGCCTCTTTAACCGCAGCAGATCATCCATTCGAAGGTCCAAATGGTTTTTTGCAGACGCATCATGCCGATGGCACTTGGGATCAACCCGACGGCTGGATGATGCGCTCTGTCAGTCACAAATTTCACGCCTGCTGTCATGGGCTTCACGCCAGTCTGGAAGCCATGGCACAGCTGGACGTGACCGCAGATCGAATTCGCGAGATCACCGTGTTTACGCATCCAAGCTGGTTGACGGTTTGTAATCTGGCAAATCCGTCAACAGCGCTTGAGGCGAAATTCAGTTATGCACAGGTCCTTGCAATGGCGGCTTTAGGCTACGACACGGCCGATCTTTCTAGCTACACGGATCATGTGACACAAGATCCCAAAGTGTGCGCGTTGCGCGAGCGCGTAGTGGTTAAGGCCGACGAGACCCTGTCAGAGACTGCTACGCGAATAGTAATTTTACAGGAAGGAATCGAACCGACACACAGCCATCACGACATAGCCCAAGCGCTGGCGACAGACACTAATACGTTACGGGTTCGAAAAAAAGCGGCGGTTCTAATTGGACAAAATAAAGCAGATAACGGCTGGTCTTTGTTGAGTTCACCAAATACTTCAGCGTCCGAATTTGCGACACTTCTCATCTGACAAAAACCTCTATCGCATGCCTGAGCGGTCATGTGCTTGCCCCACAAGCAAGACGTGCAGAGTTATAGACAGCCATATAGCCCGTTGCTTCGTAGGACTTTAATGCAAACTCAACAGCATCTCGATGTCACGTACAGATAGCTTTTGCATGAGGGAACGATCATCCACAGACAACTGCGCACCTTTGCGCAGGTACGATTTGAGACGTTGCGCCACAGCGCTGGTCGACTGATAATACAGATCAGGCTCTAATCGGCTAAGCTCTGAGACCATCTTCTGCAACACCTGCTTTTGACGTTCGTGATCGAGGTCTTTGCGTTTTTCCTGCAACATAGCGTCCCCCTTATTCAAAAGAAGATAGCTTGACCCGCTTAAGGGTCGAGGCATAGATCTAGAATATGACGACTTTTCAAAGGTGAAAGTTATCTCACTGCCCAGCCAATAGCTTGCATCGTCTGTTGTTTCAAAGCTGCGATAGCTTCGCTTCGCGAGCCGTCCTCAGGCGCGCAAAATCGTCACCAGCATGATAGCTGGACCGCGTCAAAGGCGTCGACGAAACCATTAGGAAACCCTTCCCAAAGGCCGCTTGTTCGTAGCTGGCGAATTCATCAGGTGTTACAAATCGATCAACCCTGTGATGCTTGGGCGTTGGCTGCAAATACTGGCCTATCGTCAGAAAATCTATCTCTGCAGCACGCATGTCATCCATAACCTGTAAAACAGACTGCCTGTCTTCCCCCAGCCCAACCATAATTCCCGATTTCGTGAAGATCGACGGATCTTGTTCCTTGACCCGCTGCAAAAGGCGCAACGAGTGAAAATATCGCGCGCCAGGCCGGACGGTGGGATACAAACCCGGAACAGTCTCTAGGTTGTGATTGAAGACATCGGGACGTGCCGCGACTACAGTTGCCAAGGCATCAGGTCCGCACCGAAGAAAATCAGGTGTGAGGATTTCAATCGTCGTATTTGGGCTGCGATGGCGTATCGCACGGATCGTTTGGGCAAAGTGATCGGCGCCGCCGTCTTCAAGATCATCCCGATCTACCGAGGTGATCACGACGTGGTTCAAGCCAAGCTTTTGCACCGCATCAGCCACGCGTCCCGGTTCGAAAACGTCTAAGGTATCCGGACGCCCGGTCGCAATGTTACAAAACGTGCACCCCCGGGTGCAGATATCTCCCATGATCATCATGGTTGCGTGGCCCTGGCTCCAGCATTCACCAGCATTGGGGCAACTGGCCTCTTCGCAGACCGTTACAAGCTTATTGTCCCGCATAATTTTGCGAGTAGCGTTATAACCCTCACCACTCGGAGCTTTCACCCGGATCCAGTTGGGTTTTTTAGGCTGAGCATTGTCCGGACGATGCGCCTTTTCGGGATGGCGTTGGGACGGGATTTTAAGGTCTCGCATGGCGATTGGCTCCGCTGTGATACCGACCAGATAACATAATTTAATGCCGGTGACAGCGTCATCATTGCAAATCCGCCATGCCTGCGTTGCAAGGCCGCGTCTATGCGCATATTGCGTCTTGTGTCATCCAATCATATCCGAGGCTCTTCCACAGGTTTCATAATGACGAACCAGTCGTTGCAGGGCTATACGTAGCACAATTTTTCCGGACCTCTGCGACCAGCCCATCTGTTTCTCGGTGACTTCCAAGCCTTCCAGATAACAGCAACAGCGCAGTGCAACATCCGCAAGGCCAGGGCCGAGGTCTGCCAGAGCAGCCTCCAGACGGGCACGTGCCTCTTGTCCACGACCTGAAGGACAGCTATCGCTGCGTCCTCCATTTGACGTACGGCCCACTAGGAAAGTATCCCAATTCTGGGTGACCGAAACACCGATTTGTGACAACTCGAAATCTTCGCGCAACCTTTCTCCGGCAGATACAAGCGGCAGTTCAAGAAACAAAGACCCGTCTTTTTCACGACGCCTTGATAGGGCTTGCAAGGGACTGTCCGTTCGCATCCTTGATGAACGTGGCATAACTGCAGGCTTGGCACTTGGCCCATCAAATCCGGCTTGCGCTTCTGCAAAACCGCGCGCGCGGTTTTCTTCATCCGCAACCATCTTTCCCAAGGCAGCTCTGCCATCGGCGGTGACGCGATAGCGCGACACACGTCCCGGCGCATCACAGGAAATCCAGTTCTTCAAGGCAAGCGCCTGAGCGATCGCCGTGTCCACAACAGCAGTACGCGCCTCGCCGCGAACCACCACCGATTTATCCATTCCATCGGAAACTGCCAAAACAGCCCCGGCTTCACATAAACGACGTAAAATTCGGCGCGCCTCGACCGAGAGGGTTTTGCCATCGGGCAGCTTTGGCATGGCAGTCATATTTAATGTTTCCTTTTGTTCCTGATCATGACGCCGGCGCGCGAGATCGCGCAGCGCTGCATCCACCAAGGGGTCATCGCGAAGAGTTTCGATCCGTCGCACTTGGCGCAGGACCGTCGAGGCATGGCACCCCGCTCTTCGTGCCAAGTGACGGATCGATAGACCCGCCTCGGTATGTTCAAGGTAGTGACGTGCCCCATCGGGCACCCAGCTTGGTAGTTTTGGGGCGGTTTTCCCCTTACATTCGACGTACATTGGCAGCCCCCCGCAGCACTGATTGGCATTTTTGACAGGGAGTTTTCCCTAAAATTATCCACAGGTTACCTCGTGTATATTAGCCAGTCGTTAACAAGTGTTTTGTCCATGGAAACGAATATTTCCAAAAGGTTAGCAGCACGAGAATCTCTCGAACGGTGAAGGGCCGATCAAGGCAACACCCAAACTGACCGTGCAATGATTGACGCAGCCTAAAGTGAAAAGTTATTCGGGATCAAAGTAATGCAAGATATTGTGACTCGTGCCCTAAGTCTAAAACGACCCAGCCTTTTGGTCGAAGCAGCACAAAGTGTTGGATCAGATTACCCACATGGCCGCTTGCTCCGCCGCCTCGTCGGGACCGAGATTTCCACGCGACCGGTAAGGGCGCTGGTCTGCCTTTTGGATCAGGAGACAGAGCTCGAGGCGCGCCGCCGCACCGGCGACGCGGGCTATTCCCCCAGAAAGCATATAGAAGTTCTGGTTGCAATTATCGGCGAGGCCAGAGGCCTATATGCTTTGCGTCAAATTACATAAATGCATCCGGCATCGAGGCCTTCTTTTGCTCTACATAAGCATCCAAACCCTCGGCGATTCCGGGATCCATCTCCGGGGCACGATACGTATCCAGCTGCGTCTTTACGCGCACTGCTGCGAGTGCATACGTGTCTCTGGCCCCCTCTTCAGACCACGTCTCAAACGGTTTGTTGTCAAAAACATCCGACCGCCAGAACGCCGTTTTAAAGTTCGCTTGTGTATGGTCGCATCCAAGATAGTGTCCACCCGGGCCCACTTCGCGGATTGCATCCATACCTAGGGTTTCATCGTTCACAGCAACACCCTCGGCAAAACGATGCAAAGCCCCTAACTGATCAGCATCCATTACAAATTTTTCAAAGCTGGCGACCAGCCCACCTTCCAGCCAGCCGCAGGCATGCAGCATAAAATTCACCCCGCCCAAAAGGCCCATATTCAGTGAATTCGCTGTTTCATATGCGGCCTGTGCGTCAGGAAGTTTAGAGCCGCAAAACGATCCAGACGACCGAAATGGCAACCCAAGCCGTCGCGCCAGCTGTCCCGCGCCATATGTAATGTGACTGGCCTCCGGAGTGCCAAAGGTAGGCGCACCGGAGTTCATGTCGATCGACGTCACGAACGCACCGAAAATGATTGGTGCACCCGGACGGATTAGCTGGCTATAGGCCACACCTGCCAGCACCTCTGCCAGCACCTGCGTCAGTGTTCCAGCCACAGTGACAGGCGACATCGCACCCCCAACGATAAACGGGGAAATAATGGCGGCCTGATTGTTTTGCGCATAAACTTCCAACGCGCCCATCATGACGTCATCAAACGTCAGCGGTGAGTTAATGTTGATGAGCGAGGTCATCACTGTGTTGGATTGAACGAAATCCTTGCCAAACAAAACCTCGCACATTTCTACGCTATCCCGGGCCCGGCTGGGTTCCGTTACTGATCCCATGAATGGCTTGTCCGATAGGGTCATATGTGCCCGAAGCATATCCAGATGCCGTTTGTTGACGGGTACGTCTGTCGGCTCACAAACCGTACCACCCGAGTGGTGCAGCCACTTGGACATATAACCCAATTTTACGAATTTTTCGAAATCAGCCATAGTCGCATAACGACGCCCGCCCTCTAAATCCCTGACAAAGGGTGGACCGTATACGGGTGCAAGAACAAGGTTTTTGCCACCAATCACCACATCGCGGTCTCTATTACGTGCGACTTGAGTGAACTGCGAAGGTGCCGTTTCGCACAACTTTCGCGCCAAACCACGCGGAATGTGAACGCGTTCTCCCTGGACATCTGCGCCGGCATCTTTCCACCGCCGCAATGCAGTAGGGTTGTTCACGAAATTTACCCCGATTTCTTCTAACACTGTTTCAGCATTGGCTTCGATGATATCCAAAGCTTCTTCAGTCAAAACCTCAAAGTTCGGAATGTTACGCTGAATATACTTGGCCGTTTCGTAGCCGACTGCGGTACGTTCTGCACGCCGCGCCGCGCCGCCACCCCTGGCGCGCCGTCGTCCTGCTGTTGCTGCCTCTGCCATGGTGTTGTCCTCGTCACTATCACCTTGCTGGTGTGATCACGTCTTAGCCTGCAGCGTATTTTTAGTGCGTAAAGGATACGGCGATTGAGAGGCGAAAACGACATGTGACGCAGAGTTAAGCCATATAGCGTAAAAAGATCAGCCCAAACGTTGAGGATTGTGTTGAAACCTTAAGGCTAACCAATGCAACTCCTTTAGGTTTCTTACAAACATCAACAGATCCACGGTGCGGCCCAGGAAACGATCACATTATCCGGCGGCACTTTGACACCACGAACAATTCCATGTGCCAAGGTCTCTTGAACTGCCCGAGCCATGCGCTTATGCCCCGCGTATGACAGAGACATCCCATGACCGCCTGCTTATCATCGATTTCGGTAGCCAAGTCACTCAGTTGATCGCCCGTCGCCTTCGCGAATTGCAGGTCTACTGCGAAATCCATCCCTATCAATCCGTCACGGCGGAAATGATTCGAGACATGGCACCACGTGCTGTCATCCTGTCCGGTGGACCAGACAGCGTGACACGCCCCGGCAGCCCACGTGCCCCACAAGCGCTTTTTGATATGGGATTGCCCATATTGGGAATATGCTACGGACAGCAGGTCATGATGCAGCAACTGGGCGGCAGGGTCGAATCAGGTGATGGCACCGCAGAATTTGGCCGCGCCTATGTCACCCCTAATGAACGCATGCCCTTGACCGAGGGCTGGTTTGGCAACGGAGATGAGCAAGTCTGGATGAGCCACGGAGATCACGTAAGCGCGCTGGCACCCGGTTTTGAAGTATATGGGACATCGCCCAACGCGCCCTACGCCATCACCGCAGACGTCGAGCGGAATTTTTTCGCCGTACAATTTCATCCCGAGGTACATCACACGCCTGCGGGCGTTAAACTCTTTGAAAACTTTGTGCGACGAGCAGGTTTCAGTGGTGACTGGACTATGTCGGGCTATCGCGAACAGGCCATAGACCGCATCCGCACTCAGGTGGGCAACAAAAACGTCATATGCGGGCTTTCCGGTGGTGTAGACAGCTCGGTCGCCGCAGCGCTCATTCACGAGGCCATTGGTGACCAATTAACCTGCGTGTTCGTGGATCATGGCCTTTTGCGCGAAAATGAAGCATCTGAGGTCATCGAGATGTTCCGCGACCACATGAATTTACAGGTTATCCATGCCGAAGAGTCTGAGCTTTTTCTTGGTGAACTTGAAGGCCAGTCTGATCCCGAAACAAAGCGCAAGATTATTGGACGCCTGTTTATCGATGTGTTTCAAAAATATGCCAACGAAATTAAGGGTGCGGAATTTTTGGCCCAAGGCACGTTGTACCCGGACGTGATCGAAAGCGTCAGCTTCAGCGGTGGCCCGTCGGTCACCATCAAGTCGCATCATAACGTCGGAGGCCTACCAGAAAAAATGGGTTTGACCCTGGTGGAACCTTTACGTGAATTGTTCAAAGACGAGGTCCGTGCCCTCGGGCGTGAGCTGGGTCTTCCAAAACATTTCATCGGCCGACATCCTTTTCCAGGACCAGGGCTTGCCATCCGCTGCCCCGGCGAGATTACCCGCGAAAAGCTTGAAATCTTGCGGCGTGCGGATGCAGTATATATAGATCAGATCCGCAAACACGGACTCTATGATGATATATGGCAGGCTTTTGTCGCCATATTGCCAGTACGTACCGTTGGAGTCATGGGTGACGGCAGAACATATGATTATGCTTGTACCCTGAGAGCGGTGACGTCTGTTGACGGAATGACGGCCGACTATTATCCCTTTAGCCATAAATTTCTGGGGGAAACAGCAACGCGTATTATAAATGAAGTCAAAGGCATAAACCGCGTTACCTATGATATAACATCTAAACCTCCAGGAACAATTGAGTGGGAATAGGGAAAGCATGATAACGTATTGATTTTTATATGCAAATTTACCTCAAAATTGCTTATAAATTAATAGATTATCGATGTATTTCGTTGAGTTTTCTTGTTATACCTGAAAAGGAACTCATAAACCCTTAGCACTATTGCGTTTCATAGTAATTGATATGCCAAAGAACGAAGTAGGTATCTTAAATACTTACCACACGAACAACGCAAAAGAACGTACAGTTTTATAGCGTACGATAGAGTGTTTGACAGAA
>JAQXDR010000036.1 GCA_029251265.1 Pseudoprimorskyibacter sp. | reverse complement strand
ACCTTCCGATGCATTGCTGGATCAATTTTTATATTTCTGATTACACCGATCATTGTGGTTATGCCGTTAAGTTTCAATGCGCAGGACTTTTTTACGTTCACGCCTGAGATGCTGAGGTTCGATCCTGCAGGTTATAGCTTGAAACATTATCAGGATTTCTTCAGTTCGAACGATTGGCAACAGGCGCTTTGGAACTCGGTCCGTATCGCGCCAGCTGCGACATTGCTGTCGGTGAGCTTTGGAACCTTGCCGGCTATCGGGCTAAGCCAACCACATGTGCCGTTCCGCCGTGTCATTATGGCGATCCTGATATCGCCGATGATTGTGCCATTAATCATTTCCGCTGCTGGAATGTACTTCTTTTATAGCCGAATAGGTCTGCAGGGAACTTACCTGGGTGTTGTTCTTGCCCACGCAGCCCTTGGCATTCCTTTTGTTATAATAACTGTTACGGCCACTCTGGTGGGGTTTGACAATTCGTTGACACGGGCTGCGGCTAATATGGGGGCCAACCCTGTAACGACCTTCTTCAGAGTGCAGATGCCATTGATTCTGCCGGGTGTTATTTCTGGCGGACTGTTTGCCTTTATTACGTCTTTTGATGAAGTCGTTGTCGTTCTGTTTGTCGGCTCTGCCCAACAGCAGACCTTGCCATGGCAGATGTTTACTGGACTGCGCGAACAAATCTCTCCAACCATTCTGGCGGTGGCGACGATCCTTGTGGCGATCTCAATAGGACTGCTGACAACGGTCGAATTACTGCGTCGGCGCTCTGAACGATTACGAGGCTTGTCGCCGGGATAACGTTCGGCTCAACATTTCGGTGACCATCTGGGCGATTGGAAATTCTTCATACTTTGGGGGCTATGCTGCGAGCACCCTCAAATAAGAAGAATGACATGCTCCTCAGAACTGTTCCTTTGTTCGCTCTTTTTCTGTCTTTGATCGCGCTGCCTTTGCATGCTGAAAGACAGTTTCTGGGAAAAGGGCGGCTTTCGAATAACGACTCAATAGTGGGTGACTGGCAGGATCGTTGGCAAACTGGCAGTGTCGCATCAAGCCGCGTTTGGGGCTCGGGGTTTTCAGGCTCTTTGCCAAGACATCCCGGAGAGCTTCTTGAATTGCGGTTAAATTATCAGGTCACAGCACCGTCTCGACTGACCGGACCATTTAACCCGAACGATCGTCCTCTGGCAGGCTCAATTAGTGTCGGCGGACATACACATTTTGCATTAGGTGACTTGGAAACGGCTGTTGGGCTGGACTTGGTTATGATTGGTCCTCAAACTGGACTAATTCAATTACAAAACACGTTCCACCAATTTATCAGTATTCCACGAACGTCGACTGCGGTGCTCGATGGTCAGATTGGAAATGGGCTGTACCCCACCGCAGTTTTGGAACTGGGGCGAGGCTACCCCTTAGGAGCATCTATTGCGCGTCCCTTTTTCGAGGCGCGCATTGGGGCTGAAAGTTTGGTGCGTACGGGTTTTGATATTACCCTTGGCACCGTTGGCAATGGCGAATTATTGGTCAGAGACCCGGTGTCAGGTCATCGGTATCGAACAATTTGGAATTCAGATTGGCGTGGTCATGGCCTTGTGATAGGCGCCGATATCAGCTTTGTCTCTGACACTATATTTCTGCCGAGTAGTGGCGCCGTTTCCCATAAAGATAAAAGAGTTCGGGTCAGGGCAGGATATCATTGGCAAACCAACGATTTTGCTCTGTTCTATGGCCTTACTTTGCTGAGCAAAGAATTCGAGACCCAGCCAGAAAATCAACTGATCGGATCGATCAGGTTAAGGCGCAGTTTTTGATATAAAAGCAGGTACGCTGGAGCATCAGTAACAAAAAAACTTGCCACTCTTACATAAGTTAACGTGTTGCTCTTCATTCCTTTTGCGAACTAGAAAAGCGTCAGCGCGGCCCGTCCAGTCCGTCATCCCTACTGTCGTATTTCATCCGGTAGCACACCCCACAAAGCAGATTTCACAACCCAGCCTTTGTAGCCCTCTGTGCTGACATAACACCATTCCGGGTTGCACTTTCCTAAGTCAGCAACGACGCCCATCTCCAGTCTCGCAACCATGGGTGCGTCTGGATTGGGGCGACGATGAAGCGAGAGCAGATCCCGTTCCACTATGACTGTTCGTTGGCCTCTTAATAATGAATAGTGTACCCAGCCTCCCGCACCGTCGCGATCACGTACGCGTCGCCAGTGACCGTACTCTGCTGTAACCTGTAGTGGCAAATGCCGACGTTGATACACCCAATCGATCCGATACGAAAAAGATGGCCCACGCCGCGCGCGAGCCTCGTCCCGCTTTAACGACACGAACCGTGGCAACGGTAGATTCGTTTCAGACCCACGCCTATCTTGGGCACCCACAGGAGCCGATAAAACAGCGATCAAAGCAACCGCTAGCCAAGTACCAAAGCGTATCATCTGTTATGTCCGAGGTTTTTACGGCTGGGTTCTTGTGCCCAATCCAAACTTGGCCCAATCTGACATCTAGCCGCGTCCAAATGAAGAGCCATGAGAAAAAATATGCCGCATAAATCTTTGAGTGTTGTCGTGACGCGACGTTTGCCCGAAGTAGTGGAAACCCGCTTATCTGAATTGTTTGACGTCAAATTGCGCGTCGACGATACACCGATGACCCGGTCTAAACTTGCAGAGGCAATGTCCAATGCGGATGTGCTTGTTCCAACAATCACTGATCGAATCGACGCAGGCCTGATAGCGCGGGCTGGGCCAAATATGAAATTAATTGCCAACTACGGTGCTGGTGTTGACAATATCGATGTAGATACAGCGCGGTCTCGTGGCATTTTGGTTTCAAATACGCCAGGTGTTGTAACCGAAGACACCGCGGATATGGCAATGGCGCTTATGCTGGGTGTCACGCGCCGAATTCAAGACGGTTTGACTGTCATGCAGGCCGGTGACTGGCGTGGTTGGGCACCGACGGCATTTTTGGGTGGACGCCTTGGTGGGCGACGCTTGGGAATTCTTGGAATGGGTCGCGTGGGGCAGGCCGTGGCGCGACGGGCACGTGCATTTGGGATGCAAATTCACTATCACAACCGCCGTCGGCTTCATCGCGACACGGAAGCCGAATTCGAAGCCACCTACTGGGAAAGCCTTGATCAGATGGTTGCCCGGATGGACGTTATATCCGTGAACTGCCCGCACACTCCGTCTAGTTTCCACCTTCTCAATGCCAGACGCTTGCGTCTTTTGAAGCCGTCGGCCGTGATCATAAATACGTCACGGGGCGAGGTAATAGATGAAAATGCGATGGTTCGTATGCTGCGCGCTGGTGAACTGGCCGGTGCGGGATTGGATGTCTATGAACATGGCCAGATGGGTGCCCCCGAACTCCGTGATATGTCCAATGTTGTGATGCTGCCGCACATGGGATCTGCTACCGAAGAAGGCCGGATTGAAATGGGAGAGAAGGTCATTATCAACGTAAAGACCTTTGCCGACGGACACAGACCGCCTGACATGGTCGTGCCATCAATGTTGTAACACGCGCCGGATCAATCACATGCTCTCGATGTCCCCGCACGAGGTGGGGGATTTTTTAAATACAAATTGCAGCCATGGGCTGCGTCGCGGGCGCGCTATTCGGCAGGACTTTTGTAGGACACTTCTTTCGTATCCGATCCACCAATTTTTTCGCGACGCACAATCAGCCGGTTTAAGGCATGAACATATGCTTTGGCAGACGCAACCACGGTGTCGGTATCAGCAGACTGTCCTGTGGCAACCATGCCGTCCTCCTCCAAACGAACCGAAACTGTAGCCTGTGCATCCGTTCCTTCGGTCACTGCGCTTACCTGATACAGGGACAGATGGGCTTTGTTAGGATGCAGTTCGCGCACAGCTTTAAAGGTGGCATCGACGGGGCCATCTCCATAACAGATCGCCGTCTTATCTGAACCGTCAATTTCCATTTCCAGCGTGGCTTCAGCGGGCCCGCCAGTGCCACATATAACTTTCAAGGAAACCACTTGCAGGCGATCCTCGCCCTCGGTGGTGGCCGAAATCAACGCCAGAATATCGTCGTCGTAGACCTCTTTCTTGCGGTCTGCGAGTTCTTTGAAACGGACAAAAATATCCTTGAGCTGGTTATCCCCGACATCGACGCCAAGATCGTGCAGCTTTGCGCGCAGCGCTGCCCGGCCAGAGTGTTTGCCAAGAGGCAGTGAAGTCCCCGCAAGACCGACATCTTCCGGCCGCATGATTTCAAAGGTTTCTTTGTTTTTCAGCATGCCATCCTGATGGATACCGGATTCATGGGCAAACGCATTTTTGCCGACAATCGCTTTGTTGAACTGTACGGGAAAGCCCGCAACGGTCGCGACACGGCGCGATATATGCATGATTTTTTTCGTATCGACCTTTGTTTGAAAGGGCATAATGTCACCACGAACTTTCAGCGCCATGACGACTTCTTCTAACGCCGTATTCCCGGCACGTTCACCCAAACCGTTGATGGTGCATTCGATCTGGCGTGCACCGCCTTCAACTGCGGCCAAGGCGTTTGCCGTTGCCATGCCAAGATCGTTATGGCAGTGGGTCGCAAAAATGACATCAGCGGCACCCGGCACAGTGTCGATCAGGCGCTTGATCAGATCTGCACTTTCTTTTGGGGCAGTGTAGCCAACAGTGTCAGGTATGTTGATTGTGGTAGCGCCCGATTTGATCGCGACGTCTACCACGCGGCAAAGGTAATCCCATTCGGTTCGTGTCGCATCCATCGGCGACCACTGGACATTATCGCATAGATTCCGCGCATGGGTAACGGTCTGTTCGATGCGTTCCACCATCTCGTCTTTGGTCAGGTTCGGAATAGCCCGATGAAGTGGAGATGTTCCGATAAAGGTATGGATACGCGGACGTGCGCTGTTGCGCACAGCCTCCCAGCAGCGATCAATATCGGCAAAGTTTGCGCGCGCAAGGCCACAAATCTGGGCGGATTTGGATCGTTTGGCGATTTCGGAAACGGCGCGAAAATCCCCCTCTGACGCTATCGGAAAGCCGGCTTCAATAATATCCACGCCCATCTCGTCCAAAAGCTCGGCGATTTCGAGCTTTTCATTATGCGTCATTGTTGCGCCGGGACTTTGTTCGCCATCTCTGAGGGTTGTGTCAAAAATGAGCACGCGGCTTGCATCTTGGGTCATCGGTTTAGTCCTGATCAGCTAAAAGGTTGGGCTGCGATCATCTGGGTCGCATTGCCGAACTCGAGTTTGTTTCGTGGTTTGATCAGCAGCCTCAGAGGCTTGAACAATCCATTCGCATGATTTTGAAGACACCACAAAAACTCCAGCCTATTCATTGCAGCTGCAAACCAATGTTGAAACGGTTCGGAGCTGTCTGCATTAGCCACTGAAAAGGCAAGTACTGCGGATATCATGGAATTTAGTCCTGAAGGGTGCTGCTTGAGTCGTCCGGCGCGAAGTGTACACTTTCAATCCTCTGAACGGTCACGCCGGGACGGCCGCGCTCAGAGGCGGGTTAGGCGCAGCGATAGGCCTAGCAACTCTGTCGCTAAAAGGCAGGATTTGTTCCTGATATGACCAGTATTCCACATAAGCCTGACTATACGCCGCAGTTTGTAAATGAAAACCCCCAGATTTAATGGAAGAAGTATCTTTTTCGCCTAAGTGTCAGCAAATGAAACGGGTTTTAATCATTGGAGCAACCGGCGGCATCGGCTCGGCTTTGGCCGACGCACATGTATCGCAGGGTTGGAGCGTTGAGGGATTATCGCGCAAAGACGGTTTGGATCTCAAAGATCCTGCCTCGATAGAGCACGTGTTGCACACCACACAAGGTCCGTTCGATCGTCTATTGGTGGCAACCGGTACGTTGGGATCAGAACACAGACCACCGGAAAAAAGCCTGTCCCAAATACAAGCGCAAAGCATGTCCGATCAGTTTGCCATAAATACGATTGGTCCTGCTTTAATCTTGAGGCATGCTGGGCGATTGTTAGTCCGAGACAGGCTCGGATTGGTTGCTGTGCTGTCTGCACGTGTCGGCAGTATTGGTGATAACCGATTGGGGGGGTGGCACAGCTATCGAGCTTCCAAAGCGGCCTTAAACCAGATTTTGCGTGGGGCTTCGATAGAACTGGCGCGTAGTCATCGCCAGCTGGTGGCCCTTTCATTGCATCCAGGGACGGTCGCGACGCCATTCACAGCCCAATATGCCGCCCGCTATCCAACTGTGCCACCAGCCGAAGCGGCTGAAAACCTTATGGCAGTGATGGACCGCGCCCGTCCGGGCGATACAGGCCGTTTCTTGGATTGGTCAGGTGCCGAGGTGCCGTGGTAAGCGGCGCATTTCAGTAAATTTTTTGAATGGCCGGGCCTGTCTGGCAACGGCTTAGGTCAGTAGCATCTGGTAACTATGGGGAACATATTGAAATCCCCCATCGCGCGGTGCCACGTAACCCAATGCGGGAAACGGCATGTGATAGCCGACAAATGGGATTTTGTCCGCGGCCAGCATACCCAATACCGCTCGTCGTGATGCGGCGGCTTGGGGTTTATCCATGTCAAATCGGACCTCCCAATCTGGATAGGCAAGAGACCAGACATAGTGATTTGCCAGATCTGCGATCAGAACAAGTTGTTGGCCGTCGCTTTCGACACGATACCCCATGTGCCCCGGTGTGTGCCCAAAGGAAGCAAGGCTGGTCACGCCTGGAACCACTATGTCCTGGTCTTTGATGAAAGACATTTTCGGAGCGAGTGGTTTTACCACTCGGTCAAAACGGTCGTTTTCGGATGTTGCCCAAAAGTCGAATTCAGTCTGACCCGTTATATACGAAGCGTTGGCAAAGGTAGGAGTACCGTCTGTCATCAACCCGCCTATGTGATCGCCATGCATGTGTGTCAGGACTACATGTGTTACCTGCTGTGGCGTATAGCTTGCTGCGGCTAACGCATTTGTTATGCTGGGCCCCGTCAGACCAGTATCAAACAGAACCACTGCTGATCCAGTATCCACTAGGGTAGGGGTAAAAAAGAACTGTGATTTATCAGCAGGAATCATTGCGTCGGAAGAGACGTCTTCAAAGGTTCTTGCGCTGACATTTGTGCCAAAAATGCTGTGTGGATTTTCTACGGTGCGGGTGCCAACCAAAAGGGTTGTTACTTTAAAAGATCCAACGTTGAACTGATATGCCTGCGCGTCGGGGCTTTGGGAAATTATACTTTGCGCCCGAGCGCCTAAGGCATTTGACAAAAAAGATACAGCAGCAGCGCTGGCAAGAGCTGCACGACGTGTCAATTTTTGCGCAATCATGTGACTTTGTCCTAAGCTACCGGTGGGTTAGATAGAGCTTTCTTGCTTGGTTTCGAGGTGATGCGGATGGCAAATCTGTAAAATTTTGTCGCAGGCAGATGAAGTTGGGCGTTCAGGCCACCAAGTGTCTGCGACAGGTCAGGTAAGCTTGAACGTTCAGCAAAGACATTCCGAAACCGGCGCAGCATTTTTTAGGCGCCTGGCTATATTTTGCTATTGGTCTTTACTTATATCTTGCAGACATTCTGTCTGCAAACTCGGAACCTGGCCATTATTGATGCCCGATTATTGCGTTGTTGCGCTGCGGGTCATGCATGCGACAAACTGTGTTCTACGAATCGCGCCAGCGGTTTACGATTGGGTAGCGCCTGTCCAACCAAAAGGCCCGCTCCGACAATCGTACCCCGGGCGCAGACTGAAAGCGCTTGTATTCACTGATATAGAGCAGTTTCTGAACCTGCATCACATCGGTATAGTCAAAGCCTGCTGCTACACAATCCGCCACAGACCCCTCATCATCGACCAGAATTTGCAAAATGCCGTCCAGCACGGGGTAATCGGGCAGTGAATCGCTATCTTTTTGATCCGGACGCAGTTCGGCAGAAGGGGGCTTGTCTATTATGCGTGGAGCTATGACTTCACCAGCGGGACCCATCATCCAGTCTCGGTGCGCACCGTTGCGCCAGCGACAGATTTCAAAAACACGTGTTTTATACAGGTCCTTAATTGGGTTGTAGCCCCCCGACATATCCCCGTAAATCGTTGCATAGCCCACGGCGACCTCGGATTTGTTGCCTGTGGTCAGCAACATTTCACCAAACTTGTTGGACAGTGCCATAAGCAGCAACCCTCGCAGACGGGATTGCAGATTTTCTTCTGTAAGATCGGTGTCATGTCCCGAAAATAATGGGGCAAGGGTTGCTGTTATCGCAGCGCGGCTTTCGGCAATTGGGATCGTATCAAAAGGACATCCAAGCGCATCAACCACAGTTTGCGCGTCGTCAAGTGATGCCTGAGAGGTATATTCTGAGGGTAACATCACGCAGCGGACATTGTGGGGTCCAATCGCATCTGCGGCAATCGTGGCCACGATTGCTGAATCGATGCCTCCGGACAGCCCGAGGAGCACTTTTTCAAACCCTGATTTGCGCAGATAATCCCTAAGAGCCAGAACCATGGCGCGATAGTCTTGTTCGAATGAATCTGGCAGTTTGGCTTGCGAACCCTGCGCGATTGTCCACCCGGATGGTCCCCGATTGAGATGCACATGCGCGATTGTTTCGTCGAAGGCCGGCATTTGTAGAGCGAGTGCTCCGCCTGGATTCAACCCGAAACTTGCACCATCAAAGACCTGATCGTCCTGACCACCCACCATGTTGAGGTAAATCAATGGCAGGCCTGTTTCGACCACACGCGCAACCATGTGATTGATGCGTAGATCAAATTTGCCTCTGGCATATGGTGATCCGTTCGGAACCAATAGAAATTCAGCGCCTGTTTCCTCGAGCGTCTCTGGAACGTCTTCGTGCCAGGCATCTTCGCAGATTGGGCTTCCGATTCGGACACCGCCAACATTGTAAGGTCCCGCCAACGGTCCGGGCTCGAAAACGCGCTCTTCGTCAAACACATTGTCATTGGGAAGATGATGTTTCAGGACGCGGCTGATTATCTGGCCGCCAGAACAGATCAAATACGCATTGTAAGTTTTGCCGTTCTCGACCCAAGGACACCCAATAGCCAGAGCGGGACCGTCTGCGCATGTTTCCGCGAGTGTCTGCGCTGTTTGCATCGCAGCCTTAGTAAACGCCGGTTTGCGCACCAAATCCTGTGCGTTGTAGCCCGTGAGAAACATTTCTGGAAGAGCGACCATATCTGCGTCAGCGTCCCGGCCTACGGTCCAGACCTTTACGGCAAGGGCTGCGTTCCCTTTTAGGTCGCCAACAGTTGGATTCATTTGACCCAAGGTCAGGTGGAATTGGTCAGACATGCGTGCTCTCCGCGGCGCTAATATCGTTGATGTAACAGATCAGAGCGCAGAGAAAAGCCGGAGATCCCAAAAGAGATTGTCTCTCCCCGTCCTGTTGTTTAGTCTTTGGGCAAAATTAAGCACTTAATTCGCGCAGGGGGCGCATTTGGGCAAATGGGCAAGATGAGACTGCGACACATCGTAGGTGGCACGCTCGCGCTGGCCTTTACGGCCGGAATGGTCATGGCTCAGGATGGGCCGGTCGAAAGCCAAATCTACGACGACGGTGGCGAATACATCGGTACGTTCCGAGACGGGCTTCAGCATGGAACGGGAACCTATCGGCTTCCTAATGGATATGAATACACCGGCGATTGGATTGATGGCGAAATTCGTGGTGAAGGCCGCGCCCGGTTTCCAAACGGATCCGTCTATGAGGGCGGGTTCGTCAAAGGCAAGCCGGATGGTGTTGGTAAAATTACATTCAACGACAACGGCGTCTACGAAGGGACGTGGCGTGACGGCAAGATCACGGGCCAAGGTGTGATGATCTATGGTAATGGTGTTCGATATGAGGGTGCTTTCCGGAATGCTCTGCATCACGGACGTGGTACCATGACCAATCCATCTGGCTACATGTATATTGGCGATTGGGTGAACGGGGTAAAAGAAGGCTCTGCTCGGATCACCTATCCAGACGGATCCGTGTACGAAGGACGGGTGTCGGGCGGTCTGCGCACAGGAGCGGGTGTGCTGACCATGTCAGATGGACTTATCTACGATGGCATGTGGCGCGATGGTCAAATTGATGGCGTTGGTAAACTGATTCAGCCGAACGGAGATGTCTATGAGGGCGAATTAGTCGCAGGTCGTCGAGAGGGCCGCGGCAAAGTGACCTTTGCCAACGGGGACGTCTACCAAGGTGATTTCCGTGAAGACCAACGTCATGGTCAGGGTGATTTCTCGGGTCGGGACGGATATTCCTACCGCGGCGACTGGATAGAGGGCAAGATCGAAGGGCGAGGCCAAGTCACCTATCCAGACGGATCGGCTTACACAGGTCAGTTCAAAGAGGATCTGCCCAATGGCATCGGCAAGATCATTTATGCCAACCGCGCAACATACGAAGGTTCTTGGCAGGATGGTGTCATCGAAGGGCAGGGCCGCGCTACCTATCCGAACGGGCTTGTCTACGAAGGTGAATTCAGGAACGCTTTGAACCATGGCTATGGTATCATGACCTATTCTGACGGGTATCGGTATGAAGGTGACTGGATCAACGGTCAGCGCGAGGGCACAGGCGTCGCTACTTATCCTGACGGTACGGTCTATGACGGTTTCTTCCGAAATGGTCAGCGCCACGGTCGTGGTAGAATCAGTATGAGTGAAGGTTTCACCTACGATGGCGAATGGGCCAACGGAGAGATCGATGGTGATGGCGTGGCCACCTATGCAAATGGGGATGTCTACACAGGATCCTTCATCAAGGGCCGTCGTCAAGGCGAAGGCACAATGCGCTACGCGTCTGGGGAAGAGGTATCCGGCGATTGGATCAATGGGGCTCCTAGTCGGGATCAAAGCCCGTCAGATCAGGCTCGGCCCGAGGCTGCTGTTAGCGAATAATCATGCTTTTGGGCTTAGCTTGATTTAACAACGACACGTCTGTCCAGCTCTGGTACCGCCACTATCCACGTGTCCGGGGCAAAACTTCGTGGATAGTGGTGGGTGTAATCAGCGCATTGGCGGCATTAGGGCGTTGCTCGACTGACAATCTTTGCGAACGTCAGTGCCACAGGTTACCGGTTTGAGGGATTTATCAAGGCAAATTCTTGCCTCGGCGATCCGCCCGTCCCGGCAGGTTATGGTAATCATGTCACTCTTAAGCCATGGATTGGACTGGATAAACGCCTGTTCTACGCTTTGTGCTGACAGCCGTCCGGGTCGGCTGCTTAGGCGAAAGACCTCAGGTCTTTTGATGGTTTCGAACGCATCGCGTGACAGTGCGTAGTACTTTGCAGCTATCAGACCGGAGCACACCCCGTGTTTGCGCCATTGGTGCCATGCTGATCTGGATGATCCCATGATATCAATCATATTATTTATCATCATACGACTTGGCGCCTGAGTGTCAGTTGGGCAGTAGCTGGGCCAGCTTTTATTGAATTGGGGCCATAGACCGTGAAGAACCCAATCATACCCCTGTCCGGGCGCGCATTGGCTGGCGCGTCTGTTATCGCCATCCTTGGCGCACCAGGATGCTGACCAGCTAAGAGCCATGACATAGTAGTCAAAAACACCTGATTGCTCGCCTCGTGCATCGGCAATATTGGCGCATAGTCCCAAGATTATCATCCACCGCATTTTTGCTTTCCTCTGGCGCATTGGTCGATTATACGAGAGCTGATTTCCCCGACAATGGAAACTTCGTCCGAAAGCCGGGCGGCCTGCATCGCCAGGCACCGGGGAGGCTGTACGTGATAGGAGCAACGCTATGGCAAAACTGCTGCACCCCAAGGCGACCGCGGTTTGGTTGGTCGATAATACCACGCTGACCTTTAAGCAGATTGGTGATTTTACCGGTATGCATGAGCTGGAAATACAAGGCATCGCGGATGGCGATGTGGCTATGGGCGTCAAGGGCTTTGACCCGATTGCGAACAATCAGCTGACCTTAGCTGATATCCAAAACGCTGAAAAGAACGCTTTGAGCAGTCTCAAGCTGAAGCCTAATGCGGCTGCACGTGATGAGGAAAAACGCCGTGGTCCACGGTATACGCCGCTGTCCAAGCGTCAGGATCGTCCGAATGCGATTTTATGGCTGGTAAAATTTCATCCCGAATTGGTTGATGGTCAGATTTCAAAACTTGTGGGCACGACAAAACCAACTATTCAGTCTATTCGCGAGCGCACCCATTGGAACATTCAGAATATGCAGCCGATTGATCCGGTGGCATTGGGGTTATGCCGGCAGACTGAATTGGATGCAGCTGTTCAAAAAGCAGCGTCCAAACGGGCTGCTGATACTGTTGTGATGAATGATGATGAACGTCGCAAGCTGGTTTCCACCGAGCAAAGCCTCGAGATGGAGCCGGAACCGCGTCTGCCCAGTTCGATGGAGGGATTGGAAGCCTTTAGCCTGTCTGACCCGCGCGATGTTGATGACGATGACGACAAGCGCAGCGCAGACGATTACCTTGATGCGGACAGTTTCTTTAATCTTCCTGGTGATGACAAGGATAAGGATGCGCAGGAATAACCGTTGTGGATTTCCGTGCATGTGGCCATCGTCGTAAAGGATGTCTGCCAGATAGAAACACAGGGCTGCCCGCCGAACATTTGCAAGCAGGCGGCTCGGTATCGCGAACTTACGCGTTCTGAACCCTATAACGCGGGTGCTGAGGCGAATGACTGAAGGGGCTTGTTGTCGGCTCACGCCTGTCCGTTTGCAGCCCTACGATAGGGCGTAGCGGTCCTGAACCTTAACAAACCGATTTCTACCAATGCCAAAGTGCCTGACAAACAGACTTTCTTAAGGCTGTCAAAACAAGCATTGGTGCATAAGAAGGCCGGAAACACATCAAGGCCACAGATTTGTTATGTCGTTCGTACATTAGGTCAAAAGCCTTCTGCAGCTCACAGAAAGTGGTGCCAAGGGTTACGGCATATCCCGTCCCCCCCGAAAGCGTGCAGTTCTTTTATTCATAAAACCTATAAAGATTTTAACCTCGGTGTGTCTGCGCTTGTGATGTCTAAACTGGGCGTCGCGCTGCCAGCGCTGCGCCGATCGTGCCATCATCAAGATAGTCCAGTTCTCCACCAACTGGTACACCTTGTGCCAAGGTCGTGACACGAACACGCGCTTCAAGCAAATCAGCGATATAATGCGCTGTCGTCATGCCATCCACTGTGGCGTTCAGTGCCAAAATTACTTCTTTTACATCCTCAGCTGGAATTCTGCCTTCTAGCCGAACAAGGCCAAGCTCCTCGGGCCCAACAGAATCCAGCGCCGAGAGCGTCCCCCCAAGCACATGATATCGCCCTTTGAACATGCCGGTACGTTCCATGGCCCATAAATCAGAGACATCTTCGACTACGCAGATTTGCCCAGTCTGTCGAACATTGCTTGTGCAAATCTCACAAAGGTCTTGGGTGCTGATATTGCCGCAGTTCAGACATTCCCGTGCTGTTGCTGCAACCGTTGCCATGGTTTCTGACAAAGGATGCAGCAGTTGTGATCGTTTCCGAATCAGGTGAAGCACGGCCCTGCGCGCAGAGCGTGGCCCAAGTCCCGGAAGCCGTGACATGATTTCAATGAGCTGTTCAATATCAGATGTTGCGGACATAATCCTCGGCTCGTATGGGCGTGAACGTGCGTCAACCTTGTCAGAATGGCAGCTTCATATCTTTGGGCAAACCCATGGCTTCGGTCAGTCGGCTCATTTCGTCTTGGGCTTTTGTTGTTGCCCGAGATTGTGCGTCCTTTATTGCAGCCAAAATCAGGTCTTCGACAACTTCTTTCTCGTTGGGGTCAAAAATTGATGGATCAATATCCAACGATTTTAATTCACCCTTGGCGCTGCAAGTGGCTTTCACTAGCCCTGCACCGCTTTCGCCGACCACTGTTAGATTGGCCAGATCTTCTTGCATATCGGCCATTTTTGTCTGCATGTCTTGTGCGGCTTTCATCATCTTGGCCATATCGCCAAGCCCGCCTAATCCCTTGAGCATTGCACCCTCCTAATAGGTTCCGTCTAGAAATACGCTTTGCTGGCTGCTGGGGCAAGACAGAGGGCATGGTTTTGCAAATGGTGACATTATGCGCCTGAGCAAAACCCACAGGGGTCCATATCACGAAAGAGAAAAGCTTATTGGATGTATTGCCAATGAAGACGTGACCAATGTGTTTGCAGCGCCTACGTGTCATGACCGCGTGCAGTTCGTCAAAGGAGTAAAGCGTGGTCCGGATCAAAGAGCTTTCAACGGGGCTTTCGAGGTTTGAAAAAGCCATCCCTTAAGAACAATACCGCAAAAACAGAAATCCCAAGTAAAAATAGAAAGTCAGCTGAACCGCAGGCCTGCATTAAGTCGTAATATCCGGTAAGATCCAAACCGGTGCCGGTTAACATGGGTAACAGGTATGCCGCAGCGTTCAGGAGTACGATCGCCATGGCAAGCCCAAACCAACCCCAAACCACGGCAGCCAAAAGACAGGCACACAGAAAGATCCCCCTTGGTTCTACAAAAAAGGCCTTGAGTCCATCTGAGAAAATGCCGTTTTCGCATAAGCCTTGCGCACTGGCTGGCCCTGCAGAGCAGATGCATATCGTTGCTAGGGCAAGGTACTTGAAAAAGGAAACCTGCCACCAAGCTTGTGGATTGATTTTGTAAATATATGTGTGCATGCATTTAGTCTTTGGAATGTCGCGGAAGACTGATCATCCCTCTTCAAAGGGATCCCACTCGTCGTCAACTTCTGGGAGCGCTTCTGTTTGTACCTCGGCAGCAATTTCAGCCTTTGACCGCACTCGTGTGATTTCAGCTTTCGGAAAAAGAGAAAGAACAGTTTTTACCAATTCATGCGACGCCGCGGTGCTATGTAGTGATTGAATAGCGGCATTTCGGCTTTCTTCTATAGTAGGGGCGTCGCTTCCCATTATGATCGAAACCCCCCACCGATTGCCAGTCCAGCGTTGCAATGCCGAGCCTAAACGTTGTGCCAGATCCGTAGGAGCGTTATCAGTTGGTGTAAATTCAATGCGTCCCGGCTGATAGGCAGCAAGCCGTAAAAATTTTTCAACGTCGATTTGCAAAACCTTATCACGGTTGTTGTTGATCAGTTCGAGAACGTGATGAAAGGTTGGGTATCTCGCCAATGACTGGGACACTTCGTCTTTTGCTGCAACGGCCTGGACGACGTGGCCGTGAGATGCCAAACCTGACGACATCGGCTGTTGGCGCGCGGACGAACCGCTTGCAGGGGGCGGGCTGTCAAAGGTGCCGCCTTGCTGGACGGCTGGAGGCATTGGGCTGTCCTGCAAGCGCCGGATGAGGTCTTCTGGTGAGGGAAGTTCTGCAACATGCGTGAGCCTAATGATGGCCATTTCCGCAGCCATCATAGCATTTGGGGCGGATGCCACCTCGTCCAGTGCCTTGAGCAGCATTTGCCACATGCGCGTCAAAGGACGCATGCCCAAGCGTTGTGCGAGGTCCTGACCACGCGTGCGTTCGTCGGGGTTGATGGTAGGGTCCTCAGCGGCGCTGGGTGTGATTTTTACCACGCTAATCCAATGTGTTATTTCGGCCAGATCGCGCAAAACAGCCAAAGGATCGGCGCCGTCTGCATATTGTTCACCGAGTTCCGTCAATGCACCACCCGCATCACCCCGCATGATCGCCTCAAACAGGTCCAATACTCTTCCACGATCCGCCAGCCCAAGCATGGCGCGCACTTGATCTGCGGTCGTTTCTCCTGCTCCGTGGCTTATGGCCTGGTCCAGCAGGGATGTGGCGTCGCGGGCAGATCCTTCGGCGGCCCGTGTGATTAGGGCCAGCGCATCGTCTGCGATCTTTGCGCTCTCACCCTCTGCGATCCGCCGCAACATGACGATCATGTCCTCGGGCTCAATTCGGCGCAGGTCAAACCGCTGACAGCGTGACAAAACCGTAACGGGGACTTTGCGTATCTCTGTCGTAGCAAAAATGAACTTTACGTGGGCAGGTGGCTCTTCGAGCGTTTTCAACAATGCGTTGAAGGCGCTTGTCGACAACATGTGAACTTCGTCAATGATATAGATTTTGTAGCGAGCACTGGCGGCCCGGTACTGGACACTTTCAATGATTTCGCGAATGTCACCAACACCGGTTCTGCTGGCGGCGTCCATCTCGAGAACATCTACGTGGCGCCCGTCCATAATGGCCGTGCAATGTTCACAGGTGCCACATGGATCGGTTGTGGGGCCGCTTGTGCCGTCTACACCGATACAGTTCATCCCCTTTGCAATAATACGGGCCGTGGTGGTTTTTCCTGTTCCTCGTATACCAGTCATTACAAAGGCTTGTGCGATCCGATCTGCGGCGAACGCATTGCGCAATGTCCGCACCATTGCATCTTGTCCGACTAAGTCAGCAAAGGTTTCAGGGCGATATTTGCGGGCCAAAACCTTGTAGGCGAGAGCATCGTTCATGCGTGATGGTTCCTAAAGAAAAGTACTCTCGACCTTAGCAGGGTGGGGCATGTGGTACAAATCATGAGTTGGTTCTACCAATTATTTGTGTTGTGTTTGGCATCGTTTCTAATAGAGAAAAATTGGAAGTATGATTTTTATATAATTCTTATGTATGTGTTCTTTTGGTTAAGAATTGCAGATATTTAAGTCTTGCCGGCGTTTGTTATTTATGCGGTAGACCTTACGTTCACTTTGACCTTTGTGCCACTCCCGTCCCGAAGCCATCAGTTTCACTATTTTAATAAATAAAAACGGACACGGTTCAGCATCAGGTTTTGAATTTTATTATATTTACAATTTTCATGGAGGTGGGAGCAACCAAAGTACCCAAAGCTAAATCCCCCTTTGCAAAAAAATTATTTTTTGGGATGTACATATATGACATCGAAAATTCAGATTAGTATCTGATACCTCTCATAAAATATTATAGACGGCAGCTGAGCGATGGTTGATAACTTCCACGACGATTGCGATTGATCCTACTACCAATCGGACTGTACAGAAGTTACAAGAGCTATGAATTATTTAATAGTTGTACACAAATGGTCCCGAAAATACTAGTACGCCGTGACCATTTGAGCTCATTTAGTCAAGCTGTCTTTACCAATCATCAAAAATTTTATTTAATTTTAAACCTAAATTCTCAGCTTTCAGATTTTTCAAATCGATTTTAATTAGTTAGTGCTTTCGTCACCTTGCTCTATCCTATACTATCCAACAAATGAGCTTGTTTGGTTGCTTTTGGGCTAGTAAAAAATGTTTCTTGATGTGGATGCGCAATTACTGATTTTTAGTATTTGTTTTTTTGTATTAGGCTTCCTCTTCCAAGGCATAATTCGCAGGTATATAAAAAAGCCGGCACAGATTTTAAAAGACGATTTAAACGGCGAGGTAGAACATTTACACGGCGAGGCTGAAAATAGCTTTCAGTTTTTTACTGAACTGGCCGAGCAGTTTCCTTTTGATATGATAATTAAGGGCCCAGATGACGAACTTCAATTCGTCTCACAGGGTAAAACAGTAGCAGGGCTCCCGGAGCGTGATCTTGGGATTCCCCTCGGCGGACGCTTCAGTGAAATTTTGCGCAATGCTCTTATCGATGGCAGTATAGTTGTCCCTGGTGCAGACTTGGAAAATGCTGTGCAGCAATTTCGCGATGTTGAGAAAACCGATGGTGCCGAGATAGAGTTTCAAGACAGATATGGTTCATGGTATCGCCGTACCACCCGTTTTTTGTCGTCAGACCGTCTACTACTGATCCGTGTTGATATAACAAAAGACAGGCAGGCGCGGGATCAATTGCAACGCCAACGACAGCAATTGGATAATATTCTCAACAGCGCTCGAAGTGCGATATGTGGCTTGGATATTGATGGGAATATTGTTTTTGCAAATGCACAGGCCTTGAAATATCTTGAGCTTGCTGAAGGTTTCCCGGCGCGTTGGCCCGAACAAATTACAATGCTAAGCCTTCTGGACGCTGAAATGCTAACAGCTAGGGCAGACCCCTTGCACAGAGCACGGACAGGCGAGACCATTAAGGGGGAAAAATTTATATTGCGTCGATCAACACATACATTGACGGAGTATACGCGCTTTACATGCGCCCCGATCGCAACACCTATGCCAGACGGTCCTGTCACTATCTTGCAGCTGGATGACATAACCGTTGAAGAAAATAATCGCCAACAACTGGAACGCAAAGGTAGGCTTGACGCGTTGGGACAGCTTACTGCTGGCATAGCGCATGATTTTAACAATGTATTGGGAGCAATCCAATACGCAATGGCTATAATCGTGGACGAAACAGACACGGTTGAGCGAAACCAAGTACAAGAAATTGCTGCGTCATCTGTCGCGCGTGGTTCTAAATTAACCAACCGCCTCTTGACGTTCGCCAAACAACAGCCCGGTCAGTCCAGTATAATACTCTTAGACAACTTTATCGCCGAATTCGAAAAATTGGTTGCCGCGACAATTGAGGAAAATATCACCGTAAAATTTATGCTTGATGATCCTAACCAACAAATTCTTTGTGATCCAAGCCAGCTTGAAAATGCTCTTTTAAACCTCGTTTTAAATAGTCGGGACGCTATTGTTCGCGCCAAGAAGGGCAACAAAATTATCCTTAGGGTGAGCCAAAATTCGGTGATGGATTCGTCTATACAACAGTCGACGATATTAAACCAAAATATGGATGACCAAGAAAAGGTCAAAAAGACATTTGTAAGCTTTTCTCTTTCAGATAATGGGCCCGGGATGAGCGAAGAAATACGCAGCAGAGCAACAGATCCTTTTTTCACCACGGAAGAGGCCAACGCGGGCAAGGGGCTCGGTCTGTCGATCGTTTATGGTTTCGTAATGCAAGCCGAAGGCGAATTACGTATAAGTTCTGAGGAAGGGAAAGGCACAACTGTCCTCATGACTTTGCCGACAAATTTAATTTACGAAGGGCTCCAAGCTCCATCAACGCCCGAATTTTTGGTAAGAGGGACAGGTCAGACCTTATTGGTTGTGGAAGATGAAGATGATCTCAGGATGCTAACGCAACGCATGCTTAAATCTTTGGGCTATCAGACATTGGGCGCAAGTTCTGGAAAGCAAGCGCTTGAACTTTTCCAAAATGACCAGCAGATCGATTTAGTGTTAACAGATATAATCATGCCAGGACATTTAGATGGTTTCCAACTATCTGAAAAACTAAAAAGTATTCGCCCAGATATACCGATTGTATATATGTCGGGTTACGCACAGTCAGGTGATGAACAGCCTAGGACGGTTCAAGCCCCAATGTTGCCCAAACCCATTCGACCCCATGACTTAGCGGAAGCGCTGCATCGTGCACTTAAGCCAATCAACCAGTAATTATGTATATTAGATAAGTTTATTAATCCTGACCTGCGCCCCAAGTTCCCTCGACGTTTAGGAGGGCCCTTGGTTTGATCTTTGATGGGGTTATGCCGCCAGTTTGTCCATCCTGATTTTCTCTGCAAATTCAGATGGGGTTAAATTTCCAATAGATGAATGTGGTCTTTGA
>JAQXDR010000018.1 GCA_029251265.1 Pseudoprimorskyibacter sp. | reverse complement strand
ATGGTGACGGAGACGAGGTTCACGTGATCGGTGCCGATCTGACCATCGACGACCTGAACTTCATCGTCTGACACACAGCCAAATACCAAACACCATAAACAGGGCGCAAATGCGCCCTGTGCGCGTTAAAATATAATACTTTCAATACATTATGACCTCGACGTGTGAGATAAGTCACGTGACGCGCGCCGCACCCCAGACGGCACATGGGACTTGTTGGTCATGAAAACCAAAACCCTGTATGGCAACAGCGGCCGTTCCGCTCTAAATACGATCGCAAAACACAAACTGTGAAAAAATGGACACACGCATTCAGGTGAAAGGTCGACCAGATTTATGCGCAAAGGTCGTCTGTTTTGACTGTTCTTGTCCCAGACGATTGTGACACTTTTTGCAAACAATCATTTTTGGCCATCATTGTTGCTTATATGCTACCGAGCGCCCCCCAAACACGCACAATACGACCCATAGGTCTGCGTTCAGGCGTCACATGGTCACCCTTCCGTATCGTCTTGTCCAGATTTCTGTTTGTTTAGATCAAATGTCTGGAAATTAAAAAAGGGGCCTACGGACGCTTTTTTGTACTTTTGAACAAATTAAGCCTGTCAAAACGCGATCAGCGCCCCTGTTCAGCCTCGCGGACAAGTCCACGCACCCACCGTGTCATAAAATACGCACCCAAAAGGGTCATCGGGAATAAAATCGCCCATGCATTCCAAAAATCAAAAATATTCTGGTTATATGCCCTTGAGGCCGTCCAGATAAGCGTGGTGTTCACCATCACCGCACCATGAACCATGACCCACATAAACAGATACATTCGCCAAAAGGGCAGGTATGCCATACCCTTCCGCGGTAGGTCGTCAACAGGTTCATAACGAAGCGTATGCATGGGTATCAGATGGCTTTGGCCAATTTGTGAGCGATCATTTCAGAACAGAAGTCTAGCAGGCCAACTGGTTCAAGTATATGTCCACAATAGCTCTTTTTTGCGGCCGCTTGCGGAATATCGTCTAACACATGACCACGACGCGCCGCAAAAAATGGCAATATAAAGGATTTGGGCCCCAAATCATCGAGAGCTTCCGACAGCGGTGGATCTTGTTCAACAAATCCAACTGTCAGACGTGCAGGTTCAAAATCTGTCTTAACCGCCTCTACAAAATTGAACGTTTCGCGAGCGACGGCGTCACTACGACCGGACCCGTGGCCTAAAATAGCCAATCCCACATCGCCTATGTCCCAACCTCGTGCATGACACAAAGAGGTAAGGTATTTTGCAACAGCCGGTGCAAGTGCGGGATCTGTACCAAAGGGTGGCAGGATGCGGACAGCACGATCACCGATGCGACGGGGTAGTTCGACACGGGTAAACCATCCGTTGGTCATAAACATGGGATACACAACCGCGTCCGGCTCCAGATCCATCTGTGCCTCGAGCGCTCCGGGACTTGCCAGAGTGACCCCTGACACTGAAAAATCGCAATACGCTGAAACCGACCGTGCCAGCGCGGCTATCTCTGCCTCTCCTATTTGCGGATCGGACGGCTGTCCGTGGCTCACGATAATCGCCTGCGTCATTGAATCCTCCCTGTCGCAGAACCCTAGGACAGCGTCATTCCATATGCCATAGTCTTGTCGGCCAAAGATCGTTTCCTGACTGTCCCGACAAACGATCCAGCCAGACACCAACTGATTTTTATTTATAAGATCAGTACACGATCAGCTCTGCCGCTGGATCCGCCGCATGACACAACATGCCGAACATATAATCGGCCACTGATCTGAAACAGATCACACGTGCACAGGTGTCATCCACAAGCCAAAAAGCAGCCGCGATCTGACCAAATCGGGTTCTACGGAAATCTCCGGGCGTGAACGCATCAGGGGACATATCCACCGGCGCAAGTTTCGCAATTACCTCGCGCAGACGTCGGCCGCGCAATTCAAAGACCACCCGCGCGTCCGAGACGTCCACAGCCAATGCATGCCCACCAGCAAGCGAGGTTTGCAGCCTGTCGGCAATCGCAGCGCCCTGCCCCGCACCTACAATCAGCAACAGCTCGTCCGGTGACATCCAAATCACACCACGCGCATCCTGAAAATCGGCACGGCGCACCAGCGGAACTTCGACCCCGACCGTATCATTTACCGCCTCGCGCAGCCTCTCATCGGCCAAATCTCCGCGCAGGGTCACCATGCCCTGGGCAGGCAAAGCAAGAACTTCAACCACACCGTCAAAACTTTGGGTGACAGGTATTTGACTATTAGACATTCTGCTTTTCCCCGTCAGGATCAAAGAAAACAGGCGATACGACTTTGGCCTCAACGGTGGACCCGTCCGTTTTGTTTAAGGGCACGACATCCCCCAGGCGGTCCGGACCGTTTAACAAAAGCCCCATCGCTATTCCACGCCCAAGGGTCGGCGAATGATAGGTCGAAGTCACGCGCCCCTGCACAACCGCTTGCCCATTCGCATTGGAACCTGACCCAATCGCATAGGAACCATCCGGCAGAACCGAGCCATCGAGGGTTTCTAGACCGACAAGTTTCCATCGTGCAGGATCGGTCATGTGACTACGCTGCTGCGCCCGTTTGCCCAGGTAGTCCTCTTTTTTCTTAGAGATTGCCCAATCCAGCCCAAGATCTTGCGGGATTATGGTGCCATCGGTTTCGTCGCCGATCATTATAAAGCCTTTTTCGGCCCGCATGATGTGAAGAGCTTCGGTCCCGTAAGGTGTGGCATTGAATTCTGCCCCTGCCTCAAGCAGCCTGTCCCATAATGCGCGACCTTGGTGCGCTGGAACGGCGATCTCATAGCTCAGCTCGCCAGAGAACGAAATACGGTAAGCCCGTACCGGAAACCCTCCAAGCGTCCCATCCGCCCAGCCCATAAAGGAAAGTGCATTGGCACCGACATCCATCCCACCCAGTTTTTCCAGCACCGCGCGCGCTTTGGGCCCGACAACACCAATCTGGGCGTATTGTTCGGTGACATTGGCGGTATAGACTTTCCAGTCCCACCATTCCGTTTGCAGCCATTCTTCCATATGGGCGTGGATCCGGTCAGCCCCGCCTGTCGTGGTGTGACACAACCATGTGTCATCGTCGATCCGCGCAACGACACCATCATCCGACAAAAATCCGTTTTCACTGCACATCAATCCGTAACGGCAGCGGCCCACTTTCAGGGTCGACATCATGTTGGTGTACATCATGTCAAGGAAACGGCCTGCGTCAGGCCCCTTTACGACAATTTTACCAAGCGTCGATGCATCCAAGAGCCCAAGGCTGTTTCGCGTGGCCATCACCTCGCGGTGAACGGCCTCATCGACACTTTCCCCTGCTTTTTGGTAGCAATAAGGCCGCCGCCAGTGGCCCACAGGTTCCCAATGGGCACCATGCGCCTCATGCCAGTCATGCATGGGCGTTTTACGGATTGGCTGAAATAAGTCACCTCGCGCCTCACCCGCGATAGAACCCATACTGATCGGAGTATAAGGGGGCCGAAACGTCGTTGTGCCGACCGCCGGAATATCTGCGCCAAGCGCATCTGAAAGGATGGCAAGGCCATTGATATTGCTTAGTTTCCCCTGATCGGTCGCCATGCCCAACGTGGTGTAGCGTTTGGTATGCTCCACGCTTTCATATCCCTCACGCGCGGCTAGTTGAACGTCGGTGACCTTGACATCATTTTGAAAATCCAACCACGCTTTCGCCCGACGATCATGCGTTGCACCTTGCGGCATCAGCCATACGGGCGCCAGCGGCGCCTCGGGCAGGCTGTGACCCTGCGTTTGCGGCTGTTCGGACACGGACCCGCCGCACTGTGTCACACTCTTCAGCGCCGTTTCGGTCGCATCGTTCAGGATCTCTTGTAATGCGAAATATCCGTCCGCCGCACCTGCACAGGCCACAAACGGGGTGCCCTCAGCACCGGTTGGTGCCCTTTCTGCGTCGGGTCTGAACATCGCCTGCGCAGTGTCCCAGTGCAGTTTGCCACCGCAGTGAGACCAAAGATGTACCACAGGGGACCACCCGCCCGACATGGCAACAGCATCACAATCAATGTCATCCAGCGACCCGCCAGAGCCAGCCTGTGCACATATGACAACACCAGTTACACGTTTTCCGCCCTTGACCTTGGCAATCGCACGCCCCTGTTCGATCCGGATCCCGGCAGCGCGCGCCTGCGCAATAAGCGGACTATCCGCTATCCCGGCCCGCACATCGATAATGGCCGGAATGGACAACCCGGCCGCATGTAACGTCAGGGCTGTGCGGTAGGCATCGTCATTGTTGGTCACAACGACCGTACGATCGCCAGCAGCAACAGCATAGTTGGTTGCATAGTCGCGAACAGCACTGGCCAGCATAACGCCCGGGATGTCGTTTCCTGCAAAGCTTAGGGGGCGTTCGATAGCCCCGGTGGCGCAGATAACCTGCGATGCACGAATGCGCCACAGACGATGACGTGGACCCTTCGCCTCTGGCGCATGATCCGTCAGGCGCTCATAGCCCAGAACATAACCGTGATCATAGACCCCTGCCCCCATACAGCGTGTCCGGACAGTGACATTGGGCATCTGCTGCAACGCAGCGATCGTATTCGCAACCCAGACGTCGGGGTCCTGTTCGTTGATCGTCCCCCCGTCTACTGGGGCACGTCCCCCCCAATGCGCTGATTGTTCAAGCAAGGTGACCCGCACCCCAGACGCCGCCGCAACCTGTGCGGCCTGCAGACCTGCAACACCACCACCAAGGATCAGAACATCGGTAAAATGATAATAATGCTCATATGTATCTGCGTCCTTGGTTTCCGCGTCGGGCGCTTTGCCAAGACCGGCAGACTGGCGAATGAAGGGCTCATAGATGTGCTTCCAAAAGGGTCGCGGATGTATGAACGTCTTGTAGTAAAATCCCGCCGGTAAAAACCGTGCCATCGGACCGTTGACCGCGCCAATATCGAATTCAAGGCTTGGCCAATGGTTTTGGCTGTGTGCCTCTAGCCCGTCAAAAAGCTCGGTCGTAGTGGCACGCTGATTGGGTTCAAAACGGGCACCACGACCGAGGTTCATCAATGCGTTGGGCTCTTCGGATCCAGAGGCAACGATGCCCCGTGGCCGGTGGTATTTGAACGACCGCCCCACCAGCATCTGGTCATTGGCCAGCAGAGCAGAGGCCAGCGTATCACCCTGAATGCCCTTTAGGCGTTTGCCATTGAATGCAAAATCAACTTGCTTTGTTCGATCAGTAAGGCGGCCACCTGTGGCGATACGGGTGCTCATGTCAGCAGACCTTTGCACAAAAGATAAATAGAGAGCGCGGATAGTGCGCAAGGAACAGATGGTGTCTGGATCATGACAAATCCTTCCAACGCCAACCGGGACGCTTCTCGCGAATGCGCTCCAACAGGTCTTCGGGAGGGCGTAACGTCTGGGCAGGGTATGTGCCAAACACCTCAAGCGTGACGGTGCAGCGCGCGGCATGGAACCATTTCCCACAGCCATTTACGTGCCGCCAGCGTTCAAAGTGCACACCCTTAGGGTTCTCGCGACGAAAAAGATAAGCCTGAAACTCTTCATCAGTTGAGCCCGGACCATAGCGGGTCAGGTGCGCCTCGCCACCACCATGAAATTCTGTTTCTTCGCCTGTAACGCCACAACAAGGGCAAGTAAGGATCAGCATGTCTGGGCCTCTGGTTGGGGCAGGTTTTCATTGACCGAATAGACGAGGGAATCTTCGCACCGCATACGGCACAACTGACAAAAATTCACGAGCAGGCTCCGTTTGTTCCATCGAGCCAGCAAACCATAAGGTCGCCGTAACCCCATTGCACAGTGCCGAAAAATCCTAACAACAGGTCGATCACTTTTAGGCGGCGGATCGTCTTTTCTACCGTCTTCGACCTACCGAGCATCGACTGAAGCTCATCTAGTCTCTCAAGTGCGTCAGTATCTTGCCGCGAGATCGCCTCTTTGCGCACCCCTGACAAACCTCCGAATTTCTTTGCTTTTTCGTTTAATCCCGTCAATTCCTTTGTAACTTCTTCAGCCAAGAACGAATAGAGACCAAAAAACAAGATTGTCACCGCTAAGGCGAACGATCCGGCTCGTTGGAAACCCATTGGATCCAAGTCAGAAAGCGATGTGAGGGAAAGGTGAAGCCAAAAAGCTATAGAGCCGACGAATGCGATTGCAAAAATCCAGCCTAACATTGAAAGGGAAAGGTTCCTCAATGCGCGACCCCCGCTGCAACACTTTCATCAATAAAGCGGCCTTCTGCAAAACGGGTCAGACCGAATTCTGCTGTCAGAGGAGAGTGTCCTTTTGCCATCAGTTCGGCCATTCCCCAGCCAGAGCCGGGTATCGCCTTGAACCCACCGGTGCCCCAGCCACAATTGATGAAACATCCGCTTAGCGGCGTGGCCGACAGGATCGGGGACCGGTCGCCCGTCATATCCACAATCCCGCCCCACTGGCGCAGCATCTTCAACCGCGAGATCATGGGAAAGGTTTCGACCAAAGCGCGCACGGTTTCTTCGATGTGTTGAAAACTGCCGCGCTGCGTGTAGTTGTTATATCCGTCGGCGCCACCTCCGATGACCATCTCTCCCTTGTCGGACTGGCTCATATATCCGTGCACGGTATTGGCCATGACCACCACATCCATGCACGGCTTGATGGGTTCTGACACCAACGCTTGCAACGCCACAGATTCTACGGGCAACCGAAACCCCGCCATATCGGCCAAAACGCCGGAATGACCGGCCACAACAAGACCCAGCTTTGAGCACGCGATGGAACCCTTGGTTGTGTCAACACCGGTAACCTGCCCGCCCGAAGAGCGCACGCCCGTGACCTCGCATTGTTGAATAATATCCATTCCCATGTCGCTACAGGCCCGCGCATAACCCCAAGCAACCGCATCATGGCGAGCAGTGCCCCCGCGAGGTTGCCACAACGCGCCCAGAACCGGATACCGTGGCCCATCTAGGTTAATGATGGGACAGAGCTGTTTGACCTCGCGCGGACCGATAAAGCGGGTTTCAACGCCTTGCAGGGCATTAGCATGGGCCGTGCGTTCATAGCCGCGAATTTCATGCTGGGTTTGGGCCAGCATCATCACTCCACGTGGGCTAAACATCACATTATAGTTGATGTCTTGGCTCAGAGACTCGTAAAGGCTACGTGATTTTTCGTAGATCGCCGCTGATGCATCTTGCAGGTAATTGGAGCGGATGATTGTTGTATTTCGGCCCGTGTTGCCCCCGCCAAGCCATCCCTTTTCCAAAACCGCAACATTTGTGATACCGAAATTGCGGCCTAGATAATAGGCCGTGGCCAAACCGTGGCCTCCGGCCCCCACAATAACCACATCATAACGATCCTTGGGGCGCGCAGCCCGCCAAGCACGGTCCCAACCCAAGTGATTGCGGAACGCTTCACGAGCGACGGCAAAGGCAGAATAGCGTTTCATTGCGACACGATTCCCAGACAGCGATGAACTAACCGTACTTAGGCTGTTCAACGCGATTTTGCGTCGTTTACAACCGTCATTTGGGCACCTTCTTGCGACATGACCACGCTTTGTCGACCCTAGGCCTTTTTTTGTGCGTCATCTCGGGATAAATCCAATCAGGCATCACAACAGAAAGGTGTTGGCGCGTGACACAATGGCTTGCCTCTTTTGGCCCTACATCCTTTTTGATCACGGCATTTGTGCTTGCAGCCCTCGTGGTGGCAGTTTTGGCGCGATCATTGTTATCGGGCACACGGGACGCGCAGCCTGCGTCGGTCTACGATATACGGGTCTACAAAGATCAGTTGAAAGAAATCGAGCGCGATGCCCTGCGGGGGATCGTCCCCCCTGAAGAGACCGAGCGTCTGCGCACCGAAATTGCCCGTAGAATGTTGGCAGCAGATACGTCAAAAGCTGTTGGCACTATCGAGATATCCCGCAGAAACGGGGTCATCGTGGCAGTATTGGTTACGGTTTTCGCTTTTGTTGGAAGTTTTTGGGCGTACTCAACACACGGAGCGCCAGGATTTGCTGATTTTCCGCTTGACCTGCGCAAGATGCTTGCCGCCGAAGCCCTTGAAAACCGGCCCGATCAAGCGTTCGTTGAAGAAAACCAAAGACCAGCGCAATCAACCGCTGTATCCGAAGATTACATTGCAATGGTCGAAAAGCTACGCACCATTGTGGATGAGCGACCTGACGACCTGAGAGGGTATAGATTTTTGGTTCGCAGCGAGGCATCGCTTGGAAATTATACTGCCGCCTATCAGGCGCAAGAAAAAGTAATCGCGATCCTAGGCTCTGACGTTATCGCGCAGGATCATGCAGTGCTGGCCGACTTAATGGTTCAGGCCACGAGTGGATATATATCCCCTGAAGCTGAAAGCGCCCTGCGGGACGCGCTGTCAATGGATGGACGCAATGGACTGGCGCAGTATTACATCGGACAAATGTATGCCCAAACCGGCCGGCCCGATCGCGGCTTTCAAATCTGGCGCAGCTTGCTGGACTCCAGTCCTCCCGAAGCCCCATGGGTCCCGGCCATTCGCGACCAGATCGAGGAACTGGCTTGGCTGGCAGGGCAAAACCGCTACGAACTACCTGCCGAGTCTGCACCGATCCGTGGCCCTTCCGCCGAAGATATAGAGGCTGCGCAAGGCATGAGCCCAGAGGAACGAGTTTCCATGATCCAAGGCATGGTGTCTCAGTTGTCGGACCGTTTGGCCACCGAAGGGGGACCAGTTGATGATTGGGCCCGGTTGATCCGCGCCTACGGCGTTTTAGGAGATCGCGTTGCCGCACAGGCTATCTATCGTGAGGCACGCGAGGTCTTTAATGGGGATGATACCGCCTTGCGCGCACTTTATGACGCAGGCCAGTCAGCGGAAATTGTACAATGACAGCGACAAAGCAGACACAGGCGTCAAGCGTTCGGTCCAAGATCATGTCACATTGATGCAAAAAGCCCCATGATATACAACGCCGCCCATCTCATCCTTGCGCCGGTCGCAGGTCCCTGTTTGTTATTTACAGCCATTTCATCCTCCGGCGCCCACGGAACGCATCACAATGACTCTATTTGACGATATTTCTGAATTTTCTGAGGCCTTGCCGCACCATGGATCTATAGCCGGCCTTGATCTTGGCACGCGCACGATCGGGGTCGCATTATCGGATGGACTGCGCTCTGTCGCAACACCATGGCATACGATCCGGCGCAAAAAGTTTACCTTGGATGCCGCTGCGCTTCATGAACTGTTGGCCACACGGCAAGTCAACGGACTGGTTCTTGGCCTGCCCCGCAACATGGATGGATCCGAAGGGCCACGCTGCCAGTCCACGCGCGCATTTGCCCGGAACTTCAGTTCTTATTTTGATGGACCGCTGACGTTTTGGGATGAACGTTTGTCAACCGTCGCCGCCGAACGGGCGTTGCTTGAGGCGGATACATCCCGAAAGCGTCGTTCCGAGGTGATCGACCATGTCGCAGCTGCGTACATATTGCAAGGCGCGCTGGACCGGTTGCGCAATTTGAAAGACAGGACGCATGACTGATTCCATTTGGAGCCGTACCGAAGTTGAAAGCCCCTGCGTCAAGATCTGCGTGGTCCACCCCGAGGCGCGTATCTGCACAGGATGCTTGCGCTCTTTGGATGAAATCGGGCAATGGTCACGCATGTCCGCTGAACAGCGACGCGCCGTGATGAACGATCTGCCAAACCGAAAAGACAAGCTCTTTCGCAGGCGCGGCGGCCGCGCAGCGCGCCTCAAACACAACAGCAATTCTAACTAAACGCGAAAATCGCTTGACCTGCCGGGTGTTTCGCCACACCTACATCGGTAGTTACATATCAAAAAAAGGGGGACTGATCCCATGGCATTCGAACTTCCCGATCTGCCCTATGCCCACGACGCACTTGCTGGTAAAGGCATGAGCCAGGAAACGATGGAATTCCATCATGACATTCACCACAACGCCTATGTTGTGAATGGCAATAAGTTGATTGATGGAACCGAATGGGCGGACAAATCGCTCGAAGACATCATTACCGGTACGTATCAGGCAGGCGCTGTCGCCCAGAATGGCATTTTCAATAATGCCAGCCAGCACTGGAACCACGCACAGTTCTGGGAAATGATGGGGCCGGGTGATGCGGGTATGCCCGGCGCGCTGGAACAGGCCCTGACAGAAAGCTTTGGTTCGGTTGATGCGTTCAAATCGGAATTCTCAGCTGCGGGTGCCGGCCAGTTCGGTGCAGGCTGGTGCTGGTTGGTCAAGGACACAGACGGTAGCCTGAAGGTGACCAAGACCGAAAACGGTGTGAACCCGTTGTGCTTTGGCCAGACCGCTCTGTTGGGGTGTGATGTTTGGGAGCATTCCTACTATATCGATTTCCGCAACAAGCGGCCTGCCTATCTGTCGAACTTTCTCGACAATCTGGTGAACTGGGAAAACGTCGCTGGACGTCTGTAACCCAATTTCGTGACCGTGACGGGAACGAGCGGGCTGGCAAGGGTGTTCCTTTGCCAGCCCGTTTTCATTTTGTCGCCGCATGGTCGTATGTCTGGTCAAAGACCCGCATCCGCATTCACATGACCTGACATTTTTGAATTCATTATTGCAGGGTCAAACGCTTAGCGTCGAGCCGCTCGAAAACCGGCAGCTTCGGCCTGAGCCCGACTACAAAACCACCGCTCGCCCCGACTGGGAGTGATTTTGGTTCGATCGTACCAGATTTGGCCAGGCGCATGATAGATCCGTCCGTTTTTAGAGATGTTGCCTTTGAGTGCGCAGTCTTTTGACGTTCGGGTATCAGGAACATAAGAGCGAAACGCAGCAGGTTCCATAAAATGCGACTGATGCACACCGAGATTGTTGGCACGAGCGTTTTCTTGGCTTACCGAGTAGTCAACGCCATATCCCAATGCGGCAATGGCCCACCCCTGCGAGACCATGCGTTCACCGACATCATGACCGTCAACCAAACATCGCGCGACAATCCTGTCATAACTTCGCCCTTTTGGTGTGCAGCTCACAATTCGGCCAGCCGTTATTGTCCGCAAAACGCGGGCCGCATGTGTGCCGCAGGCATATTCGCGACCACCCCCCACTACACAGGTCTGCGACATTTCAGGCGCATCGATTCCATGAAGCCTGACCTTAGTCTCTCCGACTATGACTGTGTCACCGTCTATGACAACAGCAGCCCCGTAAATGTCCGAAGATACGGCAGTAGACATCAAAAATAGTGAAAAAATAGCGAAGCAGATAAATCTTAACATTAGTTAAGAAATAGTTAACGTCACCCGCGCCAACAAGTAAAATATTAACGAAGGTTAACGGCCCCTCAGCGCTGTGAGGTCTCCCACTCCGGATGGACCCACGGCACGTCATTGGAGGGCGGCAGTTGGCGGCCCAAGATATGATCGGACATTTTTTCGCCTGTCATAATCGACGGCGCGTTCAGATTGCCGTTTGTGATCTGCGGAAAAACCGAGCTGTCGACCACACGCAGGGCCTCTGCCCCGATCACGCGGCCTTGGGAATCTACGACGGCCATGGGATCATCAGCGCCCCCCATTTTGCAGGTGCCACACGGATGGTAAGCGCTTTCGACGTGTTCGCGGATAAAATCATCCAGCGCCTCGTCAGATTGTGCCTGTGCTCCGGGTTGAATTTCTGCCCCCGCGTAGGGCGCAAAGGCTTTTTGGTCAAAAATTTCGCGGGTCATTCGAATACAGGTGCGGAAATCCTCCCAGTCCTGCGGATCGGACATATAATTGAACAGGATAGACGGCGCTTCGGCCGGATCAGACGAACGCAAGGTCACCGCACCGCGTGACGGGCTGCGCATCGGACCGACATGCGCCTGAAAGCCGTGACCGGAGGCCGCAGTCTTACCATCGTAACGCACAGCCAAGGGCAAAAAGTGGTATTGAACATCTGGATACTGCACACCCGCACGACTGCGTAGAAAAGCGCAGGATTCAAACTGGTTAGACGCTCCCGGTCCAGTCCGCGTAAACATCCACCGCGCACCGACATAGGCTTTGCCAAGCGGGTTCCAGTATGAATACAAGCTGACCGGCTGAGTTGCCTCTTTTTGGATGTAGAGTTCAAGGTGATCTTGCAGGTTTTGGCCAACGCCCGGACGGTCCGCCAGCACGGAAATACCGTGGGATCGCAAATGGTCTGCGGGTCCAATGCCGGATAACATCAGCAGTTTCGGTGAATTGATGGAAGATGCCGCGAGGATCACCTCGCAGTGTGCGTGGATCACACGGTCTCCCAGATCAACACCAACGGCGCGGCCCTCTTTTATCACCACACGGTGGGCCAGCCCCCGCACCAGCCGCACACCCAGTTTCTGAGCGGGCCGCAAATAGGCTTTGGCTGCCGAATACCGCGCGCCACGATGCACAG
>JAQXDR010000014.1 GCA_029251265.1 Pseudoprimorskyibacter sp. | reverse complement strand
CCAGGCTCACGCGAGTGACCAATACTGCGTTCAAAAATCCTGATGATGCGGCCAAAAGTGCAACTGCACCGAACCACAAAGGAAAGCTGTCCGCCCGATCAAAAGTCACGTCAAAAATTTGTTGCGTAAGCGACACCACCAAAAAGATCATCCCAAGACACATACCCTGAGCAGCAATCGCCAAAAGCACAGTGCGCTTGCGCAGGATTTCGGACAATCCTGCAAGGATCTGGGGGAAACTGAAGGAACGACGATTTTCGAATTTCAAGGTCTCGGGTAGCCTCAGAAGCATCCATATCGTGTATGTGGTTGCATAGAGAACGAACAAAACAAAAATTCCACGCCATCCAAAGTAACGCGCTATTTCTTGACCAACAAGCGGTGCAGCTGCTGGAACCAATGTAAAAAGGATCATGACGAAGGACACGATGCGTGCCATCTGACGGCCGCTATATAGGTCACGCACCACCGCCATTGCCACAACTCTTGGTCCTGATGCACCCAAACCCTGAAGAAAACGTGCAATCAAAAGCACTTCGAGGCTTTGCGCAAAAACGCTCAGTGATGCCCCGCCAACAAATAAAACGACTCCGCCAAAAATGACGGGCTTACGACCATAACTGTCTGACAGTGGTCCCGTGAAGATAGTTCCTATGCCGATACCCAACAAAAACACCGTGACCACCAATTGAATGGCATTAAGGTCATTCGGCGTCAGGTCCTTTGCCATCTGGGGAAAAACAGGCAGCATCGCATCTGTCGACAACGCAATGCCAGCAAACATCATAGCGATCAGCGCAATGAATTCAGCGCGTGGCAGGGCTTTTGGCATCGTCGTCTCTTTCTTTAGGTCACAGAAGTCTCAGGCTGAGGCGACCAGCTCATCAATGACCTGCAACCAAAGATCGGTTGGTTGGGCACCCGGTACAGCGTGTTGCGAGGCAACGATAAAAGTGGGTACGGATGTTACGCCCATGCCGCGCGCCGACGCGTCACGTTCAACGATTTCTTTGCGATCGCTTTCGCCTGACAAAAGTCTCAAGACCACGGAGGCGTCCATCCCAGCTGCATCAGCAATATCTGCCAGCACTTCGCTATCCCCCAAATCGCGACCGTCGACAAAATAAGCTCTGAACAATCCATCCACAACGTCATTTTGGTGATCTTCCAAGCCGGCCCAGTGAATGACCCTGTGGGCATCCAAGGTGTTTGGTGTCCGTAGGATTTTATCGAGGTTCATGGGGATTTCGGCGTCTACGCCATGCTGTACGACGGGGGCGTAAGCATTTATCGCTTGGTTTTTGCCCCCAAACTTCTGTTCAAGGTATGTTCGACGGTCCATGCCCGACGCGTGCATCTCGGGATTTAACTGAAATGGATGCCAGTGCAGGTTTATTTGAGCATCCGGCCGCTGTGCAAGCGCACGATCCAAATATGTTTTGCCGATGTAGCACCATGGGCAAATCGGGTCGGACATAATGTCAATCTTGACCATGGGGTCTCCTTGGCGGTTCAAGTGTAATTGCGCAGGGAACGGCGTAGAATTTTCCCGTTGGAATTGCGGGGCAAACGTTCCAAGTGTAGAAAAACCCTCGGGTGTTTGTAGCGCGCCAGATTGGCAGCGCAATGACTTTCGAGTTCGCTATCAGGGATCGGAGCCTGGGCCAGATAATAAGCCGCGATTACACGAACATCCGCGCGCACCTGTTTTTCAGCAACCGCGACGTCTGATATCAGAGGGTGCTTCAGTAGGGTCTGTTCCACTTCTAATGGTGAAACGCGAAAACCTCCTGCATTTAACATGTCGTCCGCACGCCCCAGATATCGAATTTCGCCAGTGGTGGTCATGACGCCTTCATCTCCTGTCAAAAACCAATCCCCCTTATATCGTTCCGCCGTATCGTTGGGGGCGTTAAGATAGCCGAGCATTAGCCCAGGATCATCACGGTGCACGGCGATAATCCCCGGTGTCTCAGGCGGACAAGGCCCATCAGGTCCAATTATCGCAACAACACGCCCGCGCTGAGGCCGCCCTATTGCAGAGCTGTGTGCCACCCTCGTCGGAGAGCTAGATACAAAGGTTGAACACTCCGACATGCCAAAGGCTTCGTGGATATGGGTTCCCGTGACATCCCACCATTTTTGCTGGATTGCTTCTGGCAATTTTTCACCCGCAGACAACGCGTGTCTAAGGTGTGGTATAGGTTGGGTCATACCCTTTAATAATTTGCGATAAACCCCAGGAGACGATGCAAGAATTGTGGCTTGATGCTCTTTGATCAGCTCCAATAATTGTAAAGGGTCTGTATCGGGTGCGGGAATCAAAGCCGTGGCGCCGATTGTCCACGGATCAAGCACGCCCGTTCCCAGCGTATACGTCCAGTTAAACGCTCCGGTGTGCATGAACCGATCATTCGGTGTGGCCTCATACCAGTCCCGGATCATCATCTGCCGCGCCCAAATCGCCCTGTGCGCATGCGCCACCGCATGCGGTGATCCCGATGTGCCAGAGGTGTAGACTATATACGCAAGTCGGTTTGGGTCGCCGTAATCAAAGGTCGCTTGATTAAGGTCGTGCCACATGCGCATTTGGTGTATGGATATTGTCTGACAGTCTGCCGCTGGGCAGGAGACCAAAGGATCCCGCAGGATCATCGCCGGACGCATGTCTCGCAAGATGGTCGCAACTTCGGGCTGTGTAAGCTGCGCCGATGTCGGGATCGGGATTATACCAGCTGTTATTGCCCCAAGGTAGGCCAGTGGGAAATCAACGGTATTTCCCATACGCATCAGAACCTTGTCACCCGCCCTTAAGCCTGACTGGCGTAAACCTGTGGCGATCCCGCCGACAGCTTTAATCAAACGACCATAACTCCAATTTTCTACGTGATCAGCAGAGACAACAGACAAGGCGATTTTGTCGGATCTCGTTTGTCCCGCAGACAGCACATAGTCCGCCAAATTAAAGGATGGTGGGCAATCACCTAACTGGTCTGGGCGTATATCCATACGTCTTGGTTATGTGTGGATGAACAAGCTGACAAGAGGGATTCCATTGCTGTTCAAAAACCCGTATATACGCGCATATGACATCTAGTGATCCAAGACACCTGATACGCATCGCCCGAACAGGTGGAGCAGAGGCTGCTCCGGCGGCTTTAGATTTGGGCGCCCGCGTGCGGGAACTGCGAAAAGCACGGAACTGGACGTTGGAGCAAGCCGCGCGTGAGGCTGGGCTGGCTCGCTCGACATTGTCCAAAATTGAAAACAGTCAGATGTCACCGACATATGACGCCCTTCGCAAGCTTGCTGAGGGGTTGCAAATTCCGGTGCCGCAGCTGTTCACGCCACCTCAGCGGGAACAGGTCATGGGGCGCATGACCGTCACGACATCAGGTGAGGGCGCAGGCCATGCAACTGCGACCTATGAGCATGAGTTGTTGGCTGAGACGTTAACCCAAAAAGCCATGTTGCCATATCGGTGTCGGGTACGCGCTCGGGCCATGGAGGAATTTGACGGATGGGTTCGGCATGATGGAGAAGAGTTTTTATACGTTTTGACCGGGATTGTACGGCTTTACACTGAATTTTACGAACCCGTAGAGCTTCGACGCGGAGACAGTGCTTATTATGATGCTGCTATGGGTCATAACTTGGTCTCAGTGAGCGAAGATGACGCGACAATTCTGTGGGTCACATCATTAAAGTGAAATGTGCGTCAAAGCGACGAGGCGGGATAGCCTGCCCGGACATCGGCTCCGGCGTCGCGGGCCAACCCTTGAATGGTCATCCAGTCTCGTAGCTCTTCACGCGCTTCTAACGGGGTTAGATCGTGGGTATGCGCCAAGTAATCTACAAAATCATCGCTGTTGGTGGGCGCCGTGGGCAAGGTACTCTGGTCAAGTTTTGGGAAACGCTTCACCAGCGTTGTGATGGCTTGTGACCAGTCACTCACGATTTCGCTCCACATCATCACGCTACTCCTGTCCAACTCGGTATGTGACAAAGAGTAGCGCGACATATACGCTCAGGTATGTGTCAATACGTCGCAATATTGTTGAATGACTGAAAAAGCGGCTTTTTCAGTGCGCTTTGCCTGCATTTAGAACATGTCACCAACGCGGCGCGCTGCACCGGATAAATCTTCACCAACGCCTTCGATTGTGGAGCATGCACCGATCGCCAACAAAGAAGCGATTAAAATTACAGGGAAAAAACGCATCATCAGTCCTTATCATACCACCAGACACTTGGCTGCCAAACAATCCAGTCGCCGTACATTGGAACTTTTTCAGGATAGCGAAGACCTTTCACATGGGCCAAGCGACTGATATTCCATTGATAAATCGGTATCACATATCGGCCAGAGGTCAAGACGCGGTCCAGCGCGCGTGTCGCCGCTAGGAAATCATCGTGGTTGGTTGACGTCAGTAGCCGGTCAATCATTCCTTCGGCGGCAGGACTATCCATGCCCATCCAATTGCGCGATCCCGGCGTATCGATGCCGTCGCGTCCCCAGTATGCACGCTGCTCGTTGCCGGGGCTTAATGAAAGTCCTCGCCGATAGTAGGCCATGTCAAAGTCATAGCCTCGTGTGCGTTGTGCATATTGCGCGCCCTCTACCGAAGACACACGCACTTCGATTCCTAAGCGTTTCAATGTATCAGCATAAAGCGCGACAATCGCGGCGATTTCGGCTGACCCTTGGCGCAGCAGCATGTTGATTATCAAGGCGTCGCCAGCAGCGTTTCGCATAACACCGTTCTGAACCGTCCAACCCGCTGCAGCGAGCTGATCCAAAGCTATTTTAAGATTTGACCTATTGCGCAAACTTCCGTCTGATTTGGGAAGGGTATATCCCTCAAGCGTCCCGGGCAGCAAGCTGTCTGCAAAGGGTGTTAGAAACTCTGCAACCCGGCCGGTTGCTGGACCGTCCTGCATCGCCAAAACTGAATTTGAAAAATACGACGTTATGCGTGGCTGGCGCCCGCCGGTTATCGCGTCGTTGATGTATTCAAAATTAAAGGCATGAATTAGGGCATCCCGGACGCGCCAATCGTCAAAAGGGGCGCGGCGCGTGTTCATCACAAATCCGGTGATTCCGGACGGACGACGGTTTTCTATTACGGACTTAACGACATCGCCGGAGGCTATGGCAGGAAAATTGTATTGGCTGTCCCATTTTTCGACGTTGAATTCCCGGTTCGAATTCAGGATGCCTGCCTTGAATGCTTCGAACTGGGTGACGCCCGTACCAAAGAACTCTAAACGGATTTCGTCGACGTTGGCTTGACCACTCATATAAGGGACGTCAGTCCCCCAATAATCGGGGTTGCGTCGCAAACTAATGAAGCGGCCTGCTTCAAACTCATCAATCACATAGGGCGCAGTTGAGATTGGGATAACGTCCAACCCGCTTTTTTTGAAATCTAAGGCCGTCCATTGATCTTTTTTCAGGATAGGCCGCATGCCGACGATCAGCGCCAGTTCTCGGTTGTCTTCGTTGAATGTAAAGCGCAGCGACCGCGGACCGGTTTGTTGCATTGTCGCGATCTTGCTCCACAATCCACGGTAGCGACCATGCCCTTGTGTCCCGAGCGTCTCGTAACTCCACATCACGTCCTCGACGGTGACGGGGCTACCATCCGAGAAACGAGCTTCGGGGCGAAGTGTAAATTCAGCCCATTCGCGATTCGGTCCAACTTCAACCGATTCGGCCAAAAGCCCATAGAGCGAGAAAGGTTCGTCCCAATTTCTTCCCATCAGACTTTCATATGCAAGAAACCGCAATTGCCATGGAACCCGACCTTTGTCGATCAATGGATTGAGACTGTCAAAGCTGCCGACCTCACCGGTTACGATCTTTCCTCCGGTTGGAGCGTCGGGATTGGTATACGGCAAAGACACAAAATCCGGTGGCAGAGCGGGCGCGCCATACATAGCTATGCCATGTTGGGGCTGGCCTGCAGCAGCACTGCCGATGAGGCTGAATGCAGCAGCCCGTCCCAAATTGCCCAGCCATTGGCGAATTTTTTCGCTCATCCTGCTCAGTCCCTTTTCGTAAAAATGAGGTGGTGATG
>JAQXDR010000011.1 GCA_029251265.1 Pseudoprimorskyibacter sp. | reverse complement strand
TCAAAGACCACATTCATCTATTGGAAATTTAACCCCATCTGAATTTGCAGAGAAAATCAGGATGGACAAACTGGCGGCATAACCCCATCAAAGATCAAACCAAGGGCCCTCCTAAACGTGGAGGGAACTTGGGGCGCAGGTCACACCTTTTGCAAGCTTTGCGCTGGTGTATCTTGACATTTTCTGCGACAAAAAACATCTAGGTATGTTACCGCTAACCAAAAAGGGCACGTCATGTCAAAAGCTGAAATTGGGGTGCTTGGACTGGGTACCATGGGCGCCATGCTGGCAATGAATATTGCCGATAACGGTTTCCAAGTGGCGGTGACAAATCGCACAGCTTCACGCATTGATGAGTTTATGGTCGAGGCCGGTGCGCTGGCAGACAATATCGTCGCTGCAGCTGCGCTAGAGGATTTTGTTCAGGCCCTTGAAAGACCGCGTAATATTTTACTGATGGTGCCAGCTGGCTCTGCGGTTGATGCCCAGATTGCGGCCTTGCGGCCATTTCTGGACGATGATGATCTGATTATTGATGCCGGCAACGCCAATTTCCATGACAGTGCGCGGCGCGCTGCCCTCGCCGAAAAAGAAGGCTGGCCATTTCTTGGGATCGGCGTGTCAGGCGGAGCAGAAGGCGCAAGGTTTGGTCCGTCGATCATGGGTGGTGGTCCGAAATCTGGCTGGGATCGCGTGGCCCATATTTTGACTGCAATTTCTGCCAAGTACGAAGACACGCCCTGCGCGACATGGATGGGTTCTGGGGGCGCGGGGCATTTCGTCAAGACAGTGCATAATGGAATCGAATACGCCGACATGCAGCTGATCGCAGAGGCCTATGGCATCCTGCGTGATGGCCAAGGTCAAACTGCAGCCCAGATTGCGACACGCTTTGCCGGTTGGAATGACGGCGCATTACAAAGCTATCTGATCGAGATTTCTGGCAAAGTCGCCGCAGCGATAGATCCAGAGACAAACCACCCCATGCTGGATGTTATTCTTGACCGTGCTGGGCAGAAAGGCACTGGTCGCTGGACTGCAATCGAAGCGCAGATGTTGGGTGTTCCAGTTCCCGTAATCGAAGCCGCTGTGGCTGCACGCAATTTGTCCGCTGCACGCGATCTTCGACTGCGCGGTTCGGCGCGTTTTGCAGCAACTGAGTCAACATCTATGCCACATGATGCAGTCACCGATACCGACCTTGAACACGCTTTGATCGCTGGAAAGGTACTGTGTTACGCGCAGGGATTTGATCTTTTGAACCGTGCGAGTGAAGAAAATGGCTGGGATTTGCCCATGCCAGAGATCGCGGAGGTCTGGCGCGAAGGCTGTATCATCCGATCGGCTATGCTGAATGATATGGCGACTGCCTTGCGGTCCGATCCCAAGGCGCATTTGGCCTTAACACCGTATTTTTCGAAGGTGTTGGATCAGACCATGCCTGGGCTGCGCAAGGTAACGCTTGCGGCGCAGGCGGCGCGCATTGCGGTTCCCGCCTTGTCTGCGGCTTTGGCCTACGCCGATACGCTTGCAACCGCACGCACAACCGCAAATATGTTGCAAGGTCAACGTGACTACTTTGGCGCGCATAGTTTCGAGCGGGTGGATCGCTCCGGGGCACATCATGGTCCTTGGTTGGGCGCGCATCTGAACTGATGGTGGGTGAATCTTTTTCTGGCAAAGCTTTTTGTTTCGCTCAATAGTGCAAACAGAGGAAACCGGGAGGATACAAAATGACCACAAGACGGAGCCTGATGGGACTTGGTGCGGCTTTACTTGCCACAACCATGATGACTGGCACAGCCATGGCCCAAGACGTGACCTTGAAATTACACCAATTCCTGCCAGCACAGGCCAACGTACCTAAACTGGTGCTGGACGTCTGGGCAGACAGTGTCGAAGACGCATCAGCCGGACGTATTAAGATCGACCGTTTCCCGTCTATGCAATTGGGTGGTGTGCCGCCTCAGCTAATGGATCAAGCTATTGATGGCGTTGCTGACATCGTGTGGACAGTGGTTGGCTACACACCGGGCCGTTTTCCCACGACCGAAGTGTTTGAATTGCCTTTCCTCGTGACGGATGCACGCGCGGCAAGCTCTGCCTACTGGCAGATGTTTGAAGAACATATGGAAGATGGGGAATTCGCGGATCTTAAAATTTTGGGCACATGGGTGCACGGTCCTGGTATGTTCCACACCGCCGAGCCGGTTGAAACGGTCGAAGATCTTCAGGGTCTAAAAATCCGGGGTGGGTCGCGGCTCGTAAACCAGTTGCTTGAGCTGACAGGTGCTACACCGGTCGGAATGCCTGTTCCAGCTGTTCCCGAAGGTCTTTCCAAAGGTGTAATCGATGGAACAACCATCCCTTGGGAGGTGACCGCGGCGCTTAAAGTACCTGAACTGGTTGATTATCATACGGAATTTGAAGGTCCCGCGCTTTATACGCTGACGTTTGTTTTGGCGATGAACAAAGATGCGTTTGAAAGCATGCCTGCAGATCTTCAGGCGGTGGTTGATGCGCAATCCGGTCATGATTTTTCGGTCTTTGCAGGCGGCACGCAGGCTGATGCGGATGGACCCGCACGTCAGTTGGCTGTTGAGAATGGAAACGAGATCATCACCGTCACGGATACTGCCCCGTGGGTCGCAGCGGTCGCACCGATTTATGACAGCTGGGTTGCGGACATGAACGCCCGTGGAATTGATGGGCAGGCCATGATTGATCAGGCACGTGCGCTGATGGACGCCTACGACGGCTGATAGCAGTTTTGGATAGGGCGCTGATGCTCGGTGCCCTATCTTTTTGTATTTTTCCCCCGGGAGATCTGATGCACAGCGCGATGTATCGCTTGTCACAGGCAATGGCCGTACTGGGGGGATGTGTTCTTTCGGTTCTGGTTTTGTTGACGTTTGCTTCGGTTATTGGCCGTGAGGCGAATGCAGTCTTGCATGGGGATGTCGTGCAAGGGGCATTGCCTGGCCTCGCGAATTGGTTGATTGCCTTGGGCGTTGGACCGGTCAATGGGGATTACGAACTGATTGAGGCAGGGATTGCTTTTGCCATCTTCTGCTTTTTGCCACTGTGCCAAATCACCGGGGGCCATGCCTCGGTAGATATTTTCACCAATCATATGTCCAAACCGATGAATCGGCTCTTGCGCGCAATGACCGAGGTGATTTTTGCAGGCGTACTGATTTTGATTGCCGTCCAGTTGTTCGGTGGCACAATGTCGAAAATGCGAGGCTGCGAGACATTTTTTTCCCGCACATGTGAAACAACATTTTTATTACAATTTCCTGTGTGGTGGGCCTTTGGTCTTAGCCTTATAGGGGCTGTCATTGCTGCGGTGATTGGAACCTACATGGGCATTATGCGTGTCGCCGAATTGGCCGCAGGTCGCGACCTTTTACCTGAAGCCAAGGAGACGGCCCATTGAGTGCGATTGAGATCGGGCTGTGGTCTTTCCCGTCCCTGATGTTATTGATCTTTTTGCGGGTGCCGATTGGTCTGGCAATGTTTGTGACAGGCTTTGTTGGAACAGTATTGGTTATCGGCGATACACAGGTTCCTATGGGGCGACTAAAGACCGAGGTTTATACCACCTTTTCCAGCTACAGCTTGTCTATTGTCCCCATGTTTTTGCTGATGGGATATTTTGCGACCCTCGGTGGTATGAGCCAGGCGCTTTTCAAGGCGGCCGAGGGCTGGCTGGGACACCGCAAGGGCGGTGTTGCAATGGCGGCTATCGGGTCTTGTGCAGGATTTGGGGCAATTTGTGGATCCTCGCTGGCCACAGCGGCGACCATGAGCCGTGTGGCGCTGCCCGAGATGAAACGTTACGGATATTCTGGTGGTTTCAGTACGGCTACATTAGCCGCCGGAGGCACCCTTGGCATTTTGATCCCACCCTCAGTTGTGCTGGTGATCTATGCAATCCTTACTGAACAGAATATCGCCAAGCTTTTCCTAGCCGCTTTTATTCCGGGATTGTTGGCTGCATTGGGTTACATGCTGGCCATTTCCGTTTATGTGCGCATTTATCCCGATCGTGCCGGAACCCGGCCAAGGATGCCATATGCCGAACGCTTCAAAGCATTGGCAAGCACGTGGCCAGTGCTGGTCGTTTTTATTGTTGTGGTTGGCGGGATCTATTTAGGTTGGTTCACTCCGACCGAAGCAGCTGCAATCGGTGCCTTGGGTACGGCTGTGATCGCTTGGTTCAATGGCGGATTGACGCGCAAGACTCTGACAGAAAGCTTTAGTGCGACGGCAAAATCAACGGCAATGATATTTTTCATTGTTTTGGGAGCAGGGTTCTACAATGGGTTTCTTGCACTAACGCAGGTGCCACAGACAATTTCGGAATGGGTCGTGGGGCAAGGATATAGCCCATGGACTGTTCTGATCCTGATCTTGTGTTTTTATCTGTTATTGGGCTGTTTAATGGACAGCTTGTCAATGATATTGCTGACAATTCCAATATTTTTCCCGGTTATTTCGGTGTTGGATTTTGGGCTGGTTGATCTGATTTCATTGCAACATGAGGCCGTAAATGCGGCTTTGGCAGCTACCCCGCCGCCGCAGCTTGCACCTGAAACCATGGACGCATTGCAGCATGCGCTTGCCAATGGCGAAGAGATTGCTCGCAACATTCAGCGCGAGTTGGGAATTCGTGTCACCAAATCTGTAGAGCGTCGCACCGAACTGGAACATACGGCTATTTGGTTCGGCATTCTTGTTTTGATTGTCGTTGAGGTTGGATTGATCACGCCTCCTGTGGGGCTCAATTTGTTTGTGATCAACTCAATGGATCGTGAAACACCGATGGTCGAGACCTACAAGGCGGTCCTTTTCTTTGTGGCGTCGGATCTTGTCCGCGTGGCTATCCTTGTTGCCTTTCCCGTCATTACATTGGTGGTGTTGTAGTGATCTAAGGATGTGCCTGCGCTTAAGGATGTTGACAGACGTTTAAACTTTATAGTCCTTTTGCCTGAGATATGTCTGGATAGGGTTGAAATGAAAAAACGGACGAAAAATAGTGCCTTTTGGTTGGTTATGCCAGCTTCGGCGCTTTTGGCGTTCAGTTTTGTTGTGCCAATTATGGCGGTGATCAACTATTCGCTTCACGATGTGTTTTTTGGTAATAACTTCATCTGGGTGGGTGCGCATTGGTATGAAACGGTTTTGGGCTCGGTGGAGTTCTGGGGCACCTTGGGACGTACTTTTTTGTATGCCATTGTTGTTATTGCGATTGAAATTCCATTGGGCGTGTGGATCGCACTGCACCTGCCTCGCTTTGGTCGGCAAGCCACGTTTTTCATAATGATTGCAGCGGTTCCGTTGCTTATCCCGTGGTTCATTGTCGGGTTGATATGGAAAGTCATATCCGACGCATCAATTGGGCCTTTGGGTGTGTTGGCGTCAGGTGTCACTGATTTGTATGATCTTAACAACGTCATCACAGCATGGATGATTATTGTGCTGGCAGATGTCTGGCATTGGGTGGGATTGGTTGTGTTGCTCAGCTACGCCACGCTTGTTGCTATACCACAAGCGTATTACCAAGCGGCCCAGATAGACGGGGCCAGCCGCCGCGCCATCTTTTTTCATGTAGAACTGCCCCGATTAAAGCGTGTTTTGATCATTGCGCTACTGCTGCGGTTGATCGACGGCCTTATGGTGTACATAGAGCCGTTCATGATCACACGAGGTGGACCGGGAAAATCAACTACGTTTCTGTCGCAGGATCTGATTCAGACAGCGATGAAAGAATTCGATTTTGGTGAGGCCAGTGCCTCGGCGCTCATCTACATGCTGATTATGCTGACTTTGGCGTGGGCCCTGTTTCGCATTATGACGGCATCAGATGATTAAAGCCTTCAAACCATATCGTCAGCGGCCCGTCATTCCACTGGTATACGCAATATTTGTTTTCCTGCCATTGTATTGGTTGGTCATTATCAGTTTCATGACCCAAGATGAGGCAACGTCTGGATTATCCTTTTTCCCGAAAAACCCGACGGTGAACAATTATCTTTATATATTGACGGATCCAGGATGGACCCTTGGGTTTGTGAATGCTGCAATATACTCAGGACTGAATGTTCTTTTGTCGCTCGCGGTTGCGATTCCGGCGGCATACGCATTTTCTCGTTACCAGTTTCTCGGCGATAAACATCTGTTTTTTTGGTTTTTAGCCTCACGTATGACGCCGTCTGCGGTTCTTTTTCTGCCCCTGATTCAACTGTATTCCGAGGTTGGGCTTATGGATAAGGTGTTAGGTGTCGCACTGGCGCATTGTATGTTTACCGTGCCAGTCGCGGTGTGGATTCTTGAGGGATTTTTCAAGCAGATCCCGCCAGAAATTGACGAAACCTCCAAAATAGATGGGCGAGGTTGGATTTCATTTGCAGTCAAGATTCTGATACCGGTTGCTGCACCAGGTATCGGCGTTGCGGCTTTTTTCTGTTTTATGGCGTCATGGGTAGAACTTATCTTGGCGAATGCCCTTACAACGACCGAAGCAAAACCCATCGTTGCTGTGTTATTCAGGGCGGGTGGGCCGCTTGGGTTTGTTCATTTACCAATACTCTGCGCTGCGGGCGTGTTGACAATCATTCCCGGCCTGGGACTGGTGTATTTTGTACGTCATTATCTCGCGACCGGCTTATCGATGGGCCGTGTAAAACGCATGTGATACCGATCACATGCGTTCCATTATGAATAGACTACCATGTTAAACAGCGCAGATTTCTAGTCCGTTTTTCAAATGGTTTGAGGCGCAGTTTTACACACCTGAATGAGCGACCCGATCAAAGATCATTTGCCACGACGATTCCCACAAGAATTTAAGATCGAATACCAGCTTATGAAAACTTGAAAAGCCACACACCACCCGCATCGGCGGGCGCTGTTGCAAACAGTCTAGGCAGAACGCCACCTAGTCACGAGTTTTTCTACGTTTAGGCGGCATATCACCACCAGTTCTTGCGCCTCTGTGAGGCGCTGCCTTGCCCGATCGAGATACGCGTTTCGATGGATCAGCAAGCGCAGATGCGCGTGGTTTGCCTGATGTTTTTCCTTTTGGCTTTGGCGATGCGCCATCCACAGAAGTTGCAGTAGGCTTGCCATAGGGTTTGGAGCCAGGCTTTCCAGAGGGCTTTGCAAACGATTTGCTCCCGGATTTGCCAGATGGCTTGCCATAGGGTTTTGCACCACCCTTTTCTGATGGTTTGCTACGGGCTCTGTCATCTGAAGGTTTTCCGTACTTTGCAGCCGGTTTGCCCTGTGGTGCGTCTTTTGTGACCGAACTTGGTTTGTCATTGGTTTTGGCGTAGGGCTTGTTGGCTGGACGATCGGGTACGTGGCGTGGTTTACGATTATCCGCGGCGGTGTCGGATCCACCGCTATAGCTTTTCTTGAACGACGCGTTTGCAGGTTTTGGTTTCGACGATGACCGTCCCATAGCACCGTCTTTGCCTTCGTGACGTGGTTTATTGGTTCTGTCTGCGCTGGGTTTGGGCTTACCCCTCGGAGGTCTTGACGAGCCCGGGCCGTGTTCCGGTGCGCGATCCATGGCTGTGATCGCAATTCCCTGTTCTAAAACACCTTTTTCATCCAGTTTGGCCATTAGACCCGCAAAGCTGGCTTGCCTAACCTCGACGTGGGTGTCTTTGTCTTGCACCCGGATGGCCCCGATGTCTTCTTTGGATAGTCCGCCTGCATTGCATAGCAATGGCAATAGCCAGCGTGGTTCTGCGCGATCAGACCGCCCGACGGATAACGATACCCACTGGCTGGGACCAAACGAGGCATGTTCTTTGCGTGGCGTAGGCGCATCAGGTTCTGAAAGGACTTCTGGTGCGGAATACCGACTGCGGTGCAACCGAAGGTAACCGGCAGCGATGGTTTCAGGTGAGAAGCGGTCCAGCAGTTTCGTCGCGAAGTCCGTCTCGTCTGCAGTGATTTCTTCATCCCATGCAGGATCTGACAAAAGCCGTTCTTCATCGCGGCGCAGGATTTCATCTGCAGATGGTGCTTCGGTCCATTCTGCCTTGATCTTGCTGAATCGCAGCAAGCGTTCGGCCTTTTTCGCTGAACGTGGTGGCACAATTAGGGCTGATGTTCCTTTGCGTCCAGCGCGCCCGGTGCGACCCGAACGGTGCAGCAAAGCTTCGGAATTTGTGGGAAGTTCGGCGTGGATCACAAGGTCGAGATTGGGCAAATCGATGCCACGTGCGGCAACGTCCGTCGCGACGCAGACGCGTGCACGTCCATCGCGCATAGCCTGAAGCGCATGGCTGCGTTCTGACTGGCTCAACTCTCCGGACAGGCTGACAACGGCAAAACCACGGTTTGCAAAACGGGCGGCAAGCCGGCTTACAGCCAAACGGGTGTTCGCAAAAACGATGGCGCTTTGGGCTTCGTGGTAGCGCAAGACGTTGATCAGTGCGTTTTCAGCATCCCCATGCGCCACGCGAAGGGCCTGATACGTGATATCGGCATGTTGGGATTTACCGGCACTGGTTGTAATACGTACCGCATCACGCTGATAAGACCGCGCCAGTGTTTCGATCATCGGCGGGACGGTCGCGGAAAACATCAATGTGCGTCGGTCTTCGGGCGCCTCGCCGAGCATGAATTCCAAATCTTCACGAAAGCCCAAATCCAGCATTTCGTCAGCTTCATCCAGAACAATGGCTCGTAGAGTGCTCATATCCAGCGACTCTCGTTGAATGTGATCCCGTAGACGCCCAGGTGTACCAACGACGATGTGCGCGCCGCGTGCCAGTGTCCGACGCTCGTCACGCATGTCCATTCCGCCCACGCATGATGCTACGCGCGCGCCCGTGCCCGCGTACAGCCAGCTAAGCTCTCTTTTCACTTGAAAGGCCAGTTCGCGTGTTGGCGCGATCACCAATGCCAGCGGCGTATCTGCCTGCGGTAATGTGTCATCATCGGCAAGCAAAGTCGGACCGATCGCCAGTCCAAATGCGACTGTTTTCCCCGATCCGGTTTGAGCTGACACCAAAAGATCTGATGCGTCCAGTCCAGGTGCGGTGACTGCGTTTTGGACATCAGTCAGCGTGTCATAGCCCTTGGCAATTAGGGCATCGGTGAGCGGTTTGGTCATGTGGAGATCCGTCCTACATAGGCTTGGCCTCTCGCAGGGATCGAGAACACCTAAGTCTGACGCACCTAGCGTCTGCAGACGCTGTTGTATATGGGTAATTCGTCGCATTCCCTTAGTGATTTCTGTAAATGAAGCACTTTTCAATGCCTTTTGGGCACGGTGACCATGTGGAATCGTAGCATAGTGCAATATTATGCAAAGGGTCGCAGCGTATTCGGGGCTGTCATACGCGGCCATAAAGTTTAGACGTCAGGATCACTTCTGGTTTTTATGTGGCTGCGGACCCTGTGACACACAAGCCATATACATTGTGCAACCAAAATAGTTAGGCAAAGCCGTGGCACCGGCCTTACAGTCTTGCAATTCTACAGAAACTGAAAAGAGGGCAGAGCATGCTGTATCTCACTTTGACGCCGAAACTGGCCACTATCGTGTTTGTCTTGGCGTGTCTTAGTGGATACCAATATCGCCGCTCGTGGGTAGCGGAAGGTCCGAGGTGGCAGTTGTGGGTCTTTGGTCTTTTTACGGCATCGTCTTTTGCGATACTAGCATTTGTACCTATAGACGTCAGCTAGGTGGTGCCTCTGGATCAAGCCCTGCGTTTTCAAGCATTTTGCGCGCGCGTGGGCAGGCAAGTCGGTCCCGCAGCGGACTGTCTGGGTCAATCTCTTTTTTGCAGACCAAACAATGGTCTGCATCACTGATAGCATTCAATCCGCCGCAACTGCCCTTGATCGTGCGGCCGGACAAGATCACGCCAAGCGCCATTCCAACCATGACGGCCATCAAAAGACCAAAGGCAAGGAAAAATTCCAACATCAGGTGGTGATCCACTTAGGCCTGTAGCGCAGTAAATTGCGAGCTTGCAGTCGTTGTGAACCGTAGTTCGCGAACAGACGGGTCGCGATCCACAAAAAGAACGGCGATATTGTTTTTTTCCGCTATCTCCAGCCCTTTATCGCGGCCCAGAGTGAGCATTGCAGTGGCCCAGGCATCCGCAAGCATTCCGTTTTCTGCCAGAACAGTGGCAGAGGCAGTGCGATGTGTGATTGGCCTGCCCGTCGTCGGGTCTATCACGTGGCTAAAACGTTGCCCGTCCTGTTCAAAATAGTTGCGGTAATCACCAGATGAGGCCATGCCCAAATCCGATATACCCACAACCTGCATCACCCCACGCGTCCATGTCTGCGGCGCTTCAATTCCAATTTGCCACTGACCGCCTTGAGGATTGCGACCCGATGCATAAAGATCACCGCCAATTTCTACCATAAAATCGGAAATGCCAAGCTCTTGCAGCGCGGCACCAACACGATCAGCGCCATACCCTTTGCCGATGGCTGCAAGATAAATCTGCGCATCCAAGGACGTCTTTCGAAGCGTCCCGTCGCCAATTTGTAGCGTATTGCCATGCCCTACACGGCTCAAGGATTGCGCGACCGCATCCTCAGTGGGTACGTGCGATCGACTGCCTGTTGCGCCAAACCCCCACAATTCGACCAGCGGACCGACTGTGGTGTCGAATCGGCCCGAACTGGCGTCACGCACAGATTCAGCTGCTTGCATCACATGTGATAGTCCTGCTGACAGATGATGCGTCTCTGCCGACATGCTCGCGTTAATTCGGGACACCTCTGACTGCGGGTCCCAGTTGGACATCTGTGAATTAACTTCTGACAACGCAGCGTTGATGGTTTGCATCACGGTGTCACTGTCAACAGACTTTGGTGCGTTGACTGCAACAACATTCCAAGTGGTGCCCATGCTTAGGCCTGACAGCTCTAGAACGCTGGCAGCAGGTTTACAGGCAGCCGCAACTATTGGAAGAACCATAAAGCTACGGCGCGATAATTTTGCAAGGCCAGTCAAAGGGAATCCCTCCGTTAAGAATGACGCACGTAATTTCGGCATTATCTGCATTGTTCAACCAGAAAATGCTATGGAACTTTAAGACGCACTTACTTTTTGAAACTTTGTATGCATAAGCACACAAACAGAATCAAAACGAGGTCGACGTGCGACAATTTTCATTGCGCAAGGGACTGGATCTGCCAATCACCGGGGTGGCTGGCTCTGGGGTTCAGGGTGTCCCATCTATCAGCACCGTTGCAGTGCTTGGGGATGACTATATTGGGCTCAAGCCGCGCCTTACCGTTCAGCAAGGCGATGTTGTGGCTGCTGGCAGTCCTGTTCTTACGGATAAAGATCTGCCATCGGTCAAGGTTGTGTCACCAGCGTCCGGACGGATCAAATCTATCAATCGCGGTGCACGACGCAAATTAATTAGTGTTGAGATAGAGCTTGATAACGACGCGGCAGAGCCTGTGTCTTTCGCCGATACTGGCAGCATAGATACGGCCGATGGTGTGATGGAAAAGCTGTGCGCTGCTGGATTATGGACGTCATTTCGGACCCGGCCATATTCCAAGGTACCCAGTCCGGAAACCCGCCCCGCTGCAATCTATGTGACGGCGATGGATTCAGAACCTTTGGCGCCCAATCCCGTACCTATCATCATGGCCGAGGCCAACGCCTTTTCCACGGGCTTGGCGGCCATCGCAAAGCTGTCAGAAGGCACCACATACCTGTGCCAAGCCCTCGGTGCAGAACTGCCGGGCAGCGATATACCTGGGATTGAATGTGTTGGATTTTCGGGACCGCACCCGTCAGGGTTGGCGGGCACGCACATGCACTTTTTAGAGCCGCCAAGCGCGACGCGGACAGTCTGGACAATTGGGTATGCAGACGTTTTGGTAATTGGCCGGCTTTTCCTGACAGGGTATCATGACGCCTCTCGGGTTGTGGCATTGTCCGGTCCTGCATGCGCTGCTCCGCGCTTGGTGCAAACGCTTATGGGCGCCTCGATGAGCGATCTTTTGGCACACGACCTGCCGCAGGGCATGGCGGTGCGTATGATTTCTGGGTCGGTATTGTCGGGCCGCGCAGGTCAGGGGCCAAGCGCCTACCTCGGCCGATATGCGCGGCAAATCACGCTTATCGAAGAGGATAGGGCACAAATCCCTCTGGGATGGGTGCGTCCCATGCCATCAAAATTTGCGTTTCAGCCCGTTCTTGGCTCTGCCATGTCCAAAAAGCTGTATGCCTTTACCAGCAACTTGAATGGTGGGCGGCGTGCAATGGTTCCGCTGGGCACATTCGAAGAACTTATGCCGCATGATTTTCTGCCAACGCAGCTTTTGAGGTCTCTTCTGGTGATGGATACAGATCAGGCACAGGCATTGGGCGCCCTTGAATTGGACGAAGAAGATCTTGGTCTTGTTGGGTTCGCCTGTCCTGCCAAATACGAATATGGACAGGCTCTGAGAGACAGTCTCACAAAAATCGAAAAGGAAGGCTGACCTGATGGGATTGCGTAACTTTTTTGATCGAATAGAGCCAAATTTTGAAAAAGGCGGCAAGTGGGAACGCTACTTTCCCCTCTACGAGATGGTGGAAAGCTTTCTCTATACGCCGAAAGCGGTGACAACAGCCGCGCCACATGCACGGTCCTATATCGATATGAAACGGATCATGACCTACGTGGTCCTGGCGACCGTTCCGTGTATCCTGATGGCGCTCTATAATACAGGCTATCAAACCAACATGGCGATCGCTGATTTTGGCGCTTCGGGATGGCGTGCGGCTATCATTGGGGGGCTGGGTATCGGGTTCAACCCTGCCAATCCCCTTGCGAACATGTTGCACGGGCTGACGTATTTCCTGCCAATCTACATCACAACGCTGGTTGCAGGGGGCTTGTTCGAAGTTATTTTTGCGACCGTGCGTAAGCACGAAGTCAACGAGGGCTTTCTCGTCTCATCAATGCTGTATGCGTTGATTTTGCCGGCAACGACGCCACTCTGGCAGGTTGCGCTTGGGATTATCTTTGGTGTTGTTATCGGCAAAGAGGTTTTTGGCGGAACCGGCAAAAACTTCTTGAACCCAGCATTGACCGGTCGGGCGTTTTTGTACTTCGCCTATCCCGCGCAACTTTCCGGCGACAGCGTTTGGGTGCCGGTTGATGGATATACCGGCGCGACGGCTCTGGCTGTTTCTGCGGCAGATGGCATGCAGGCGCTGGCTGGTCAGGGTATGACGTGGTGGAACAGCTTTCTTGGGTTTGTTCCCGGCTCGATGGGCGAGACATCAACATTGGCCTGTCTGTTTGGGCTGATGTTCTTATTGGCTACGAAAATCGGTAATTATCGAATGGTGGTTGGCTGTCTGGCTGGCATGATTGGTTTTTCGATGCTGCTGAATGTCGTGGGGTCGGACACCAATCCAATGTTTGCTATGCCGTGGTATTGGCATCTGGTTGTAGGCGGTTATGCCTTCGGGCTTGTTTTCATGGTGACAGAGCCGGTTTCAGGCTCCCACACCAACACTGGTCGTTACATTTATGGTGCGCTGATCGGCGTTATGGTCGTCATGATCCGTGTCATTAACCCAGCCTTTCCAGAGGGAATGATGCTGGCCATTCTGTTTGGAAATGTTTTTGCGCCGCTGATCGACCATTTTGTCGTTCAGGCCAACATCAAACGCAGGGCGAAGCGCCATGTCTGAGAATACACCCAAAGGTCCAATCCGCCGTTTTCTGGATGCTCCGGCTGACGGTGTTGGAAAAACAGTCTTTGTTGCGGTGACGCTTTGTCTTGTTGCATCCATGGTGGTATCGGCTGCCGCCGTTGCTCTGCGGCCCGTTCAGGCTGTTAATGCGCTCAAAGACAAACAAACCAATATCTTGCAAGTTGCCGGAATTTATGACCCGGGTGCTGATGTTGTTGAAGCCTTTCAGGCCTTTGAGCCTCATGTACTGGAATTGGCCAACGGAACCTTTGCGGATCAATTTGATCCGGCAACATTTGATGATCGCAGGGCCGCAGATGATCCCGCAACCTCTATAGCCCTTGACGATGATCCAGCAGGGATTGGGCGCAAAGGTCAGTATGTAACAATTTACCTGCTACGCGATAACTCTGGTGCTATCGATAAAGTCATTCTGCCGATCCACGGATATGGGCTATGGTCAACTTTGTATGGCTTTATTGCCATCGAGGAAAACGGCAACGATATCTTTGCTCTTCAGTTTTATGAACACGCCGAAACTCCCGGCCTTGGTGCCGAAGTTGATAACCCGCGTTGGAAGGCTCTGTGGAATGGCAAACGGCTGGCGGATGACAACGGACAGTTGCAAATCACCGTTGCCAAAACCCAACCCGCAGCAGGTAAAGAGTACCATATTGATGCACTGGCCGGGGCGACGTTAACCACGGCCGGCGTTGATAATCTGGTCAAGTTCTGGATGGGCGAGGCAGGCTTTGGTCCTTTCTTGGAAAACCTCAAAGCGGGGGACGTCTAATGGCGCAAACACGCAGGGAAATGTTGATTGATCCGATGGTCGACAACAACCCGATTACCTTGCAGGTGCTGGGTATTTGTTCGGCTCTGGCTGTGACATCGTCGCTTCAGGTGGCATTTGTGATGGCTGTTGCGGTGACCTTGGTCACTGGCTTTTCGTCTATGTTCATTTCGATGATCCGCAGTCAAATTCCTGGATCGATCCGGATCATTGTCCAGATGGTTATCATTGCGTCCTTGGTGATCTTGGTCGACCAAATGTTGAAAGCCTATGCGTTTGAAATTTCAAAGACTTTGTCCGTCTTTGTCGGTTTGATCATAACCAACTGCATTGTCATGGGGCGGGCTGAAGCATTTGCCATGAAAAATCCGCCGGTTGACAGCTTTATCGACGGCGTGGGCAACGGCCTGGGGTATGGTTTAATCCTGATGCTTGTTGGGGTCATCCGTGAGTTGTTTGGTTCGGGTAGTTTGTTCGGCGTTACGATCCTTGAAACTGTCAACAACGGGGGGTGGTATGTGCCCAACGGGCTGCTTTTATTACCGCCATCTGCCTTTTTTATCATTGGATTGCTGATTTGGGGATTCCGCACATGGAAGCCTGCGCAAGTCGAAGAGCGTGAATATAAAATTCAGACAGTGGAGGCGCACTAATGGAAGATCTTATTTCGCTTGCTGTCAAAGCGATCTTTGTTGAAAACCTCGCCTTGTCGTTTTTTCTTGGCATGTGCACGTTCATCGCCGTTTCAAAAAAGATCTCGACTGCGATTGGATTAGGCATTTCGGTGATGGTCGTTCAATCGATTACGGTGCCTGCAAACAATCTGATCCTAGGATATTTGCTGGCACCCGGAGCATTGGCATGGGCTGGTTTTCCGGATGTGGATTTGACCTTTTTGGGCCTGATTTCGTACATCGGTGTTATCGCGGCGCTGGTTCAGATCCTTGAGATGGTGCTCGACAAGTATTTTCCGCCGCTCTACAATGCGTTGGGTGTATTTCTGCCCTTGATTACAGTGAATTGCGCCATTTTGGGCGGATCGCTTTTCATGGTTGAACGCGGCTATGACTTTACCGAAAGCGTGACTTACGGCGTCTCATCCGGCTTTGGTTGGGCTTTGGCGATTACCGCCATGGCCGGGGTGCGCGAAAAACTGAAATATTCTGATATTCCAGATGGTTTACAGGGCTTGGGGATTACTTTTATCACTGCGGGCCTTATGGCTATGGCCTTTATGTCGTTCAGCGGCGTGAAACTCTGAGGGGGCACAACACGTGGCAACATTTAGCTTAGGTATCTTGCTTTTTACACTGATCGTTTTGGCGTTGGTGAGTGTTATTTTGACGGCGCGGTCGCGATTGGTGTCTACTGGGAACGTTAATATCACCATTAACGGAGAAAAGACTGTTTCCGTGCCCGCCGGTGGCAAGCTTTTGCAAACCCTTGCAGAACAGAAGCTTTTCGTCCCGTCTGCCTGTGGTGGCGGGGGAACCTGCGCACAGTGCAGGGTCAAAATTCATGAAGGTGGTGGATCCATTTTACCCACAGAAGAAAGCCATATCACAAAAAGAGAGGCTGCCTGCGGGGATCGTCTTTCCTGTCAGGTGGCCGTCAAGCAAGATATGCAAATTGAGGTCCCGGAAGAAGTCTTTGGCGTCAAAAAATGGGAATGTACGGTTCGGTCCAACGAAAATGTTGCGACTTTTATCAAAGCCCTGATTTTGGATCTGCCAGAAGGCGAAGATGTGAATTTCAGGGCGGGTGGATACATCCAGATTGAAGCACCTGCCCACAAAATCAATTATACTGAATTTGATGTGGAAAACGACTATCGCGAAGATTGGGATCGTTTCAACCTGTGGCAATATCAATCCGTTGTCGATGAACCGCTAGAGCGGGCCTATTCCATGGCCAACTACCCCGAGGAAAAGGGGATGGTCATGCTGAACGTGCGGGTTGCCTCGCCTCCGCCCGGATCAGTTGGTATTCCGCCCGGCAAGATGTCGTCCTACATCTTTAACCTCAAGCCGGGTGACAAGGTGACCATATCGGGTCCGTTTGGTGAATTTTATGCGCGGGATACACAGAAAGAGATGGTCTTTGTTGGCGGTGGCGCGGGCATGGCGCCTATGCGCAGTCACATTTTTGATCAGCTTAAGCGTTTGGAAAACCGTGATCGCAAAATTACTTTTTGGTACGGCGCGCGATCACGGCGTGAAATGTTCTTTGTCGAAGACTTTGACGCGCTTGCCGAACAGTTTTCAAATTTCACGTGGCATGTTGCGCTGTCTGATGCCCTGCCAGAGGACGATTGGGACGGCCACAAGGGGTTCATCCACAACGTGCTTTATGAGCAGTATCTTAAAGACCATCCCAATCCCGAGGACTGCGAGTATTATATGTGCGGTCCCCCAATTATGAATGTATCTGTGACAAACATGCTGATTGAATTGGGCGTCGATAAAGAAGATATCATGCTGGATGATTTTGGCGGGTAACATCCTAAGTCGGCCTGTGCGTGGAATGGTGGCCTTGCCATAGGTCTCTGCCCACTTTATTCCCCCACAAAACTTTGGGGGAATGTGATGGCAGACCTGACATCGTACGACATACTGATCTTGCTGGTGGTTCTGTCCATATCATCAAGCGTTGCAGGCATTTTGGCAGGCCTGTTGGGCGTTGGTGGTGGTATTGTTATCGTGCCCATGCTGTTTTGGATGTTGAGCCTTGTCGACTTTCCGCCTGAACTCACAATGCACATGGCGGTTGCAACGTCGCTTGCAACAATCATTTTTACATCCGTGTCATCTACCAGGGCCCATTGGCGCAAGGGCAATGTCGACGTGGCCTTACTGCGCTTGTGGGCCCCTGCCATGGCATTGGGCGCACTGGCTGGGGGATTAGCGGCCAAGGTGATTGACCCCGCGGGGTTAAAGGGTGTGTTTGGGTTTTGTGCGTTAGCGGTTGCCTTGAACATGGCGCTTCCCAAAGCGCTGGTAGTCCGGGATGGACTGCCGCAAAAACGCGCTTCGAATTGGGTGATAGCTTTTCTAACCGGTGGCTTTTCGGCGCTTATGGGAATTGGGGGTGGAACGTTCTCGGTTCCAATCCTAACCGCTCTGTCTTTCAATATCCGTCGCGCGGTGGGAACGGCGGCTGGCTTTGGACTGATCATTGCATTGCCCGCGACGGTTGGCTTTATAATCTCAGGCTGGGATGTGCCGGGTCGCCCACCTTTGTCGCTTGGGTATGTGAATATAGCGGCGACAATCTTGATTTTACCGTTTACGGTTTTACTGGCCCCTTTCGGTGCCGGGCTCGCCAGCAGTTTGGATACCAAATGGATCAAGCGTGCCTTTGCCCTCTTCTTGGGGATCACTGCCCTAAGAATGCTTCAGGCAGCTGTTGCTGGCTGACGAACGGTAGCTTGTCGCATGAGGCTGGCCAGATAGGATTTTGTTGTTAGGTCCCATTGAAAAGGACCGCGTTGCTTGACAATCATTGAATGACGTTTGTCAATCGTGGTCTAAATTAGCAATAGTATACCAAATTTTGGCGGCGTTGACGTTTGGGCGCACGCGCGCGCTATGGACATATACCTTAGGCGCCAAAAGCTGGAACGGTTCGGGGCAATCAAGGAGAAGGCGATGACAGAGGCTCAAATTATCGGTTGGGCTCATAGCCGGTTTGGTCGGTCCGATGCAGAGGATGTCGAATCCTTGATGGCAGAGGTCATTCCCCAAGCGCTGAGCCATGCCGAAGTTGGCGCAGAAGACATAGATGGGCTTTATGTCGGGGTCTACAACAACGGGTTTTCGAGACAGGGATTTGAAGGTGCTCTTGCTGGCATGGCAATACCTGCATTGGCATCTGTGCCTTCTGTTCATCTGGAAAATGCCTGTGCGACAGGGTCTGCCGCCTTGCATGCGGGGCTTGATTTTCTAGCGGCGGGACGGGGCCGCGTGGCGCTTGTCATTGGGGCGGAAAAAATGACGGGTGTCAGTTCTGCCGAAGTTGGTGATGTGACCCTGTCTGCGTGTTACCGTGATGAAGAGGCAGAGGTAGAGGGTGGTTTTGCCGGCATTTTTGGTCAGATTGCAGATCGCTACTTTCAGGACAACGGCGATCAATCCAAAGCGTTAGCGATGATTGCAGCGAAAAACCATGCCAACGGAGTTTTGAACCCCTACGCCCACATGCGGCGCGATTTCAGCGTTCAATTTTGTAACACGATCAGCGAAAAGAACCCGCGTCTGGCCGGACCGCTGCGACGTATGGATTGCTCTTTGATTTCGGATGGGGCTGTCGCGATCGTTCTTGCGGTGCCCGAAGTTGCTCAGGATGCCCCACGTGCCATTCGGTTTCGGTCGCGGGTGCAAACGAACGACGTCTTGGCCCTGTCACGACGCGATCCGACAGAGTTCGCAGGCGCTCGCCGTGCGTGGACGCAGGCGCTGGATTATGCAGGTATTGACCTGATGGATCTGGACCTGGTCGAAACACATGACTGTTTTACCATCGCTGAGCTGTTGGAATACGAGGCAATGGGCTTGATGCCGCGCGGGCAGGGCGCGCGCGCTATCCGCGAGGGTATTGTCGCCCGAGATGGGGCGTTGCCGGTGAACCCTTCCGGGGGGCTGAAAGCGCGTGGTCATCCTTTGGGGGCAACGGGGGTGTCACAACATGTCATGGCCGCGATGCAATTGATGGACGATGCTGGTGGCATGCAGTTGCCTGATGTGAATCTGGCAGGTGTCTTTAATATGGGAGGAGCCGCCGTGGCCAACTATGTGTCGATCCTAGAGCGCGCAAAATGACCGCAAATGCGAACCGCGACCCGTCTTTGCCATGGTCCACCCGTGGCCATAACCTTGCTCATTTTCTGACCCGTAATGCGCGGCGTTTGCCTGACCTACCGGCATTGATTCAGGACCAGACGGTTATAACATGGGCCCAGCTGGACAAAACGGTCACTGCACTTGCTCAGGCCATGGTCACGAAGTTCAATATGGAACCGGGTGACAGGGTATTGGTGCAGTCCTCGAACTGTTTTGAAATGACTGAGGTTATGCTTGCCTGTTGGCGTGCGGGACTTGTGTGGGTGCCGTCCAATTATCGGCAAAGTCCGGACGAAGTTGCCTATTTGTCCGTCAAATCCCAAGCTCGGTTGATGGTTTGTCACGAAGACTTTCCAGAACATGCCACTGCCTGCTGTGCCGCAAACCCAAGCTTGAACGATGTGATTTGTATTGGAGACGGATTTGGCACACCGATCACAACACTGTATGATCTGGCTGAGAATACCTTACCAGTTATAGCTCCGAATGCCGATGTTGACCGTGACGACCCGGCATGGCTATTTTTTACGTCTGGGTCCACGGGACGGCCCAAGGCCGTTGTGCTGACACATGGCCAGTTGACGTTCACGACCCTTAACCATTTGAACGATCTGATGCCGGCAACCACGCCATCGAAGGACATGAGCCTTGTCGTAGCACCGCTAAGCCACGGTGCAGGCATGCATCAGCTCGCCCAAATTGCAGCCGGTGTCGGTTCGGTCTTGATGCCAGCGGGACGCTTTGATCCGGCGGATGCATGGCGATTGATCGAAACGCATCGTGTGACCAATATGTTCACCGTTCCCACCATTGTAAAAATGCTAACTGAACATCAGGCTGTTGAGACCTATGATCACAGCTCGTTGCGGTATGTGATTTATGCAGGCGCGCCGATGTACCGTGCTGATCAAAAACATGCCATACGCGCATTGGGGCCGGTGCTTGTGCAGTATTTTGGGTTGGGCGAAGTGACTGGCGCGATCACGGTTCTTCCTCGTGAGGACCATCACCTCGACGATGCTCATGCGCGTGTCGGGACTTGCGGGTATGAGCGTACGGGGGTGCACGTGGCAATTCAATCGGACACGGGCGTAACGGTTGCCCCGTTTGAAACTGGCGAGATTTGCGTTGCCGGCCCTGCGGTTTGTGCAGGCTATTACAATGATCCAGACGCCAATGAAAAAGCGTTTCGAAATGGGTGGTTTTTGACCGGGGATTTGGGCCATATGGACGACCAGGGGTATGTTTATATCACAGGACGTGCATCGGACATGTATATTTCGGGTGGCTCAAACGTCTATCCGCGCGAAATAGAAGAACATCTTTTGACCCATCCTTGCGTTAGCGAGGTTGCCATATTGGGAATACCTCATCCCAAGTGGGGTGAGGTTGGGCTTGCCGTAATTGTGGCACCTGATGGGATCAGTGCGCCCTCTGCGGCCGAGCTGGCGGCACATATTGGCGATCAGTTGGCAAGCTATAAACATCCGCATCGCTACATTTTTCTGAGCGAAATGCCAAAGTCTGGATACGGCAAGATTACCAAAAAGCTGGTGCGCGAAACCTTGCAGCAGCAAGGTCTTTGGCCAACTGATCCGCAATGATCCGTCATCCGGGCCCTGAGGTGCCCAACCGGATTGATCAGGCGGCATGTTCAGTTGAGCGGATCGAAGTCACCTTGCCGTCCGGTGCTGATCTATTGGATGTGCTGCATTCACATGTGGCTGGTTGGGATGGGGCAGCTGTGGATCTGGCAGGGTTGGTGATGGGCCCCTATTGCTACGTCATGCCTGCGCAATCTGCTGACGGTCATCACGCGGCGTGGTACAGTGACACCCACAGCGGGCAATACGCAGACGTTCAGGCTGGAACTGCCCTTTTGGGTTGGCGCGATGATTCCCCCTGGTTCCATGCCCATGCGCTGTGGCAGGATGGGCGCGCCTGTATGGGACATCTACTGCCCGGAAAAGTAACGGTCGCCCACAGCACGCGTGTCGTGATGTGGCGTTGGAAAGGCCCCCGGCTGGATCTGCGCCAAGATCCCGAGACAGGGTTTCCCATCTATCACATGTCCACGGTCAACATGCAGGGAAATGGTGCGCTGGTACGGCTTGCGCCGCATGTGGATCTGGTGTCGGCTGTGTCAGAGGTATTACGAAACAGAGGTTGGAAAAAGGCTCATATCCTCGGTATAGGAAGCCTGATTGGTGCTGGATTTGCCACGGGTCGTGACATGGCGTCACCCATTTCCGAGGCGTTGCTTTTTCCACAAATGCATTGTGTGCCGAACACACTTGATTTGGTGTGTGTTGATCCAGACGGTGGCGTGTTTCAGGGTCGGATACTCGAAGGTAAGGGTGCCGTATTGATTACATTTGAAATACTTATGATAGAGGCCTGTTCCGGTTGCAGTTAAAATAATAGATAGTTCTATCTCTTTGAATATATGAGATATTCTATTTATTATAGTTGGACAGGTGATCGGCAGTGATGGCCGCTGGATCATAGCCGTCATCTAGCCATGTTTCAAAATCCTGCCCGGTCGCCGCATGGTAGACGCCGTAGCAGCGCAGTATATGATCCAGAACGCCTGTTCCACGGTTATCAAAATGGACAAAGCGCCGTGATAACATTTTCTGTGCTTCGGCGAGGGGTTTACCTTCGATCACCAAAAGATACACAGCGGATGCTAAGCCCGTTCGATCCGCGCCTGATTTGCAATGCATCAGGAACGGCCTTGGCAAAGTACGTAACAAATGGATCAGCGTTTTCATCGTCTCTACCTTGGGGACGATTTTTGCTTGCATACTTACACTGTGCAGATCCAATCCGATTTGGTCGCACAGTTGACGCTCGATACTATAGAACGGTCTGTCGATAGCTCCGCGCAAATTGAGGATGGTGTTGATCCCCTGCTCTTTATAGTCGCGGAATCTTTTTTCAGTGGGGTGGTTGGACCGCCAAACACCGGGGGTAACTTCATACAGATTGGTCCAGTAGACACGCAGAACCTCATGGTCCAGCCAGCGCATGTAAAACCGTGCGCGTTTTAAATTTTCCGGGGTGCTAATGTCTGCAACGTAACTGTTGTGAACGGACTTCTCCCAGGCTTTTAACCGTTTCCACAAACTTGGCACATTACATTCCTTTTTCGGTCGTAAGCTTCTAACAAGCTCTCCCCGACCCGGCAATGCCTGCGTTTGGTTGGGATAGTCAGAGAGTTGCGTGTGTGATCTGAGCGTTGGCTGGCCTTAGGAAGAGAACTGACCACAAGATAAACGGACTATCGCCCATTGTGCTGCATCTGCCACAGCGGGATCAGGGTCGTTTGTCAATGCCTGTGTGCAATCATAAAGCTCGCGCATGCGAGAATTTCCAATGGCGTAAAGAACGTTTCGTACAAACCGGTTACGCCCAATCCGTTTTATTGGGCTGCCGGAAAATTTGGTGCGAAACGCCGCATCATCAAGTGTTACCAGCTCTGCCAATTGGGGGGCCTTTAGGTCGTCACGCGCATGATATTTTGTCTCTGATGCCCGTTTTGCAAATTTGTTCCAAGGGCAGACTGCCAGGCAATCGTCACACCCATAGATCCGGTTGCCGAGTGCTGGCCGCAGGGCGGGATCAACGCGTCCCTTGTGTTCGATGGTCAGATAAGAAATGCAGCGCCGTGCATCCAGCTGGTAGGGGGCGGGAAAGGCGTCAGTTGGACAGATGTCCAGACAGGCGCGACAAGACCCGCAATTATCAACCGCAGGCGTGTCGGTCGGCAAATCAATCGTTGTAAATATCGCCCCCAGAAAGAACCAGCTGCCCAACTGTCGTGAAACCAGATTGGTGTGTTTGCCTTGCCAGCCCAGTCCAGCGGCTTGCGCCAAAGCTTTTTCCGGAACCGGCGCGGTATCTACAAACACCTTAACTTCTCCGCCACCAGTGGCAATCAACCATCGGGCCAGCCGTTTCAGCCGCTTTTTGACTATATCGTGATAATCTCTGTTCTGCGCATAAACACTGATCGCCGCTTGATTGGGATGATCCAGAATGTCTAATGGATCATGATCCGGGCCGTAATTTTCGGCCAGCATAACAACTGTGCGCGCTTCCGGCCAAAGCTGATCTGGCGCCCCGCGCCAATGCGTGCGCTCTGCCATCCACTGCATTTGTCCGTGGTGCCCAGCCTCCAGAAATGCCAGTAGTTTCGGCATAACCCAAGGCACGGAATCCGGTCGACACAAAGCGACATCATCAAAGCCCTCGGCCCGAGCCTGCCGTATCAGCTCGGCCCGCAGTTCCACCTAGAAGTCCAGATCTGCGTAATGGGACGGAACTGGAAACCCCGGCACCTGATCGGCCAATATACTGCGAAAGGCCGGACGGCTTTTTATTTTGGCGTACCAATCTTTGACTGCGTCATGCCTGTTCCAGTCCACATCTGATATATAATCCAAAGCGGACAGATGCGCAGCGGCTGCAAAATCGGCAAGTGTCATAACATCACCGGCCAACCAGCGACGGCTGTCTAGCAACCAAGCCATATAATCAAGATGTACTTTGATTGCCCGAGCGCCCGCTTTGACCTTGGTGCTATCCGGAAAACCTGCCCCCATAATCTTTTTGTTCACTTTTTCATATATCAGGTTTGCTGTGACCTCGGTATGGAACTTGTCGTCAAACCACCCGACCAGTCGGCGCACTTCATAGCGTGCTTCGGCCCCCTTGGGCATAAGGGGCGGGGTTGGATAGGCATCCTCTAGATACTCACAGATGGCAGCACTTTCGCCCATCACCATACCGTCTAATCGCAGCACTGGCACCTTTGCGGCGGGGTTGCGACGCAGAAAGTCCGGATCCCGTTGCCAATACCGTTCTTCGGCAAGTTCGACTTCGATTTTCTTCTCAGCTAAGCTGAGACGGACTTTGCGACAAAAAGGAGATAGGGGGACATGATAGAGTTTTGCAGTAAGCATGAGCGGGAGAAGACCAATTTATATTCAGCCCCCTGTTTGCCGTGAAAGCCTGCTTTGATCAACCACTGATAGGCTGTGGCGTCAGTCTGTGTCTGCCTGTGGCCTTAAGAGCAAAAATTTCGGTTCCTTCGATCACTACCGGGGTCAAAGGTCGCCCGTATCCAGCCCCACCATCCAGATTCAGCCGGTTGGGATACAATGTGACCTGCGGTACAGCAGAATGGCCGTGTACCACCAAGGCGCCGTGATCTTGGATGTTGTCCAAAAAACCTTGTCTTATCCATAAAAGATCTTCGGGATCTTGTGTCTGCATTGAAATGCCGGGCCGTATGCCAGCATGAACAAAAACATATCCGGGAAGACTATGTGTCAAAGGCAGCTGTCGCAAAAATGCAAGATGGCTTGGTGGCACGGCCATCCGTCCCTCGGTGGCTGCGTCCTTCATGCGGATGCGTTCTGGTAGGTGCAATCCGTAAGAGGCAAGGGTTTGCCGGCCACCGATTGCGTCGTGCAGCCAGTGATAGCCTGCCAGTAAATATGGATCGTGATACGCGGGATTATCCAGATACCATGCCATCAAACGATCGTGGTTGCCCTTCAGGCATGTCCAGTTGCGTCTCTGAGCCGTGCCGTCGATCAGGCGTTGCAAAACGCCGTTGCTGTCGGGTCCGCGATCTACATAGTCGCCGATAAAAACAACCGGAGCGTCAGGGCCCCCGTCACGTTCAATCCGGTCCAAGGCCTGATCCAAAGCGTCGGCCTGACCATGAATATCGCCAATTGCGTAGACTGTGTTCATTACAGAGCCTTATCGAACGTACCAAAGGATGCAAAGAGAGACCGCATTACAAATTTTCGATGATCCCAAAGAGTACAAAGCCCGGCAGTGGTGCCGGACTTTGCGGATTTTAGGCCTGTGACCACCTAGGCCACATCGAAGCTGAGCATTTTGACTTGATTGAAAAGCCCGGTTGCACGCAGTGCATCAAGTGCGGGGGCGGGTACAGGTTCATCAACGTACAGCAAAGCGATGGCCTCGCCTTTGGCTTCTTTGCGACCTAGGGTAAAGTTTGCGATATTTACGCCGTTTGTGCCCATGGTTGCCCCAAGCGAGCCTATGATGCCGGGGACGTCTTCGTTCGTGGTGTAGACCATATGTCGCCCGATTTCTGCATCAATATTGATGCCCTTAATCTGAATAAACCTTGGCTTGCCATCGCTGAACACCGTGCCACCGACAGAGCGTTCGCGTTCGGCCGTGACGACCGTGACCTTGATATATCCGTCGAAGGCGCCTGATTTCGCCTGGTTTGTTGTTGATATCTTGACCCCGCGTTCGGCGGCAATCACCGGTGCCGAGACCATATTCACGTCAGGGTTGACCTGCTTCATAATGCCTGCAATCGCGGCGCAGTTCAGTGCCTTTAGGTTCATTCCTGCGACCGCACCATCGTAAAGAATGTTGATGGCCTGAATGGGTTCGTCTGTCATCTGCCCGATAAAGCTGCCAAGGTAATCGGCAAGCTTTATCCACGGTCCCATGACCTTAGCCTCTTCGGCGGTGACGGATGGCATATTCAGGGCGTTTTCGACGGCTCCTGTCTTTAGGTAATTTGCCATCTGATCAGCGACTTGCAGGGCCACATTTTCTTGGGCTTCAGTTGTGGCGGCCCCAAGGTGGGGCGTGCACACTACGTTGGGCAGATTAAACAGCGGGTTTTCTGTTGCTGGTTCGTCGGCAAAGACATCAAAAGCTGCACCTGCAACGTGACCAGATTTCAAAAGATCGGCAAGGGCGTCCTCGTCTACCAAGCCACCACGTGCGCAGTTGATGATCCGCACGCCTTTTTTGGTCATTTCCAGTTTTTCTCGGTTCAACATCCCGCGTGTCTGGTCGGTGGCAGGCACATGCAAAGTGATAAAATCGGCACGGGCCAGCAGCTCGTCCAATGTCACCTTTTCAACCTGCATTTCTGCGGCTTTTTCCTCGGACAGGAAAGGGTCGTAGGCTACAACTTTCATGCGCAGACCACGCGCGCGGTCACAGACAATGCCGCCAATGTTGCCTGCGCCGATGACGCCAAGGGTTTTGTTCGTCAACTCAACGCCCATGAACTTGGACTTCTCCCACTTGCCCGCATGGGTCGAGGCGCTGGCCTCTGGGATCTGACGGGCGACGGCAAACATCATTGCGATCGCATGTTCGGCCGTTGTAATCATATTGCCAAAGGGGGTGTTCATGACAATGACCCCTTTTTTCGACGCGGCCTCTTTGTCGATATTATCCGTGCCAATACCGGCGCGACCAATCACCTTCAGGTTTGTCGCAGCGGCGAGGATCTTGGGAGTGACCTTGGTTGCCGATCTGATAGCCAGTCCGTCATACTGGCCAATGATCTCAGCGAGCTTTTCTTTGTCCTTGCCCAATTCTGGCATGAAATCCACGTCAATGCCGCGATCACGGAAAATCTGAACGGCGGTTTCGCTAAGTTTGTCGGATACGAGTACTTTGGGTGTCATTGTATGTTTCTCTGAAAGAGCGTGAAAGACGTTCGCCCCTTCACTAGGACGAGCATATGTGTGTTCGGACCAAAACAGCCTTAGTCAGTCAGGCGGACCGTGTGTGCTGTTTGGTATCCCTGCCCAATCTTGGTCAGGGGTGCGGTGCGCAAAATTGGTTCGCTTGATTTCGATCAGCGGCACAAGTTTTACGAGGGCGCTATGCGGCATCACTCAACAGAGCGACTTCCGTCTCAAATGCCCAAGCAAGCCACGGTAACATCGCCTGAATATCGGATGTTTCAACGGTGCCACCACACCAAATCCTGAGCCCTGCAGGTGCATCGCGGTAGGCACCTATGTCGAGGGCAACGCCTTCTGACTCCAGTCTTTTAGCGATGGTTTTGGCAAAGGCGGGGCCGTTGGAAATCCGGGCGTCGTTAAATTTCAGACACACGCTGGTGTTTGATCGCGTCGCAGGGTCCTTGGCCAGATTGGTGATCCAGTCATGCGCATCACAGAAGTCGTGAATGGCCTGTGCGTTGGAATTTGCCCGTGCGATCAACCCCTGCAAACCACCCACGGATTTGGCCCAGTCCAGCGCCAGCAGGTAATCTTCGACCGCCAGCATCGAAGGGGTATTGATCGTAGCGCCTGAAAAAATGCCCTCAATCAGCTCGCCACCTTTGGTCAGGCGAAAAATTTTGGGCAGGGGCCATGGCGGAGTATAGCTTTCAAGACGTTCCACAGCACGTGGGCCAAGGACGATCATGCCATGAGCGGCCTCGCCCCCCAGAACCTTTTGCCAAGAGAATGTCGTCACATCCAGCTTGTCCCAAGGTAAATCCTGTGCGAAGGCAGCGCTGGTCGCATCACAAATTGTCAAACCTGCACGATTTGATGGGATCGCGTCACCATTGGGCACACGCACACCGGACGTCGTGCCGTTCCACGTAAAGACAACGTCTGTATCGAAATCTACAGCATTCAGGTCAACGATCTCGCCATAATCAGCCGTTTTAACATCGGCCTCGATCTTGAGCTGTTTTACAACATCCGTGACCCAGCCTGATCCGAAGCTTTCCCAGGCAACCATTGTTGCTGGTCTGGCGCCCAGCAGGGACCACATCGCCATCTCGACGGCTCCTGTGTCGGATGCGGGCACGATCCCGATTTTATAGTCAGCGGGTATGCCCAACACCTCACGGGTGTCTTCGATGGCTGTCTTCAATTTGGCTTTGCCCACACCAGCGCGATGCGAGCGTCCCAGCGGTGCGTCAGCCAGTCTTTGCAGTGAAAAGGCAGGAGGTTTGGCGCATGGGCCAGATGAAAAACGCGGATTTTTCGGCCGCGTTGCCGGTTGTTCTTTTATCATTTGTCTCTAACCTTACAGATAGTTGCCCTTCGTTGGGGAAGGGTGTCCCACCGCCGGACATACGGAACCCCAGTAAAAACAGCAACAGGCAAAGGTACTTGCTATGCGAGTAAATGTAGCCTTTTGCAGAACGATGCAGGAACGCATGTTTCCTATTGGCACAAATGTGACACAAAGAAATCTGGTTTTGTTCCACAACGCCGAGCCGCAGAATCAGGTGGCAGGCTTCATGCAATCAGCCCATTTCTGGCGCGTCAGGTGGCGTCATGAGTGGCATGGCGTTGATCTGGGCCGCGAATGTCAAAGGCTTAAAGCCCGCCTCCTAGATCGTGCTGACCTAACTAGCGGATTTCCACAACAAGGAAACTGGCCAATGCAACCCAAGCGCACAGCGGTTGGCGGACGAGTGCGAGATGGGCCGCGCAACGCTGTTCCGTCACATGATGGCATTAGAGGATTGCGGCCTTATCACCCGCCATGCTCGAGGTGACGGCGATGGCGGGCGTGAGTCCAATCAGTATGAGCTGCACCTTGACATCACCCTTGGCCCAAGCGCCCGCCCGAAGGGTGGCAGTAGCGGCCCCAACAGGGTTGAGTCTCAAAATGAGACGGGGGAAACGTCTCAAAAACGAGGTGGAAAAGTCTCAAGGGTGAGACGGGGGTAGTCTCAAAACACAGGAACCTTACCATTGAACCTCTGAAAAGAAACATCTTTTAGCAGGCGCGAGGCGGCGGTGGATGAAGATACTGAGAAGATTTTGGCAGCATATCCGCCTGACCGTTTGCGCGGCAAAGCATCCTGCCTTGCCCTGATCGAAGGGGCCATGAAAGACGGGATCGCACCGGAGGACTTGCGGCAGGCGGTCCAAGCCTACGCCACCGAAAGCGCCGGTTTCACCCGCTCCAAAGTCTGCTTTTTCGACAACTGGTTTCAGTCGCGGCGGTGGCTGGCCTATTTTGAGAAGCAAGCGGAAGACCGAGAGAAGGCGACGGCGTTGCAGGCGGACCACCATGCGCGGCTGCCCACCGCGACCTTGCTGCGCGAGGCGCTTGGCCTCACCGAAGCCCGCCGTCGCAAGCCCATCCCGCACGTTGATCCGGCGCTGGTGCTGGCCGTCGGGCGCATTGGCGGGAACCTCAATCAGATCGTCCGCTGGCTAAACCGCGCGATGCTGGCGGGCCGCGTTGACCTCGACGCGCTCACCGTTGCCCGCCGCCAGCCGATAACCGTCACCCGCGAACCCTTGCCCGAAGTGTTGCGCGGCAATCCCGACCGCACCGAAGCCCTCATTGACGCCATTCAATCGCAAACAGCGTCCGTGGCTGCGTTGCACGGCTTGCTGAACGAGGGCTCGAACTACGGAAAGCTGCGCACGCAACCCGAGACCAGCTTGAAATTAGTGAAAGCCGCCGAAGAGAGGCTGAGACAGAATTAGAGGAACGGGAGATTGAGATGGACCGGGGGATGACGCACTGAATGTGAAGCGCGTTCAATCAAATGGCCATTCGTTTCCGAACAGCTCCGTCGAGCAATCAAGTGATACGGGAGCCTTCACACTCGCGCCAGCAGATGAAAGGTTGAAGGGCACACAACTTTTAGGACTGATCCAACCATGCCGGGAACCATTACGATTCGTAATCTAAAGGGTATTTCAAACTTCAACTATGAAATTCCGGGGCCAGGACTTCATCTTCTTTCAGGGGAAAACGGTTCTGGAAAAACAACTCTTTTGGCCTGTTTGAGACGGATTGGGTACAAGAACGCTTTTCCCGTCCATTTTGCTACGTCTGCACAGTCAGTGCAGTTAGATAACTACGGCAACGCAACAATTGAGTATTCAATTAATGGCAGATCGGTTGTGTATGGCTATCGTAGCGAGCGTTGGACGCCACGTCCCCGAAGTGGAGCCGGATTGATCCAAGATTTTGGGTTTCCAAATGTGATTTATGCTGGTGCCGTAGCCGACAGAATTACACCTAACGCTCAAGATTTTGTCCCGGCACGCGTCCGATCCGCCGGGGCAGCGTTGATAGCATCGCTTAATCAGGTGTTTGAGACTGATAAGTTTGATCAACTGAAAGTGATTAACCTTACAACAGGAGCAGGTAATCAAGCGTTCTTGCTTCGTGTAGGAAGAGGTAATCCAGCGAAATATCACACGGAAAAAAACTTTGGGCTAGGAGAGCTTTGCGTTCTGAAGTTGATGCTATCTTTGCAGGATTGCCCAAACAATTCATTAGTCTTGATCGATGAGCTTGAAATGGCGTTGCATCCAATGGCGCAGATCAAGTTTGTCGAATACCTTAAGGAAATCTCGGCACAGAAGAACCTTACGACGATTGTCTCAACTCACTCGGCCTCTCTAATCAAATATTTTGGTAGAAATTATTTGAGTTTCTTGGTCAAGGAGGGTGATGAGACCAAGGTCCTGAAAAAGTGTTTTCCAACATATGCTCTGGGGCAACTTGGGTTTGGTGAAGAAAGGGCACCAGACTATCTGATTTACGTTGAAGACCGAGCTGCGCGCAGGATTTCTGAGATTCTGTGGCAGAGTATGGTGGCAGACCGGTTGGGAGCTCGGGCAGCCTATGCGCCTACGGTGCACTTCGTTGAGATTGGGGGAATCAACAACGTGTTGAACATGCTAAAAAATGGAGGCGGTCTCGTCCCCGAGCAAACTTCTATTCTGGCCTTGCTCGATCTAGACGCAAAGACTGAAACTTTGCAAAGTGCGATTGATACTGGAAACCTAAAGGCACAGCAGCTCAGGTACCTACCTTGGACGCCAGAAGTCGGGATCATACAATATCTTTCCGGTCATCATGCAGCAGCGCAAGACTCCCTAAGACAGCTTACAAACACGGCCTATGTACGGCTTCCGCAAGTGGCCGACGATGAGCTAGTCGAAGACGCTGGCGGACCGCAACGGAGAGCAGCGAAGAATGGGTTGAATCGAATCTGTCAGGAGACCGCAGATGCTTTGCCAAACCTTGATGCAGCAGAGATCAAAGACCTGATCTACAGAATTTTTTGCGATCGGAGCTTCGTCGAAGATAGGGCCAGAATTCAAGCTTTGTTCGGACCACTTTTTTAGTACGATATTGACAAATAGTAACGCATGTGTCACCAATTAGCCTAATGAATAAGCTTGTTGTCTATGTCACTGAGGCGGGAAAAACACCGTTTGAAGATTGGTTCAACGATCTCGACACAGCGGCTGCCCTAAAGGTCAGAATGGCGCTGCACGGATCGAGGTGGGCAATCAGGGCGATTTGAAGCCAGTCGGGCAGGGCGTGTCCGACTGGCGCATCTCTTTCGGCCCCGGCCACCGCGTCTATTTCGGCAAGGACGGCGATACGCTTGTGATCCTGCTCTGTGGCGGCACGAAAAAGCGCCAGTCGAAAGATATCGAGCAGGCCAAAGCTTATTGGGACGACTACAGGCTCGCAAAGAGAAAGGTGACTGACATGCCCCTGACGAAAGACTTCAAATATACGATCAAAGCGCGCGCTGAGCGCGATCCTGAGTTTCGTGCGGGCCTGTTCCGCGAAGCCATCGAAGCGATGCTCAGCGACGATTTGGAGACGGGTAAGGTGCTGTTGCGCGACTACGTGAACGCCACAGTGGGGTTTGAGGCCTTGGCGCAAGACATGGACAAGGACCCTAAGAGCTTGATGCGAATGCTCAGCGCCAAGGGAAACCCACGCGCGGACAATCTTCTGGCCATGGTGTCGCGGTTGAAGCAGCGCGAAGGCGTATCTTTGTCTTTGACCCAATGCAATAAGCTACACGCGTCATCTTCATTCTGCCCATTTGTGCGAGATCTAGCCCCGTAATCTGCTTCGGAAGTTGAAGCCTACTTGCGAACGGGCAAAACCTGATATTCGCTGCGCTCTTCCTGAACTGACACAACGCGGGACAAAACGGACTCGTGCAATTGCGGCTATTGCTGACGCAGCATTTTCTCGTAACTGCAGTGATGAATGTTTGGCAATAACGCATTGTGCACCGAAGCAGCCGTTCAAACTGGCCAACTGCGGTTGATTTCAAACTTAACTTTCGCCGCACGGTGTAAGAACTCACATGTCGTGGGACAAAGTTGCCTTTTGCTGGTGCAGCTATTGCTCACGCAGCATTAGCTAGCACTTACCGCAGGTTTCTGGCTGCTAAGCAGCTCATTTCAGCGAAGCGGACATTGACGTCTATCATCAAGTGCCAAATCCAAACCGACCTTTGGCCGTTACTTGTCAACCATCTCCGAAGACGCCTGAAGTTTCTCTTGCTCAATGGGCGTTGGCGTATGGTTGAAAACATACGCGTTGATGCAGGCATCTCGTCCACCAAGCTCTTCTATGCGGCGCTTCTGGTCCTCAAAACACTGGGCGTCGATTGCCTCAGGGTCGCAAATTTCGCGCAACCGCCTTTCGCCTTCTTTACAAGCTGCCTGAACCTTGGGGTCGTTTGTGTGATCCACCGCAAGATTGCTAAACTCGTTGGGGTCAGCGACCATATCGAATAATTGAGGTGCGTGGTCCACATAGTAGACAAATTTCCAGTGGTCCCAACGGACCATAAATGTTCCTGTGGTGGAGCCGCCATCGTGGTATTCACTGAATATCGTCCGTTCCGGATCATTTTCCTCATTGGCAATGCTGCGCAACGAAAGTCCTGGCAGGCTGAGGCTTACTTGATCGTGTTCAACACCCGTCACGTCAACAGCCGTTGCGGCAATATCGAGCAAGGTCGTGCCGGTTTTGACGCGACGCCCCACAGGAAAGCCCGGACCCGCAGCAATCATGGGTATGCCAGCTGATGCGTCATACATAACTTGCTTGGTCCAAAAACCCTGATCACCCATCATATCGCCATGGTCTGAGACATAGAGTATCACCGTATCTTCGGTTTGACCGCTTTCGTCCAACGCCGCCAAAATCCTGCCGACACAATCATCCATGAATGTTGTAAGCCCATAGTAGGCCACTTTCGCTTCGCGCATTTTTTGTTCGTCGAAATACTGATCATAGTTGAAAAAATTTGCGATGTTCTGTAGTTCGGGATGCCTCAGGTACTTTGCGCTATCATACGCCGTTGGTAGGTCGACCTCGTCAGTATCGTACATGTCATAGTATTTTTGCGGCGCAGTTAAGGGATAATGCGGGCTGACAAGCGATACGAAGGCCGCCCACGGCTTGTCTTTACGCTGTGGGGCCTTGAGCCAGTGTTCGGTCGCATTAGTAATCGCCAAGTCGTAGTCGGTATAGGTGCTTTCGCCAGCACCAACGTGGTCGGCCAATTCTGCGGCGGAGTTGTAGTCTGGCGGGTCCTTGCGCAACAGGCCAATGGCCCATCCGACGCCACCAACAACATGCATCGGCAGAATTTCTTCGACAAAGCCGTTGTCGTCTTCACCTGACCGAAAATGTAACTTTCCAATGGACGTGGTACCCACCCCCTGATCGCGCAGATGCCGCATCCAACTCCGTCTTTCGCCGCAAAAGGGCGTCGCGCTATCCCAATTGCCAATCTTGTGCACATGATCGCCACAGGCAATGCTTGCCCGGGTGGGCACGCACATCGGAGAGGGCGTGTAGGCATTTTGAAAAATCGTACCGCGAGCAGCCAAAGCATCGAGATGTGGCGTTTTCACCAAGGGATGGCCGACACACCCCATTGCATCCTTACGATGTTCATCTGAAATAACGATGAGCAAGTTTTTACCAGCAACCTTCATGAATTGGTCATCCTTGATTTAAATGTGGAACTGCTAACTCAAACTGAGCAAGAAGTTCGTCAGTAATACAAGAGGACAAAACACTGAGGTCCGCAGTGTCTGAAACGGCCACTACCTACTCGCTACGGTTTGTGTGAATGACCGGGTCCTTTTCTGCATCGCGACACCAAACATTGGGCAGAAGCAGCATTTTTTGCGCTGATCATGCCCACAGCACAAGACCTGAATTCGTGACCTTGGCCAATTTTGTTGAAAAACTCTTGTTGAATTGAAGTTTGGCCACTGAGTCAATCGTCCTTAGCAACGGGGGATAATTTCGATTTAGGGCCAAAGCAAGAAGCACAAGGCGCACTGTTTTATGAGTTCTCGCTGGAAGAGCATGTCCCGCAAGATCACCTGTTGCGTTCGATTGACCGTTTCGTCGATCTGAATGACATTCGCCAATACTTAGCCGAGTTTTATCGCCACACAGGCCGTCCATCCATCGATCCTGAACTGCTGATCCGCATGCTATTGGTCGGGTATTGCGTAGGCATCCGGTCTGAGCGGCGGCTGTGCGAAGAGGTGCATTTGAATCTGGCGTATCGTTGGTTTTGCCGCCTCGATCTATCTGATCCAATCCCAAACCATTCGACCTTTTCCAAGAACCGACATGGGCGCTTTCGGGAAAGCGCATTGCTGCGTCATCTGTTCGAGAAGACTGTTGCGCGGTGCATCGCGGATGGTTTGGTGAGCGGGCAGCGCCTTACCGCAGATGCCAGTCTGATCGAGGCTGATGCGAACAAGCAAAACACCACGCCAAAAGAAGATTGGGATCGTAACACCATTAATCCAAGCGATGCGCCGCGTGCTGTGAAGGAATATCTGGATATCTTGGATGATGCGGCGTTCGGTGCAGCATCAGAGGTCAAGCCCAAGTTTACGTCCCATTCTGATCCCGCAAGCCAGTGGACGGCAGCCCGTAAAGGCCCAGCGTTCTTTAGCTATTCCACCAATTACCTGATCGACACCGACCACAGCGTCATCGTGGATGTCGAAGGAACAAGATCGATCTGGCAGGCCGAAGTCGGTTCAGTGCGCACCATGTTGGACCGTATCAAGGATCGCCATGATATCGATCCAGAGCGTTTGATTGCGGAAAGCGCTTACGGCTCTGGCCCGATGTTGGGATGGCGCTTGGATCGCGATATCATGCCTCACATTCCCGTGCTGGATAAAGCTGGCCGAACAGACGGCACATGGTCTCGAACCGACTTTGAATGGGACCCTGAGAACAACCAGTACATTTGCCCTGAAGGTGAACCGTTCAAACAGTTTCGCCGCAATTACTCCGATCCGAACCGTGGCCCTAGCGGTAAGCGTGTCGCCAAGTACCAAGCGCTAAAACACACCTGCCAAGCCTGCCCATCAAAAATGAAATGCTGCCCGAAAGCAGATGCGCGCAAGATTACCCGCGAAGAACATTAAGACGCCCATCAGGTGGCACGCGACATTGCCAAGACCAAACAATATGCGATCTCAATGCGGTTGCGAAAGAAAGTTGAGATGCTGTTCGCCCACCTCAAGCAAATTCTCGGGCTTGGTCGATTACGGTTACGAGGCCCATGCGGCGCAAACGACGAATTCCTCCTCGCCGCCACCGCCCAAAACCTCGGTAAACTGGCCAAAATCTTTCCTGCACCGCAGCAAACATGCAAAGCCCGATAAGGAAGGCGCTTGCGTCGTCTTCAGAAAGTCACTTTCGGCACT
>JAQXDR010000008.1 GCA_029251265.1 Pseudoprimorskyibacter sp. | reverse complement strand
TGACCTCGGTGGCGGTCTGTCCGCAGAAGGCGGCATGAACGCAGACTCCGACTACTACCTCGGCGTTGCAATGAGCTTCTAATATCCCACTTGGATATTTTAGCAGGGAGCGGGCCTTTGGTCCGCTCCTTTTCTTTTGGGACCAACAATCGTATCACAGGCATATTCCAACAAGGACGCCGCGGATATGAGCCTGAAAGAGATTACGACCCGAATAGATGCTGCCGCCAGAACCGCAGGGCGCGTGTCCGATGATGTGGTTTTGCTGGCTGTCAGCAAGGTGCAGCCGATAGATCGGGTCGAGGATGTGCTGGTGCAGGGACATCGGGTGTTCGGTGAAAATCGTGTGCAAGAGGCGCAAGGCAAATGGCCCGGACTTCTGGATCGGTTTCCTGACGCCAAAATACATCTGATTGGTCCCTTGCAAAGCAACAAGGCGCGGCAGGCGATGACATTATGTGCGGCTATCCATTCTGTGGATCGTCCCAAGCTGGCGGTTGCTTTGGCGAGATTGGCGCAGGAACTGGGGCATTGTCCTGAGCTGTTTGTTCAGATCAACACCGGCGAAGAGCCGCAAAAGGCAGGTGTCTTACCTGACGAGGCGGATGCATTCGTTGCACAGGTGCGGGATATGGATCTGCCTGTGGCGGGTTTGATGTGCATTCCCCCCGTTCACGAAACGCCTAGCTTGCACTTTGCCCTCTTGGCAAAGATCGCGGCGCGAAACGGTTTGACTGGTTTGTCCATGGGGATGAGCAGCGATTTTGAACAGGCGATTGCCTTTGGTGCGACCCATGTGCGTGTGGGATCGGCGATCTTTGGGGCGCGGGTGGCTGCTTCGGTATGACGGCAAAGATGCTCTGCCCAAGGCACCAGCCCTTTGTGTGCAGCTAAGGCACAGGTTATGGTGCCAGTATCCTAGGGACGACCAAACGCGTGCTATAGCTGATCTTTTTGCAAATCTTGTGCAAATTCGATCTTGAAACTGCGATGCACCCTTCGGTTGGGGTCCCCGGACGCCGCCATTGATGTAGAAATATTGCAGACCCGGCGCCCGGCAGTGCGTATGGCCAGTTCCAATCCGTCGTAAGAATGACATCATAAAGAGGATCGGCGCGGCGCAGGGTTTCGTGACTGTGGGTATAAGGCAGACGCACCATGAGATTATAATCTTCGTCTGTCGGGTCATCGGACCATAGATCACCGGGTCGGATTGCAACCGCCCAATGAACAGGTTTTTTCAGTCGGTCAGGCCGATATAGAAGCCCTGTAATACGATGCGTGCCGACAGGTGTTGCACCATCACCTTCGCGTTTGCTGGTCGTTAAACCACCCCGGCCAATGCTGCATGGCCAGTAGCGCCCCGCAAAGCGAAGCCCCCGCCAGGTCAAGACCATGTCATCGATGCTCACAACATATGGCCCGACTTGGCCGCTTTGGTTGCCAGATAGTTGGCGTTATGAGATGTTTGGCCGACCTTGATCGGGACACGTGCGTTTACCTGTATCCCCTGCGCCTCCATCATGGAGATTTTTCCAGGATTGTTTGTCATCAAGCGGACAGAACTGATTCCCATACGGTCCAGCATGATGGAGCCGAGACGGAAGTCACGTTCGTCGTCTTCGAATCCCAATCGGTGGTTTGCCTCGACCGTATCAAAGCCCTGGTCTTGCAGGGCATAGGCGCGCATCTTGTTGGCAAGACCAATGCCGCGACCTTCTTGCTGCAGATATAGCAATATGCCGGCGCCTTCTTGCCCCATCTGTTCAAGGGCTGCGTTCAATTGCGGTCCACAATCGCATTTCAGGCTGCCTAAAAGATCCCCAGTGAAGCAGGCTGAATGAAGGCGCACTAAAACGGGTGCGTCTCGATTAGGTTGGCCTATAACAATGGCATAATGTTCTTCGCTGCCGTCTGCGGGCCGAAAGATCCGCAACCGCGTGCGTTCGGCGTGCCGCAACGGGACGCGAGCGCTGGCGACTTCGGTAAGGACCGGCGTCGCTTGCACATGGGCAGAGGCGCTGATCGTGACGCACGTAAGCGAAGGCGTGGCCACCACAATTGGGGCCAATAACGCAGCAGGCAATAATCGTGCGGTCTTGCAAAGCTCAATCGCCATACGATGTGCCTGTGCCGGACCGTCACGTTGACTGATCAGCGGTCCGCGCAAAGGATTTCGCAAGTCGTCTGCTGGGTCTGCCAAAGTTTGGATCCAACCAAGATCTTTATCGTTGGGCACTGACAGTCGTGCCAGATCACCATCATAGATCCGCGCCTTGAGGGTCTCTGCACGACGCGATGTGACAGCAAGCGTTAGATTCCCAAGCTTACGCATGATCTCCATACGGGCTTTGGAAACCGTTTCTGCAGGGGCCACAAGCCAATCGCCATCGGGAACACTTAATCGCACCGGTAGGCCCATGCGCAGGTCTGCTCTTGCGCGCGCGAGTGTTTCGTCAAGGGTTGGATCAATAATCATGGCTTGTTGGTAAACCGGCATTTGCAACAATTCCACCTGATTTTGAAACAAAAGCCCTCAAAATACACGAGCCCGTGATACGGGTGCGCATGGGCTTGCCCTTTTTGCACGAGCGTTACACCTTGGGTTCCAATGTACAACGCAGCAGGAGGCCGCGACGTGGCACAGCTTAAGAATATTCTGTTGGTCGATGATGATGACGATCTCCGCGAGGCTTTGTCCGAGCAACTGGTTATGACCGAGGATTTCGAAGTATTCGAGGCGGACTGTGGCACAGCCGGAATGAAGCGTGCTAAAGAACAGATCTTTGATCTGGTCGTTCTTGACGTCGGACTGCCTGACACGGACGGACGTGAATTGTGCCGACGGATGCGCAAACAGGGCGTCAAATCACCTATTATCATGTTGACCGGACATGATACGGATGCTGATACGATCCTTGGCCTTGATGCCGGTGCAAATGATTATGTGACCAAACCGTTCAAATTCCCGGTTCTTTTGGCGCGTATACGCGCGCAGTTGCGACAGCATGAACAATCAGAAGATGCCGTTTTTCAGCTTGGCCCGTATACGTTCAAGCCTTCGGTGAAAATGTTGGTTACAGAAGATGATCGCAAGATCCGTCTGACTGAAAAAGAAACCAATATTCTTAAATTCCTATATCGTGCAAGTGATGGCGTCGTGGCTCGTGATACATTGCTGCATGAGGTTTGGGGCTATAACGCTGGTGTGACGACCCACACACTGGAAACTCATATCTATCGGTTACGCCAAAAAATTGAACCTGATCCCGCAAATGCACGATTGTTGGTGACTGAAAGTGGCGGATATCGGCTTGTGTCATAAAAAAAGCATGACTGTGCCCAAATATATCCTATTTGATTCATTACTTAATTAAATAGACGAATCCCGTCGCATATTCGGGCCCGTTAATATGCACCTCCCTGTTGGACTCGACCCGGGCGCTGCCCGGGTCTTTTTTTTTGGATGTGACGGGTTGCGCGTGTGGCAATCAAACGCCAGCATTGCGCCCTAACATCTGGAGTCAAAAGACATGGCATTTACGATCGCTACTTGGAACATAAACTCTGTCAGGCTCCGTGCCGAATTGGTCGGACAGCTTTTAAAAAATGAGGCGCCAGAGGTCCTATGTTTGCAGGAATGCAAAAGCCCGGTAGATAAGATTCCGTTAGATGTATTTGCCGCTCTTGGATACGAACACATGGTTGCGAATGGTCAAAAGGGCTATAATGGGGTCGCCATCCTGTCTAAAGTGCCTCTGCAGGAGGCTGGTCAGAAAGATTTTGCCAACCTTGGTCATGCGCGTCATGTGGCGGCGTCCTTGCCTAATGGAATCATGATCCATAATTTTTATGTTCCCGCCGGGGGCGACGTTCCGGATCGCGCTGTAAACGAGAAATTTGGTCAAAAGCTGGACTATCTATCACAGATGGCAGATTGGTTTCAGGATGCTCCTCCGAAAAACGCAATTCTTGTAGGTGATTTAAACATCGCACCACGACCCGATGATGTCTGGGACCATAAAAAAATGCTGAAGGTCGTCAGTCACACTCTGATTGAGGTAGAAGCCTTAACCAAAACCCAGATAGCGGGTGACTGGGTCGATGTGACCCGTGCTGACATACCTGAGGGCAAGCTTTACAGTTGGTGGAGTTATCGGGCCAAAGACTGGAATGCGGCCGATAAGGGCCGGCGTTTGGATCATATTTGGGCAACAAAGGATATTGCGGGGGCTGCCCACTCCAGCCGTGTTTTGCGCGATGCGCGCGGCTGGGAAAAGCCGTCTGATCATGCACCAGTGTTTGCAACTTTCGATCTATAGGGCGGCGACCCTTGCAACCACGCGGCCGGTGGGCCATCTAACACTCAGATGACGACAAAGGAGCCTTCGCCATGATCGAACTGGGTAATGCCCCCGCAGAAACGGATCTGATCAAGGACGTTTCGGAAGCTGATTTCATGACCGAAGTGGTCGAGATGAGCCAAACGGTCCCTGTAATTGTGGATTTCTGGGCCCCCTGGTGCGGACCCTGCAAAACACTTGGCCCGGCGCTTGAGGCGGCCGTTACGGCAGCCCGGGGTGCCGTGCGTATGGCAAAAGTCAATGTAGACGAAAATCAAATGATCGCGGGCCAGTTGCGTGTGCAATCCATCCCAACTGTTTACGCTTTTTATCAAGGACAACCTGTAGACGGCTTTCAGGGGGCTGTGCCCGGCTCTGAAATTCAGGCTTTTGTGGATCGTGTTATTGCCGCAGCAGGTGGCGATGCCAGCGGTGGGCTTGACGACGCCGCCGCTGCTGCCGATGAAATGCTCGAATCCGGTGCAGCAAGTGATGCGGCGCAAACCTTTGCTGCTATTCTTGATGAGGATGGCGAGCATGTAGGGGCTTATGCAGGGATGGTCCGTGCGCATATCGCTATGGACGATCTGGATCAGGCCGAGGCTATTTTGAATGGCGCACCTGCTGCTATTGCTTCGTCACCGGAGCTGGAGGCCGCTGCAGCACAGTTGGAATTGGCAAGGCAGGCAGCCGAGACTGGCCCGGTGGGAGAGTTAACAGCGCAGGTGGCCGCAGATCCGGAAAACCATCAGGCTCGTTTTGATCTGGCACAAGCCTTTTATGCAAACGGGGACGTTGAAGCCGCTGTTGCAGAGCTTCTGGAGTTGTTTCGCCGCGACCGGGAATGGAACGACGGAGCAGCCAAGACACAGCTCTTTACAATCTTTGACGCGTTGAAGCCTAGTGATGCTGTGGTTTTGAATGGTCGTCGTAAGCTGAGTTCGCTGATTTTCGCCTAATCAAACAAATTTTCACTGTACGCTATGTTATGGTGATTGCCACAGCCGAACAATGAGCTAACTCCCTTCGTATGGAACGCGAAATTCACCTACCCGACACACTTGCGATATTCCCACTCCCAAGTGCGCTTATACTGCCAAGATCGCGGTTGCCTCTGCATTTTTTTGAGCAGAGATACCTGCAAATGGTGGATGATACGTTGCGGACGGACGCCCGCATAATAGGAATGTTGCAACCACGCCGATTGCCTGACGGCAGTGAAGTATTGCACAGAATAGGGTGTGCTGGTCGTATTACACAGTTCTCAGAGACTGAGGACGGGCGCTACATGGTCACCTTGACGGGTGTGTCGCGCTTTCGGTTCAGTGATGAGGTCAATGTCGAGACACCCTACCGACAGTGCAACGTAAATTGGGAAGGGTTTGAGGCGGATCGAGGATCCAGTGAAACAGACGATGGTTTGGACAGGGCCAATTTTATGGCGCTGTTAAAACGCTTTTTTGAAAGTCAGGGGCTGTCGGCTGATACACAATCCTTGAGCGATGCAGATGATGAATTGCTCATAAATTCGCTGTCGATGTTGTTAGACTTTGATTCGGAAGAAAAGCAGGCACTGCTCGAGGCGCCATCATTGCGCACAAGACGTGAAACCCTTGTCACTTTGATGGAAATCGCGTTACGCGGGGGACCTGATAAAAAAGAGCAAATGCAGTGACCAGCGCAGGATTTAACCGTTTGATGGTCGAAGCTCTTGTTTGCCCCGCCACACATGGTGTGCTCCGTTATGATGGAGCACGCCAAGAACTTATCAGTCAAACCGCTCAGTTGGCCTTTCCAATTCGCGACGGAATTCCGATTTTGCTGACGGCCGAAGCCCGTTTGCTGGACGAAAAAGCCGGCCGTTGAGACTAAGGTTCTCGTGGACTGCTTAGATACTTGGTCATCAGAGAGATTTAAGCTCGGGTCACGACGCCTTGCGCGGGTGCATTGCGCAGGCTAAGGATTTCTCGGGCTTGGGTCGGGGTCGCAACTGGCCGCTCGTACCTGTCACATATCTCGGCAGTCCGTCGCACCAGAGCCGCGTTAGATGGCGCCAATCTGTGCCTGTCCAGCCGCACGTTGTCTTCTAAACCTGTGCGGGTATGCCCGCCGGCTGCAATGCTCCATTCGTTTACGTAAATTTGGGCCGCGCCAATCCCGGCTGCGCACCAATCCGCATCCGGTGCCAGCCGTTCGACCGTTTTTACATAATAATTGAACACGTCTCGATCCGCGGGCATTGCATTTTTCACGCCCATTACGAACTGAACGTAGAGCCGCCCTAGAATGCGGCCGTCTTTGTTCATCTTAGCTGCCTGATGAATATGGCTTAAATCGAATGCTTCAATCTCGGGCTTAACCTCATGCATACGCATTTCGCTCGCCAGCCAATTCACCAAATCTGGGGGGTTTTCGTATACCCGCGTTGGAAAGTTATTTGATCCGACTGAGAGCGAGGCCATGTCAGGACGCAGTGGCAACATCCCACCCCGAGCCTGTCCCGCCCCTGAGCGTCCGCCCGTGCTGAGCTGAATGACCATGCCGGGGCAATGCGTTTTCACGCCTTCGATCAATAGGGCAAAACGGTCCGGATCACTGGAGGGCGTTCCATCATCATGCCGCACATGTGCATGGCAAATGCTAGCCCCAGCTTCAAAAGCTTCGTGTGTGCTTTCGACTTGTTCACGTACAGTTATCGGAACAGCTGCGTTATCGGCCTTGGTTGGAACGGATCCTGTGATGGCCACACATATAATGCAAGGTTTGGTCATACGCGTACTATGACAGAACCATAGGGGCTTGTTCCAGCAGGTTCCACAAATAAATTGACGGGGCCGATTTCTGATGTGTTTACCAGAAATCCTCAAGGAGGATCATGGATTCTACCAAGAAAAACTGATGGTTGCCTTTTTGGTGACATCAGACAACGCTGCAAATGCACACATCACTTTGCTCTGGCATAGCTGTCAGTGACGGACTGTGTGGTGTGTCTAGTGAATATAACGTTCCAGTTCGCGTCAATAAAACAGGCTGTGAGCAGGCGTATGACCACAGGATGCGGCCGGCATAGCAAACAGGGTCAAAGCGGCGCTACAAGTGTGAAATCGAAAATGGGCGGGGGACCATCTGGATCGTTGGGGTTGATACTGGGGGCTGAACCGGTTGCGGCCCATTGATCCATGTGAGCGAGCGTGAACGTGCCATCTGAAAACGCAAAGAATTCCACATCTTCAATATAGGTTTCGTCATCACCCCGAATCAGCAGATAAACGTCGTCATCATCCATTTCGAGTTCATACTCTGACGTATTATGGGCAAAGATGATGCTGTCATCTCCTTTTTCACCATCAATCTCGTCTTCGCCACTGCTTGCTCGAATGGTGTCGTTGCCTGCGCCTCCGTCGATCTGATCATCACCATCGCCGCCATCAATCATATCGTCGCCGCTGCCACTGTCGATTTCATCATCGCCGTCGCCACCCAATAAGGTGTCATTTCCATCTTTACCATTCAGGCGATCGTTGCCGGCGCGCCCCTCTAGTCTGTTATGGCCGGTGTTTCCATTCAGACGATTTTCCAATTCATTACCTACAAGAATGTAATGCGATGTATCTTTCATCGACGCATTTTCGTAAGGCTCTTCGATCAATGAAGAAGCACTGATCCAAATTGTGTCCCAGCTGTTGTTTGACGTTGGGGTCTCCAATTCAGAGGTATCCATTTCCAGCCAGCCAAGATGGGTTGCCGGTACACTGCCACTGTTTGGGTCATCCCCGCCTGCGCCATCATCACCACTGTCGTCATCGTCGGTGCCACCGTCATTTCCACTGTCATTTCCGTCGTTTAAGGAGACCTGACCCGCGCCTGCCAATGCACCATCCGGGTCATCACGTAGCTTTTTTTCCTGTAGAGATGTTTCGATGAGGTCTGACGCAGAGAAACTGGCATCACGAAAAGTAATCTTTTCGGTGTTTACCACCCAAGTTTGTTTGTTGCCACGCTCAAAATAAAGACCGCCATCTAGATCATGCGTGATATCATATTCGGCCACCAATCCGGGCAGGATCAAAATATCATTGCCTAATCCACCGTCGATTGTATCGTCGCCATCTGATCCGTAGATGGTATCGTTGCCGCCGCCTGCGTGGGCAAAGTCATTGCCTTCCCCTGTAAAAAATTCATCTCCGCCTAATCGAATACGCCCGCCACGACCAACTTCTAACCGCGTCTCGACTTCAGCCATCATTGATCGAATGAACACAGTGTTCATTTCTGGATCCGTTGGAACCCCATAATTTGTGCCTTCGTTAAAGAACAATTCTTTGCCTGGCGCATCGCGGCTTGCGTCATCAGCACGCATGATATCCACAATGATAGTATTGAATTGGTCGGGTCCGCCGTGAAAGTTGATGTCACGGTTGGTGTCGGCAACATGAACATAATTTCCGCTTGCCGCTGTGTAACTCGCAAATAGCACGGCATGCCGGGTGTCCAATATAGTCAATTCGGTGAAGGAACTGTCATAGACATCCCGGATCCAGATTGAATAACCGTTGCCGCCCACGCCTTTGTTGAAAGCGCCATCGAAATGAAGGTTGGTCAAATCTGCCTTGATACTGTCGGCAACAGTGATGCCGTGTGACATTGCATCGTGGATTTCAATATCCGAAATGTTCAGGTTTTGCGTCCCAGCTGCGAGTATCATCGAATGCTGGTATGTCTCGTGCCCGTCGCCACGATTGTAATAATGGTCGCGGTCCGCAGCGAGCGGGCCATACAGATTAAAGCCGCTGAGTGTGACGTTGTCGACGTACCAGCGCCTTTCCACATTCGTAATGGTTGGGTCAAAGTCAAATGTTAACGGTGAGTCGAGCGTCACCTGGTTTCCATTGATTTCGACAACTTCGGCGGCAAAGGTTCGCAGTGGAGAGTCTCGATCATACTTCCATGGTGTCCAGGCTGTACCTCCGATTTCACGGATCCACTCATCGGTATTTTCCATCTCAAAATAAAGGACGTCACCTTCATTCATCCAGCCTGTGCCGTTCAGCGTGACGGTGCGTTCCCCTTGAAACGCGCTGCGGGCCATCGTGTGGGTTGCAATCACGTCTGGCTTATGCAGGTCATGACCAATCTGGAAAACGGGCGATTCAATTCCGCTGTTGGTCAAGTAGATGTGCGTTTCATCGCGACCAGCGCCGGATAACGTGATGTCATGTCGGTTTAGGTAGATCGTGCGGTCGAAATAATAGTTTCCGCTTTGAAGACGCAGAATATCCCCAGAGCTTGAATTGTTAATATAGTTTTGTAGCTGCCAGGCAGTGGTTCCCAAAGGAATATCAATTACCGAGGACGCCATACTGCAACTCTTTCAATCAAATAGTCCAAGGGTCCCGATTTGGGCCGCATGGTTATTCATCTATCAAATGCAAACAAACCCATCTGATTCCGAGTGTTTGCCTGCGATTCACTCAACAATAGAGTGACTGACGGATTAAGAGATGGCGGAATGTTGACAATTCCACGACATTCGCAAGCGACGATTATGTTCCCGCGTTGCTACGGCTGGTACATGAATGGAAATCATCCACAACTTATATTGTCTCATAGCAAAATATAGCTTTACGAAGCTGGGCCGAGCATGCACCATATATTGTATCAGGTGTTACATATTTATGTCTCTATAGCGCGAAAGTCTAGTGTTAGAGGGCGTGCGATCTCTTATCGCTAACAACATGAGGGCAATGTCATGGCCTATCTTGAGCAAACCTACGAAGACGACATCCATCCCATCGATATTGTCGAATCCTTGGCCAATACGAACGACTGGGATTTTGACCGTATTGCAGAGGATCAGATCGCCATGGCGATCGAAGGCCAATGGCGCACCTATTCTTTGACGCTAGCCTGGTGCGCAGCCGATCAAACGCTTCGTCTGATATGCACGTTCGAAATGGAGCCAGGCACCGAAAAACTGCCTGCCCTCTACGAGGGGCTAAATGCCATAAACGAACAAAGCTGGTGTGGTAATTTCAGTTGGTGGGCGGACAATAACCTTATGGTGTTTCGATATGGTCTGCTGCTGGCGGATGACATCACAGCTGCGCCGGAACAGATTGATCGGATGATTACATCCGCATTTCTGAGCTGCGAACGCTACTATCCGGCCTTTCAGCTCATGGTGTGGGGCGATCAAACGCCGAGACAGGCCCTACAGGTCGCCATTGCAGAGGCCTACGGCCGCGCGTAGAACTGTCCCCTGAAGAGGAGGGCAGGATATGGCACTTACAGAAATAGCAAACCGTGGCATGGTTGTTTTGGGCTGTGGTAAAATGGGTGGCGCAATGCTGTCTGGCTGGTTGGCAGGCGGTCTGCCGGCGTCATCTGTTTATGTTATTGATCCTTTCCCTTCCGATATGGTGCTGGCTTCTGGTGTCGTTGTGAATGGGGATTTGCCTGATAACCCTGCCGTGGTCCTTGTGGCGGTCAAGCCGCAAATGATGGCGATGGCACTTCCTCAGATCCAGCGGTTTGGCGGCGGTGGAAGCCTTGTTGTGTCTGTCGCAGCTGGAACACCGATTGCAGTATATGAACAGATGTTAGGGCAGGGTACACCGGTGGTGCGTGCCATGCCCAATACGCCGGCCGCGGTTGGGCAGGGTATCACGGCGCTTGTTGGCAATGCGCACGCTTCCTCAACGCACACAGCACTTGCACAAGCGTTATGTGCGGCAGTTGGTCAGACGGTGACGTTGGAGTCCGAATCCCAGATGGATGCAGTCACAGGGGTTTCCGGATCTGGTCCGGCGTATGTTTTTCATATGATTGAATGCCTCGCCGCAGCGGGTGAGGCGCAGGGACTGGCGCCAGATTTGGCCATGACATTGGCCAAGGCCACTGTGGCCGGGGCTGGCTCTCTGGCCATGCAGGCGGACGAGGATCCTGCGCAATTGCGGCGCAATGTAACTAGTCCGAATGGAACCACCCAAGCGGGTCTTGAAGTGCTTATGGATGCAAATGCGGGTTTGCCACCGTTGATTGCCAAGACCGTAGCTGCGGCGACGAACAGATCCAAGGCACTGTCGAATGACTGAGCTTACCTTTGATGAATTCCTCAAAGTCGATATTCGTATCGGACAGGTAACCCATGCCGAAGCTTTTCCCGAGGCCCGCAAGCCCGCAATCAAGATGTGGATCGACTTTGGCCCTGAAATTGGACAGCGCAAAAGTTCTGCGCAGGTGACCGTACATTATGAACCAGAAACCCTAGTCGGCCGGCAGGTCATGGGAGTAGTGAATTTCCCACCCCGCCAGATCGGACCGTTTATGTCAGAGGTGCTGGTACTTGGCTTCGCAGATGACGCCGGCGCGATTGTCTTGGCTGGTGCTGATAAAGACCTGCCTCTGGGCATGCGTCTTTGCTAGATTTATGGCTTGGTTATGACTGGCTGTGGGGCCATAATAAATTTGCGTAGAGCTATAAATGTGTGATGCCTCCTAGCAGACTGTCTAAACGTTTCAGACGGCGCGCAGTCGAATCGTGTTTTGATCCTGCAGGCTTTTAAAGGGACTGTCTGACGCCAACCTGATGATTTATGGGCGTCTGGGCCCACCTTCGATGCTTCGAGGGCCCGAATTTTCGGCATTTCTTTGGCTTTTTATCAAAAAATTCAATAATTTTGGAGGATGCCGTCCGTCCTGCGGGATATCTCGTTTAACCAGTCATCCCATGACCTGCGCCCCAAGTTCCCTCGACGTTTAGGAGAGACCTTGGTTTGATCTTTGATGGGGTTATGCCGCCAGTTTGTCCATCCTGATTTTCTCTGCAAATTCAGATGGGGTTAAATTTCCAATAGATGAATGTGGTCTTTGA
>JAQXDR010000005.1 GCA_029251265.1 Pseudoprimorskyibacter sp. | reverse complement strand
GAGTTTGACATGATGAAAAATTTGATTTGCAGCGCATCTGCTGTTGCCTTTTTTATTTCAAGACCAACAATTGTTGCCGCAGATACAGTCGAGAGTAACGCTACCCGCATAGATCATTCTTGGATCCTCCTTGCGATTGCGCTGGTTGCTTTTATGCAAATCGGCTTTTTGCTGCTTGAATGTGGATTTGTTAGATCAAAAACCACAATCAATGTTGCCCAAAAAAATCTGACTGATTTTGTTGTATCGGTTGCTGGATATTGGTTCATTGGATTCAGCTTAATGTTCGGCGTTACTGTAGGTGGATGGTTCGGGGCCAGTGGAGTATACATGCTGCCGGATAGGCTAGATGGTAGCACTCTATTATTTTTCACGTTTCAGGCAATGTTCTGTGGAACGGCTGCCACAATTGTGTCGGGCGTAATTGCAGAAAGATGCTCGTTTTGGGGATACACGCTTGCAGCCATTTTCGTTGGCACACTGATTTATCCGGTTGCAGGCCACTGGGCATGGGGAAGTGCACTTCGTCCAGAAAATTCAACTTTCTTGGGTCAATTTGGATTTATGGACTTTGCCGGTTCAACGGTCGTACATGGAGTGGGAGCTTGGGTCGCCCTTGCCGCGGCGATAGTTATCGGACCTCGCTTGGGCAGATTTGGCAAAAATGGAGAGGTGCTTGATATCTCCGGCCACAATCCGGTGATTTCGGCTGCCGGAGCGCTTATACTACTGGTTGGCTGGCTGGGTTTCAATGGCGGATCGGCTCTCGCCCTTAGCGATACCGTACCCACAATTATAGCTAATACGGTGTTCGCATCAGTGTTTGGTGGTATCGGTGGGTTGTTGTATAGTGTTGTCTTTGACGGACGGAAGCTGAAAGTCGATAGGGTGATCAACGGTCTTCTCGGCGGGTTGGTTTGTGTTACCGCTGGTCCGGATGTGTTTGGTATTCAATCGGCCGCCTTGGTCGGTTTTATCGGTGGCTTGGCTGCGCAGTATTTCAATTACTTACTGTTGCATGTCTGGAAAATTGACGACGTTGTCGGCGCAATAGGTGTGCATGGATTTTCAGGTGCTATTGGAACCATTCTAGTTGGTGTATTGGCACCATCAGAGTCGTTGGTAGCGGCGTCTCGTGCTGCACAGATTGCAGTTCAAATCGGCGGCGTTTTATTGGTCTTTGCTTGGGCCTTCGGTGTGTCATACTTGTGTTTGAAAGTAATAAACAATTTCGTGCCGCTTAGAGTATCTGAAAAAGATGAATTTGATGGTCTGAACACTGCGGAGCATGGCCAGACACTCGGTACCGGCCATTTACAGCAGATGCTTGTTCGTATGCTAGAAAACGACGCACGACCTGGTGAGCTGATCAAGGTAGAGCAAGGCGACGAGAGTGGAGAACTATCAACGCTGTTTAATCAGCTCACGCTACGCATGGCAGCGGAGGATCAAAAGAACCAAAGACGAAGCCAGCGCGAAATGGCGAATTTGGAAGAACGTAAACGTATTGATGAACTTCTTGTAGAACAGATTAGCACTATGATCGAAAATGCAGCCAAAGGCGTTTTTCACGATCGTATAAATGCTCCAAAAGGCGCCAGTAGACTGCTATCGACCGCATGCGAAGGCGTAAATCAGCTCTTTGATGTCGTAGATAGTGTAACCGACGAAATGGAGCTTGCACTCAAGCGTTTGGCATCCGGAGACCTTCAATATAGGATGGAAGCCTCCGACTTGGGGAAATTTGCAGATATGTCGCATGATTTCAACCGAAGCGTTGACAACTTTAGTGAAGCTCAGGCGAGAAGCACCCTTTCAATGAAGCGAATGACCAAGGAAAGTCGCGTAACCGCAGATGATGCCGATGATGCGTTACGCAATATACAGTATGCATCAAATGAAGCTCTTAAAATTGTTGAAATAATTGAGGATATTGCCGCAAAAACAAATCTCCTAGCTCTCAATGCATCGATAGAAGCTGCTAGAGCTGGACAACATGGCAGAGCGTTTGGCGTTGTTGCTGATCAGGTGCAAGCTCTATCTGCCCGGGTTGGAAAGTCGTCCACGGACATCAGTGAAATAATTTCAAAAAATTCTACGATCGTAGGGTCTGGAATGGATGCAATTCAAAAAGTCCGCCATACACTTTTGAAAATAGACAATGAAATCAATCAACTGTCAGATCACGTAGAATGCCTTGATGTCGTAGCAGCCTAGCAAAATCTTCTGACTTTTGATCGAGGTGGAGGTTCGCCCAAACGTACCCGCGGCTTGGCCTCCACCTTTCGATGACATGTGTATTCTGCGCGTCCTTGGCTCATGATTTTGCGGAAGTTTCTCCGTGGATGGCAAGATTGAGGTTCTCACGGATGCGAGCGTTGGTTACCGGAGGTGCCTACGCTATATCCGGCATAACATCCGTCCCCAAGTTTAAAGCCGCACAGCGCGTTCGGAACGCTCCTGAGCAGTATCGCTGTGATTGTGTGGGGCAGGGCAAAACAGTTAGCGGAATTGATCGCCTGCGGCTGTGGCTGGATGCGTCGAAGGCAAGCACCGGATCGCGAGATGTTCGAAGGCGACGCGCCATACTGCGTCGAGATGGCCAAAAAAGCCTTGTGCAATGGGTTAAGAGCACCGATAACCGCGAGACAGCAAAAAAGATCCTAGGAGCAATGCGTGTCGCCAGATGGATTAGCAAGCCAGTTGTGCAAAGACTGCCAGCTCTGCTGCCGGGGTCACGTGTGCAGGGTCGTTGTAACTGATGCCGAAGCGCCGCTGTTCACAACTGCAAAATTTTCTGAACGACGACTTGTTGATGGTCGGCAGTTTTTCACCCACCAATGCCCGCACATATCTGGCGATGGGTGCCAAATCTACGACAAGCGACCGCTTGATTGTCAATCGTTCACATGCAAAACGCTTTCGCGTTTATCGCTAGGGCATTTATCTCTGGAAACTGCAAAAAAAGCAGTTTTGGACATCAAGGCAGACATCGCAAAGCTGATGGTTGATCTGAAGTTGGACCACTACAGCGACTTGTCTTTCCAACAGATCGTAAAGGCATGGATTGCGCAAAAAAAGCACCAAACACATCCTTTGCAAACGCGGGCGTTTCTGTCTATTATCAACAAGTTGGATCGTGATGTATATAGCCAATCTTCTTACATGAGCGTGCTTCAATCGTCGGTTCTTGCAAAGACGTTCGATCTGACGACACCTGCCTATGTCATCGACGACAGCGCGTTGGACCGTCTCGTATTCGGGGCTCGCGACGTTATCGGAGATACGGGAGCCAAATTGCTGTACTCGGTTAAGGCCAATGCAGTTGCCGCCGTTCTCGAGCGTTTGGCTCCCCTGGTCGATGGGTTTTCGTGCAGCTCCTTGCCCGAGGTCAGGATCGTCCGGCAGGTCGTTGGACCAGACGCAAAAATCCATTTTGTCGGGCCGGGCATTATGCCGGGTGATGCAAACACTCTAATCCAGGAATGTGAGAGGGTTAGCTATAACTCCGTAAGCCTATTTACACGATATGGCACGCAAGCTGGCGTGAAAGTCGGACTTCGCGTGAATCCACACTTGTCACTGAATCGAAACCCGAAGTATGACCCGTGTCGAGCAAACTCCAAACTTGGGATTTCAATCTACACGCTCAAAGCGATGTTCCATGAAAATCCAGAACTGTTTAGGAATGTGGACGGTCTTCATGTGCACAACGCCACAGGCATAACCGACTTTCAAAACCTGACAGCCACAGTCAATGTGATTGCAGAGACGTTACCCGACCTGATGCAGCACATCGACTGGATCAATCTTGGGGGTGGATATCGTCTTCAAACAGCAAGGAACCCCGAGGCTTTGAGAGACACTGTCCGCATGCTTCAAAATAGGTTTGATCTGAATGTTTACCTTGAGCCGGGGACAGCGCTGGTCAGCAAGGCAGCTTGGCTGGTGTCTAGTGTGATTGATATATTCGAAAGTGAGGGGCAAAACATTGCCGTTCTCGACACATCCATTAACCACCAGTTAGAAGGCTTCATTTATAGCTTTCCAGCTGTCGTTGGAAACGCATCTCAGGATGGCAAACATACATATGTTTTGGCAGGTGCAAGTTGCCTTGCTGGCGATTTGCTGGGCGAACGTAGGTTCGATGAGCCTCTTGAAATCGGCTCACGCGTTGTTTTCGCAAATGTTGGCGCATACACGCACGCGTTCACAACACGCTACAACGGCCTTCATCCTCCGAGCATTTATCAACTGAAAGAAGATCAGAGCCCGCGGCTGAGACGTCATTTCCAGATGGGCGACTTTGCAGATGCATGTGGGGTTTGAGATATGCCTCACTCGGGTAAATGCAGCGTACGATGATTGAACATGAGGCGCGGCACCTTCTGGCAATGGCGAACGAGATCATCTTGAGCCGCCCGGAGAGCGCCGCCGTTCTGTCAGAATGGAGAGAAAACGTTTTTGCGCTGTTAAGTGATATTTCGCGAAGATCTATAATAGATGAAGCAGAACTCGACCGTCTATCGCTCGAAATGCGCACTATTTGGATGCAGATTGCTCATGATCATACCGGCCATCACCTGAAATCGCCTCTGGTGGATGAGACAGTCATACTTCCATTGGGGCAGACGCATAACTTGCAATACGAACGATTGTTCATGCCGCGTGCACTCGAAAGACGATGTAAAAGCTACCGCCCCCAAATACGAGGTTGGGCCAGTTCGCACCTTCTATTCCGAAGCGGGATGGCGGCGATCTCATCCATCGTACAGAATATTCAGGCTTTTTTCTTTAGTCACGGCCAACGAGAAATTATGGTCGACTTTTTTGGAGGGTATTTTGAAACTCAACGCGTGTTTGATTTGCATGGTTCGTCTTTACTGACGTTTCGTCGTCATGCGGCGGGATCAGATCTTTATGATGCTGTTGCGCAAGGCGATGGTGATGTGCTGTTTTTTGAGCCAGTGTCCTATGACTGGGATATGGAGGTCGTAGATCTCGACATACTAATTGCATCTATTGGTAAGCGGCGGCGCGCTCTGGATATGATCGTTGTTGATACAACCATCGTCGGTGATCGTTTCCCAATGCAAAAGTTTCTGAGTGCTCTTCCCCGAGACGCTGCGCCAATAATTGCACACATAAGCTCTGGTCTCAAACTTGATCAAGAAGGGCTTGAGCTGGCCAATGTGGGAATTGTTTCACTATATTGTCGACAGGTGGACCCAATTGCAAACACAGCTGAAAAATTTTTCCGCCAACTATCAGGTCACCGTAAGGTGAACGGGACAGGACTATCTACATATGAAGCCGCAGCGCTGGATGTGCCATGGTTCTTGAACATCAACAGGTTTTCAGAACACTGTCGTGCGGTTTTCGAAAACAATATCAGGCTTGCGCATGCGCTCGTGCCAACAATTCAATCCAACGATGGTATTTTTGAGCGGGTGTCCCACCCAGGTCTCAGTTCATCTGCGCACCTTTCATGGGCCGTTGCGCCATTTGTTGCTATTCATTTCAAAGAGCGTTTTGACCATGAAGACACCCACCAAAGGGTCCTTGCAATCTTGCTTGAAAACGCCGCTATTGATGGCATAAATTTTCTTGGTGGTGGAATGAGCTTTGGATTTCGAGGTCATCGTTTTGAGATAATCATGCCTGAAAAAATCCTTCACCCAAATGGCAAATCAAAAGGATTATTGAAAATTGCGATGGGGCGGCGCAAAGGTCCCATGGCTGATGCTGTTATCCATCTCGTCAATTCCCTAGCATTGTTAAAGGCAGAAGACTGGGTTTCTTAGGCTCATGCCTGATCAACCGTAGATGCGGTTGCCGCCAGGGCGCTGGTCGAAAAGAAGACTTTTGGTATTGGTCGTAACGGGGTGCCATGCGCCGCCAGTCCTTCAATCCTCCACACATGATTTCGATCCCTTTTCATGAGGGTGTAGATGATGGCTGCAGATTTACCGCCTTCGAAAAGGAGCACTTGATATTGGGCGCCGTCCACGATTGACTTATTGCCAGTTGGTAGGGGGATGAGAGTATGACAATTGATCTGGTCATTCGGCACGGCAAGGTGGTCACCCCACGGGGAATCGTTGAGGGCGACGTAGCGATCACAGGTGAGCGTATTGTCAGCGTCGGGAACCCGGTCGCATCAGCAAGGCAAATCATTGACGCAATGGGGCATTGGGTCATGCCAGGTGGAGTAGATCCACATGCCCACATCGAACAGATGTCAGGCATGGGCGTTATGAATGCCGATACATTTGAAACGGCCACCACGTCGGCGGCAATGGGCGGGACGACCAGCGTCATTTCATTTGCAGCACAAGCCAAGGGCCAGGCTTTGACTGAAACGGTTGCCGATTACACAGCGCGCGCATTGCGTGGCGCAATGATTGATCATGCGTTTCATATGACGGTAACGGATACGTCGGCCCCGGGATTTGGCAGGGACCTTGGGGATTTAATTCGGGCTGGACACAGATCAATTAAAGTATTCACCACTTATAACATCCAACTTAGTGATCGTGAAATTCTTGATACGATGGCGCTGGCCCGCAAACATGGCGCACTGGTGTGCGTTCACGCGGAAAACGATGCGATTATTGCGCGCGCAAAAGACGATCTGATCGCGCGGGGCAAGCGACGCCCGTCCGATCATGCGCTGTCCCGCCCCCGAATGGCCGAGATTGAATCCGTTGCGCGCATGTGCAGATTTTCAGAACACCTCAATCAACCGGTGATGTTATTTCACATATCAACAGCCGAGGCGGCCGCGCTGGTACGGGATGCTCGGGCGCGCGGCGTTCCGATATGGGCTGAAACTTGCCCTCATTATCTGTTCATGACAGCGGATATTCTGGATCAACCGGGCCTTGAAGGCGCAAAGTGGATGTGTTCCCCACCCCAGCGCACAGCCCAGGATCAGAATGCACTTTGGGGTGCTTTGGCGGCGGGGGATTTACAACTCGTCTCATCCGATCATGCCCCTTATCGATACGATGAAACGGGGAAACTGTCAGCGGGAACGAATGCTGGCTTTCACGAGATTGCCAATGGGCTCCCAGGCTTGGAGACGCGATTGCCGTTGATGTTTGATGCGATGGTCACAAAGGGCAAGCTGGGCCCTGAAGCATTTGCGCAGATCACAGCTGCGGGCCCCGCAGACATTTACGGATTGTCTCAAAAGGGCGCGATTGTAGCGGGCAAAGACGCCGATCTGGTGATCTGGGACCCTGACAAACAGGTGCGCTACGGCGAAAACGATCTGCACGATAATGTTGGCTACAATCCTTGGGTAGGACGGTCGATCAAAGGCTGGCCCGTTCACGTGCTGCTACGTGGACAGACGATCATGCAGGATGGCGTATTTCAGGGAACGGCTGGCGGTGGCAATTGGATTGACCGTCCTACTCTTGCCACATCGCCCACGGGGGCTGCGTGATGCAAAGGCTCAAGACTTCGGCACAACTGGCGATTACGTTTTTTTATTATCGCGATTTGGCGGCAGCAATGGCGTTTTACGAAGACGTGATGGGCCTAACCCTCACTATCGATCAAGACTGGTGCAAAATCTATGAAATCTGTCCCGGTGCGCATGTGGGATTGGTAGATGAGGCCAAAGGCATGAACAAATGGGCGGCTGTGAAACCCGTGCAGCTGTGTATTCGGGTAGCGGACGTAGATGCTTGGTTTGCTTTTGCAAAGGATAGAGCCTTCGCAAACCTGTCTGATTTGTTTGCAAATGACGCGCTTGGCATCCGCGCATTCGTGTTCACGGACCCTGAGGGGTATCAAAATGAAATCCAAACAGCGATGCGGGCGGGTGCATGACTACGTCATTGATCATTATAAATCCAAATTCGTCCACGACGGTGACGCATGGGATTGATACGGCCATCGCCCCCTTGCGCAACTTTGGGGTGCCGATCAAGTGCCTTACGTTGGCAGCAGGCCCTAAAGGGATCGAAAGTCAAATGCAGGCAGATCTGACCATTGAGCCGATGCTGAACTTGGCGGCCGCCCAAACTGACGCTGCGGGTTACGTTATCGCCTGTTTTGGCGATCCGGGGCTACATGCCTTGCGCGATCAAACAGATTTGCCCGTAGTCGGAATTCAAGAGGCTGCCGTTATGACTGCGCTTACACTTGGGCAGCGGTTCGGAGTCATCGCGATTATGCCTGCATCCATCCCGCGCCATCTGCGCGCGTTTGGTGCCATGGGTGTTTTGGATCGGCTTGCAGGGGATCGCGCCTTGGGCCTTGGCGTGGCCGACCTTGCGAACGCGGACAAAAGCCTTTCGGCTATGATCGCGACGGGCAAAAAACTGCGCGACGTTGACGGGGCAAATGTGCTGATAATGGGGTGTGCGGGTATGGCGCAATACCGCGATTTAATTGAAGATGCGACGGGACTGCCCGTGATCGAACCTTGTCAGGCCGCCGCTGCAATGGCGCTTGGTCATATCGCCTTGGGGCAAAGCCATAGAAAGGCAAAATATGCTGACTGAAGCCGTAAAAGGTGTTTACACAATCGCAGTCACACCGTTTTTGCCCAACGGGGCAATCGATTTTGACAGTGTTGACCGCATGGTCGATTTCTACATCGAAAAGGGCGCAACCGGACTGACTATTCTGGGTATGATGGGCGAGGCTGGTAAGCTGTCCGCGGAAGAAAGCATGAGCGTCGTAAAGCGTGTCATCGCCCGTACATCGGTGCCCGTGGTTGTCGGTGTGTCCGCGTCGGGATATGCAGCGATGGAGAGCCTTAGCAAATCATCAATGGATGCTGGGGCTGCGGGTGTCATGGTGGCCCCGACGACAAACCTACGCTCTGACGATCAGATTATTGGATACTTTCACGGGGTCGCCAACGTTTTGGGCACTACGCCGTTCGTGCTGCAAGACTTCCCTCTTGCGACAAGTGTTGTGATCCCCACCAAAGTCATCCAGCAGATCATTGACGACTGCCCGACCTGTGTGATGCTCAAACACGAAGACTGGCCGGGATTGGACAAAATCACGGCCCTGCGCGCAAAATCTGATGCGGGTAATCGCCGCATATCCATCCTATGTGGCAACGGCGGGATGTACCTTTTGGAAGAAATGCTGCGCGGGGCGGACGGCGCCATGACCGGTTTCGCATACCCCGAGATGATGGCGCAGGTTGTGAATGCGATAACTGCGGGTGACGAAACACATGCCCGCGATATTTTTGACACCTATATGCCGATGGTCCGCTATGAAGCTCAGCCAGGGCTTGGCTTGGCGATCCGTAAATATAGCCTCGCAAAACGTGGCGCAATTGCGCATCCAACACTTCGAAAGCCTGGTGGTGCGCTCAATGCCACTGCTTCGGGCGAAGTTGATGTTCTGGCAAAGCGCCAGACTGTGCGTTTGGCTGACATGGGCTTTTAACGCCTCAACGTTCTTGACATAAAACACCGAAAGGGTTGGCTCCGAACTGGACCGTCAACTTTTGGGCGCAAAATCATTCGAATGCGCAAAACTTTTTCCGACACGATCGAAGGAGTCAGGCGCGGCTATAAGATCAAGACGTCTTGGCCAGACAAAGCCCTGTCATGCCGGATGAGCCGTGTGAATAGGCAGTGCCCCGCATGCGTGCGTCGATCCGGGATGCAAAAGCCAAGAGCTCTTCCGTCGAACGCTTGGCCAAGCTCAACAACGTCGATCCCCAGGCTTGGCTGACAGATGTTCTCAGGCGCATCGTTGACCACAAGATCAACAGAATTGATGAATGACTGCCCTCGAATTATAAGGGGTGAAGGTGGGCTTACGGTTGATCTGACATCAGAGTCTCCGAGCAAGAAAAAGCCAAGTCGAACTGAAGCAGTCTTGTGCGAGCACCTCCTGGGCTTGAAAAGGTCGCTCGGGACATCATGACCCATTTTGAAGACCGCATCGAAGCGATGGCGGGCAAAGGCATGTTCGTTTGCATGAGCCGCGCAATCTGTGTGGACCTCTACAATCAGATTACTGCCTCGCGGCCTGAATGGCATTCTGACGACGATAAAGGGGGCGGGGTCAAAGTTGTAATGACAGGGTCGGCTTCCGATCCGCTTGGTTGGCAAAAACACATTGGTAACAAGATGCGCCGGGACATTGTGGCTAGCCTGGACGAAGTTGCGGGACACTTGCTTTGCTACAGTAGCTTGTTTCTGAAAGCTTCGTAAGATGTCTGGCCGTTGTGCGCGCCTTGCGGTCTAGCGAAGTTGTAGAAGCGCTCCCATCGAAAACCTTCCCGAAAAACAAAGAGACCTCTGAATCGCAGATCAAGCACGATACCGTGTGCGTGGGGCGGAAACACCGATTACAACGAATTCATACAACCCAGTCACAAAAGTGCGTGGTAGAAATTGGGAATGTGTAAATATCGTTTTACAGCAATCAAGCATCAGAATCGAATTGTGGAAGGTCCGTTCGGATGGGTCAGAAGCGACGCTTACGTTGGATTTAGAAAGACGCAAAAAATAACGATCACACAATTGGCTCGGAGAGCAGGTATTAATCAAACCAACATCGTTGATCACGGGCGTCCGTGAGAATTTGTGGTGCTGAAACACAACTTACGCCTAAATCGTTCAACGTATCTTCTAATTGGCCTCTTGCAAGACTTCAGTTACTCACCTGATTTCTCAAAGACTCTTGGGCGGGTGCACTGTCCAACCCGTCCTTATTCCCTGCCAAAAGTGGGAAATACAACGATACAACAGTCCCATCTTTTGAACTCTCAATAGACATGCCACCGTCCATGTCCTCAACAAATCCATGCACCATGGAGAGCCCGAGCCCCGTACCTTTGCCTGGTGCCTTGGTCGTGAAGAACGGGTCCTTCACGTTCATTAAGAGGGATTCAGGAATTCCATGTCCTGTGTCGCTAATCCGAAAAGCCACTTGCTGTCGTTCAGGGCGTAGGCGCGGATTTTTGTAGTGTCGAGCCTCTTCGTCAAGGGCTGTTTTGGATTCCACCGTTATCCGAATTGTGCCGTTATCCTCAATTGCATCGATGGCGTTTTTAACAAGGTTCAATAGAGCCGTTTCTAGTCGCTGCTCATCCACCTCAACGCTCAGAAGTTTTGAATGTAAGCGCGTCTCGAACATAACTCGTTCCGGCACCATAGTTCGGCAAAGATCCGTCACGTTTTGCACGGCGACCGCTGCATTCACAGTCACTTTCCTTGACGGCGATTTCCGGGAGAATATCAGCAACTGTTCTACCACACGCTCGGCCCGCTCTGCTGCGGCGTAGGCGTCTAAGAGAACAGCGCGCTTTTCGCAAACATCCTCGATCTGCTCATAGAGCTCTAGGTTGCCCTTGATGACGGTCAATAGATTATTGAAGTCATGAGCCACACCACCCGCCAAACGGCCAACCGCAGAGATCTTCTGTTCCTGCACCAATCGCGCGCTTGCCTCTACGAGCTCTGTTTGCCGCCTCAAGGCTGATAGCATGGTTAAGGCGATATAGATTACCGCCATAGCGGCAACCATGATGGTTCCAGACTGAACAAGAACCTCATCCGTGCGTGCTAGATGCGAACCTGATACATAGATCAAGGACCCCGCAAAAATGATAATTTGTGCGACCACCAACCACTTTTGAGTGTCAGCTCTA
>JAQXDR010000250.1 GCA_029251265.1 Pseudoprimorskyibacter sp. | reverse complement strand
TGCAATCGGTGTTTTCATCCCCAGGCTCACGGTATCGTGCTTGATCTGCGATTCAGAGGTCTCTTTGTTTTTGGGGAAGGTTCCCGATGAGAGCTAGAAGCAGGTTTCTGGCAAGGGTGCCACGCCGTTTAGATGGCAAGCGGAATTGGCCATCGGAGTTGAAGGCTCGGATCGTGGCGGAGACGTTGATCGAAGGCGAGACGGTCAAGGCTGTTGCCACGCGGTATGAGCTGATCGCCCAGCACGGTGTTAGATTGGCGGCGGATGGCGCGGCAGGGCGAGCTGGTTTGGCCCAATTTGGCGGGCATTGATTTTGTGCCCGTCAAGATCAAGACGCCTGCGCCTGCAGTCCCGTCATTGCCTGACATATCGTCTGGCACGATTGATGTGATCAAAGGCGATGTCACCGTTCGTCTTGATGCGGCAACACCCGCAGCGCGGATCGCTGAGATTTCACGGGTCTTGGCTGTCACGGGCCTTTGCTGTCACGGGCCTGGGCCATGTGATCGTGCCATCCCACAAGGTCCGGATTTCTGAAGCCAGTGATCCGGTGGACGTCTGCAAGGGCCATGACGGTCTGGCTGCTCTGATGCAAAGCCACCGGCGGCAGCGGGCTGGTGATGGCGGCTGCGACTGTGGCGGAGTGACTCAGGGGCGCGTTTGCGCAGGTCATTCTAACCATGTTTTATTATAGAAACAGGCAGGACTGCCCCTGATAAATTGCTGAACTGAAGGCGATCATCCGTGCGCAACAAGATCACAATACGCGGCTTGAGGCGTTGTTTGCCTCTTTCAAGAAAGCTCTCTTCGGGAGCAAATCCGAGAAGATTGATCCGGCCCCATACGAGCTGGAATTGGAAGGATATCAGCGAACGGCTGGATATTATCCCGGCCCAGTTCCGGGTGATTGTCGCCCGCCGTCCCAAATATGCCCGCCGTCCCAAATATGCCCGCCGTCCCAAATACGCCTGTCGGTCTTGTGAGGGCAGGATCGTCCAAGCCCCGGCACCCGTCCACACCATCGCAGGGGGCCTTCCAACCGAGGCCACGCTGGCCCATGTGCTTGTCTCAAAATACGCAATCCACCTGCCGCTTTATCGTCAGGCACAAATCTGCAGCCGTCAGGGAATCGATCTGGATCGTTCAACCCTGGCCGCATGGGTGGGCAAATCGGCATTCAAGTTGACCCCCGTTTATGAGACGCTGATGGCCGACCTGAAGCGGTCGACCAAGCTCTTCATGGATGAAATATCCGCGCCAGGTCTGGCCCCGGGGCGCAAACGCACAAAAACAGGATCCTTCCGGGTGCTGGCCCGCGATGACAGACCATGGGAGGGATCCGCCCGGCGTTGCCTTTACCTATGCGCCCGGTCGGTTGGGCCAGCACGCGAAAAACATCTTGAGCGGCTTCAACGGCATCCTGCAAGTGGACAGATACGCTGGCTATAACCGCTTGCTCAAACAGCCTGCGCAAGACGTGGCATTGGCCTATTACTGGGCGCATACCCGGCGTAAATTGCATGATGTCACTCAGTCTTACACGGCCCCGATTGCATAGGCCGGTTTGGGCCGGCTCCTCTGCGATGGCCGTATCGAGCTCGACAATTATCCCGTTGAACGCAGCATCCGCCCCATCGCTCTGAACCGCAAAAACGCTCTGTGCGCCGGACATGACGCAGACGCACAAAACTGGGCCATCATCGCCTCACTGATCAAGACCTGCAAACTCACCGCGATCGAACCCGATAGCTATTTGTCTGGCGTCCTCACAGCCAGTGCTAGCGGACACAAACACGCGGATATCCAAGATTTGCCACCTAAGAACTACGCCGCTCCCGCGTGAACGGCCCTCCGCTTGCAAATTTGTCGCAGATAGCCGACTTTCAAAAGAAACGGACCATGCGAGCTTCTGGAAGTCGTGTTCAGGTCTGCTCAAAAACTTCATCAGCAGGTCCAACTCACCACGAAAACGTTCAAGAGACGCGGCGATCTCGCCCAACGTCTGGCGCGGCTTACCCAGTGTGTAGGTCCTGGCATTGGAATTGGCTGCCTGGAACCGGCTCCAATCCGCAAGGTGTGTCGCCAGCTTGTCGCCCTGAGCCGCAATATGGATCCGCTAGACGGTAACGATGTCACTATCGATGGCACGAGCGAGGCTATGTTCATGCATGCAATCATCCAGCCGTTCAGCCAGAAACATCGTCTTCTGGCAGTCACAATCTGCCATGAAACAGAACTTGAGAAACCTCTGTACCGAGTACAGAAGTTGTAGCATCACGAACGATAAAAGGGCGCGCGTTTACACAGCCTCTCCAGACTGCTGATGTTATCTTTGCAATGGTGGCTCGGTTTCGAGATCGGGCCATATGCCTCGGCTGGTGGACAGTCCATCATCGTACTGGCTTAGATAATCCAACATCATCGGACGGTTGTCGATAAAGCCTTTATATGTTGCAAGTTCCTCTGGCAGGTCACGCACCACACGATGCAAGCGGCGCCCCCATTTCGGCATGGTCATCAGATCTTGAAAACTGCACAGATAGCAACGGATCGGAAACACAAGTGCATTTGATCGCGGCAATCTGAAAAACGTTTGCAATTCAACGCGAAGGTGTTGTTTGGCCCCTAGATTTTCAGGCGTCAGGGACGTTTTTTGAATACCCCATTTGTGATAATTTTCGGGACTGGTGTCCAGCAAGGGATTGACCGTCATGGTCCAATTCAAACGCCGCGCGGGCGAACCCTGTTGAATATTCAGCAAGAACTTTAACGCGCGCTGAAAAATACCCATTTCGTGGGCCAGTGGCACCGGTGCATGCCATTCGAAAAAATTCATACCGATATCGAAATCCAAGGACCAGTCCGCTTGCGTCGTGACCATACCTGCGTCCATCCACAACATATCATCACGTTGATCAAGAACGCAAAAATCGCCCTGCGCCTGTCGTGTGATATATTCCATCGGCCCATAGGGAAGCGTGGTTTCATCCAGAAAGGTGAAGGTGTCGTCAATACCCATGGGTTTGTTGACCCACCGCCAGCGGTTACCGTCACGGTGCAATTCAAACAAATCCGGATAGTCTTCGGATTTGCTGACCATGATCAGTTCCAATAGATCCCAACCGGCGAGGGTCATGTGGGGCAGGCTCTGACATCGTAACGGATCATCTGCCAAAACAAGAGCGCGGTCCCGCATTTCCGCGACATAATGCTCGTCCACGTCGAAACGTTTTTCATAGACCGACCCTGCGGGCCCACCACGGTGTTGTTCCATGTTCACCGAGTACATGTAGCTGTCTTCGTGAAATGGAAATGGAAACCGTTTGATTGCCCAATCAGAGTTGCTGAACGAGTAATCGTCGCGGAATGTCTCGTTATTGAATTGAATCGTCATGATTTTCTCCTGACGCTTAACGGTCGAGCAAAAGCGAAGCACCAACAAAGCGGCTGACACATGGCATGATTTTCGTGCCACTTGCGTGCTGATCATCGTCTAGCCAGTGGTCTCGGTGAATAAACTCTCCGTCGTGCGAAACAACGGTAGTCTCACATTGACCACAGGCACCGCCACGACACAGGAACGGGGCGTCTACACCTTCGCGTTCAAGCGCTTCTAACAAGCTTTCGTTTTCACCAACCTTGATGGTCATATCAGATTTGCATAAACGCACCTCAAATGGCTTTCCTGGTTGTGGCGCGGTAAATTCTTCTGAATGAACCTGTGCATCGGGCCATCCAGCCTCTTTGGCGCTGGCGTGCACCCAGGCGATCATCCCTTTAGGGCCACAAACATAGGCATTCGTGCCCAAGGGCTGCCCATCCAGCAAATCTGTTAGCGGAATACTTTGTGACTGATCGTCGTAATAGACGTGCACATTGTTGGGGTACTTCGTCTTCAGATCGTCCGCATATGTCCCCAAATCGGCAGACCGGACCGAATAATGCAATTCCCAATTGCCATTCATACGCTCTAACTGCGCGATCATCGACAAAAAGGGCGTTATTCCAATACCCCCTGCGAAAAACAAATTTTTGCGCGCCCGAAGATCCAGCGAAAACAAATTGACCGGATACGACAGGGTCATCACATCACCAACCTTGACCTGGGTATGCATGAACAAGGATCCGCCACGCCCCGCATCATCGCGTCGTACTGAAATCGCGTATGTTGATGTATCGGCCGGATCAGACATCAGCGAATAAGGGTTCATCCGACGACGGCCATCGTCGTTCATTATGACAACCGTATGCGCGCCACCTGAAAAAGTTGGAAACGGCTGACCATCAACGCGGGAAAATTCAAACCGCGTAACAAGATCGTTCACAGGTACAACAGCGCTGACTGTTACCTCAATTTGTTCTGCACCTGACTTGGTTTTCTGAGGAGCCGCACTCATGAATATAGCTCCACTGGATCAGGAATATTTCCGGGGTCTTCCGCATCGATGCACACGCCCTGATAGGCTGCCAGACGGCGCGAATAATGATCCCTTACAAACAGATTCAAACCGCAATGAGAGCATACAAAAGGATCAAACAGAACGTCTTCGGTAATTCCCTTGCAGTGGACGCATTGCATGCGGCGCGCGACGGACCCCCGATGTTCGGTCTGGATAGACGTGTGCGGGATACCGGCCTGCATAGCCTCGTTTTGCGCCTGTCCCATCAATCCTTCGGTGCCCGCCAGATAAACCTGCAAACCTTGATGTGCGTGTTCCAGTACATGCCTGATGCGCTGGATAGACGCCTCATAGGTTGGACCCTCGTAGAACTGGGCCGGTGACAACGCCCGGAGTTTATCCGAAAAATCTGTGCCTTTCGGAATGAAGATGATGTGAGCCTGCGCCATGATGGTACTGTCTTGTTCGGCAAGGTCCAATAATGCTTCGGCCCCTTCAGCATCCGCGATCATCAGATGCGCTTTGCCCGGTTGAGGCGCGAGCGTGCCGTAGACCGGTCGGCTTTTTATGCTTTGAGGAAATTGAAATTTCGACATGGCTTATGCGGTCTCCTGCGTCTTTTGAACCGAAAAGCGCCCCGAAGCCCGGGACGCTTTAAATCATAAAAAATCAGCCTTTGGCAGTACGGATCGCCTTGTCTTGATCATAGAACGGCATTTCTTCTGCTGTCGCGGCAAGTTCAGTGCCATCGGGTTGTCTGACCACCAAAGGCGTGCCCGCCACGGCAACATCAGGCGCCAGACGTGCAATGGCCACGGAATACCCGTTCAACTCGGATGACAGGCCATATGTGATGACACCTACATCCTTGCCATCATGGAACACGCGCGCAAACATCTCCATCTGGGTCATACTATCGCTAAGCTTGACGCCAAAGATCTTGAAACGCTCTTTGCCTTTGGCCGCATAGTGATTTTCCGCGCCAACGAAACCTTCCTTGCCGGGTGAGACGGTGAACTCAAGACCAAGCTCCCACAGCGTGTCACCGCAGGGCTCATCCTCAAATGGGAAGGTTTCGGAGTTGTCGCCGGGGTAGAACAGCAGATAGCTTTCAATTCGCAGCATATCCAAAGTAGAGAACTGGACTGGACGGACACCCATTGGTTCCCCAGCGGCCAGAATGTTGTCCCACAGATGCACTGCGTCTTTCGCCCGGCAAAAAATCTCGTACCCGCGTTCACCGGTATACCCGGTTCGCGAAATCATCACGTCCCGACCATAGAGCCGTGTTTGCATCAGCCCGAAATATGCCAAATCCCGAATGGCCGGAATTTCCTGCGCCAAAAGATCAGCCGCAACGGGGCCTTGCAACGACATGTCGTGCAGATCGTCATCAAACAGGATTTCACAATTTTTGCCTGCAGCGGCAGCCGCCAACTGTTCCATACCAGCGCCCGTACCGTGTACGACCAGCCATGAATTCACTGCGATGTGATAAATAATACAATCGTCAATGAACAATCCCCGGTCATTTAGCATAGACGCATAGGTCGACCGACCCGGCGCAATTTTCTCAACGTTCCGCGTGGTGACACGGTCAATCACATAGGCTGCATCAGATCCGATCACATGCACTTTTTTCAGGCCGGACACATCCATAAGCCCTGCTTTGGTGCGAACGGCCTCGTAATCGGCTTTTGCGCGTTCGGGCGTGTGATCGTAAAACCACGCAGTGCCCATGCCATTCCAGTCCTCTAACTCGGCACCAATATCAAGATGACGTTGCGCGAGCGCGGATGCTCTCCAAAGAATAGCCATGATGGCCCCCTGTTTTCATTGTTTTGTTGATTGGTATTCAGACCGATACAATTTGAAAAATCAATACTGGTGTGCAGATTTTTTTCCTGACAGGCAAGTATTTCTGATTTTGCAACCATATTCATCCCGCCATTAAAAAAGGGCCGCAAACGATGCAGCCCTTTTCAAGGATTTTTTATTTACTTGTGCTTGGAGTACTTGGCAGATTCAGCAACCTGGCCAATTGCCAGCGCCACAATGCAGATCACAATTCCAATCACTGCATAAGTTCCGGGCGCTCCAGTCCCCGCTCCCATAAAAATCGGACCGGAAACATCTGTCCAAGTGCCACCATTGTCATACGGAAAACCCATGGTTTTTTCCTTTCAGTTTTTCATTTCTCAGGACGAGGCAGGCGGTGAAGCCGCTATGCCTTCTGGATAGGCTTGCGCAGGTACCTTCACCGTATCCAGACCTGCGATTTCCACAGCTTCAGGCACACGCAGCATACCGACCATTTTCAGGATCAAGGATGCGACATAGCCGGTGCTTAGGCCAATTGCGACAAATACTGCGGCGCCTCCAAGCTGGCCCATAAAGCTGACTTGTGCTGCCCCTTCACCCAAAGCTGCAGGGTAGCCAGATGCAAAGACACCCAGCAAAAGCATGCCATAAATGCCCATTGTACCGTGAACGGTCACAGCCCCAACGGCATCATCGATACCCATCTTCTCAAGAATGCTGGCCGCCGGCTTGAGCAAAATGCCCGCCGAGAAGGCGATGATGAAGGCCAGTGCCGGATAGTAGATATCCAAACCCGATGCGCAGGATATAATCCCGGCAAGCGCGCCAGACATCATCCAGAACGGATCACGCGTCATTACCCAAGCCCCAATAATGCCCCCTGCAATCGACATCAAAATGTTGAATGCCAGCGCACCAAGGTTGGTTGGTGTCCCATAAATCGTGGTATAATTTGCGCCCCATGACCAAGCTTCACCGCCGACAACCAGACACGCCATAAGAAAGCCCCAGAACCCGACGATAATCAGCATCAGGCCCGTGGCCGTAAACGGCATGTTGTGACCGGGTATATGGTTGGCACTGCCATCCGCGTTGAATTTTCCAATTCTCGGTCCAAGGTTGATCAGGACGCCAAGCGCAAAGAACGCGGCAACGGCATGGACCAGTCCAGCTGCACCAAAATCGTGCACGCCCCATTGAGTCACCATCCAGCCGTCAGCATGCCAGCCCCAAGCCGCCGCAAGTGTCCAGCTAAAGCCGCCTAAAATGATCGCCAGAATTACGAAGCCAACAGTCTGAATGCGCTCGATCACTGCGCCGGACATGATGGAGGCCGTCGTGGCGGCAAACAAGGTGAACGCACCCCAGAAAACACCGTCGATTTGATCTTCGGTATTTGGTCCCATGAAATTTGCACTTTCACCCCATGCCAGAGCAATCGCGCCGGCGTATTCAGCGCCGGAAATTCCGTTTGGTCCCGCCGTAAGAGAGAACCCTGTTGGCATGGCCCAGTACACCCACCAGCCGAAAAAGTAGAAGGCCGGGATCACAAAGGCAAAGGCAAGGATGTTCTTGACGCCTGATGACAGGGCGTTCTTGGCCCGCGATGCCCCCATTTCATACGCAAGAAAGCCCGCGTGGATTATGATCATCAAGGGGATGGTTAAATAATAATAGGCCTCAGCAAACATCGTATTCGTCAGGTTGCCTTTGGCTTCGATCGCGGCCACTTGGGCTGCAAGCTCGGCAATTTGTTCTTCCATAGTGACCTCCAGATCAGATTGACGGGCATGCTTTTTGATCGGATGAACCCGGCTGTTGCAATTCAACCAGACAAAAGCCTCTGAGGCTAGTTTTTTTTGCCTGTAGTGAAAATTATTTTCCTGTTGGTTGCCGAACGTGAAAAAATAATGCTAGCGTAGTCGAAACACCTCAAATTGGAGTGCACGTCGATGTGCGGGATTGTCGGACTATTTCTAAAGGACAAAACGTTAGAGCCTCAGCTGGGGCACATGCTGACGGATATGTTAATCACGATGACCGATCGTGGACCTGACAGCGCAGGCATCGCGGTGTACGGCGATACATCAGATGGTTTGGCCAAACTGACTGTTCAATCGGATCAACCTGATACAGCCTTTGACGGGATTGCAGACCACTTGGCAAAAACACTGGACGTCAAGGTTACTGTTTCTATCAAAGATACACACGCTGTGCTGGAACTGCCAACTGATCAAATCGCTGACGCGAGAATAGCGCTGGCAAAAATGGACCACGACGTCCGTGTGATGAGCGTCGGTGACGTCATCGAGATCTACAAAGAAGTCGGTCTGCCAAAAGACGTCGCCGCTAGATTTAATATTTCGGACATGACAGGAAGCCACGGCATTGGCCACACCCGTATGGCAACCGAATCAGCGGTGACAACCATGGGTGCGCATCCGTTTAATACAGGCTCGGATCAATGCCTTGTGCACAACGGATCCCTGTCCAACCACAACTCGTTACGGCGCAAGCTGACGCGCGAGGGCGTTCATATCGAAACCGAAAATGACAGCGAAGTTGCAGCAGCATATCTGACATGGAAAATGCAGAAAGGGGCAAGCCTCGGTGAAGCGTTGCAAAGCTCTTTGAATGATCTGGACGGGTTCTTCACCTTTGTTGTTGGGACAAAAGACGGGTTCGGCGTGGTCCGCGACCCGATCGCTTGCAAGCCCGCTGTTATGGCAGAAACAGACCAATATGTCGCCTTTGGCAGCGAGTACCGTGCGCTTGTGAACCTTCCAGGTATTGAAGACGCCCGCGTCTGGGAACCTGAACCCGCTACTGTTTATTTCTGGAATCACTGATATGCAGACAATCGACTTGGAAGCGCAGGGCCTGCGCCATCTGAATGCAACGCTCCACGCCCAGGCGCAGGAGACAAACCAAACCTCGTGGGAAATCGTGAACCCCCGCGGCAGCCATGCAATTGCCTGTGGACTGGACGCCCCGATCGAGGTCGCGGTGAAGGGTTCGACAGGATACTACTGCGCCGGCATGAACAAACAGGCGACTGTCCATGTCCAAGGATCAGCCGGACCCGGGGTCGCCGAAAACATGATGAGCGGCACAGTGATTATTGATGGTGACGCAAGCCAGTACGCCGGAGCCACTGGCCATGGTGGCACGTTGGTGGTCAAGGGCAACGCCTCTTCACGCTGCGGGATATCAATGAAAGGGATTGATATCGTTGTGCATGGAAATGTTGGACATATGAGCGCCTTTATGGCGCAATCAGGCAATCTGGTTGTGTGTGGGAACGCCGGCGATGCGCTTGGCGATTCGATATACGAAGCGCGGCTGTTTGTTCGAGGCTCCGTAAAATCGCTGGGTGCAGATTGCATCGAAAAGGAAATGCGGCCCGAGCATCTGGAAATCCTTGCAGATCTGCTTGAACGCGGCGGCAGCGATGCCAAACCAGAAGAGTTCAAGCGCTATGGATCAGCGCGCAAGCTCTATAATTTCAACATTGATAACGCGTATTAAGGACCCGAAGATGAAAGACATCACCGAAAACGGTCCTCCACGGACCACACCTATTCAATCCGCCACATTCAGCCAGAATGTTAATGCCGAAATCCGTCGTGCTGCTGCAACCGGCATCTATGACATTCGTGGCGGTGGCGCAAAACGCAAGCTTCCCCATTTTGATGATTTGCTCTTTTTGGGGGCGTCAATGTCGCGCTATCCACTTGAGGGGTATCGTGAAAAATGCGAGACAAGCGTGACCCTCGGCACACGGTTCGCAGCCAAGCCAATCCAGCTGGATATCCCGATCACAATCGCAGGCATGTCTTTCGGGGCTTTATCTGGGCCCGCCAAAGAAGCCTTGGGCCGCGGTGCGACGCTGGCGGGCACGTCGACCACCACCGGTGACGGTGGGATGACCCAAGAAGAGCGCGGACATTCCAACAAGCTGGTCTATCAGTATCTTCCATCGCGCTACGGTATGAACCCTGATGATTTGCGTCGCGCGGATGCCATTGAAGTTGTCGTTGGCCAAGGCGCAAAACCTGGCGGTGGCGGCATGTTACTGGGTCAAAAGATCAGTGACCGGGTGGCTGAAATGCGTAATCTACCCAAAGGCATCGACCAACGTTCCGCCTGTCGTCATCCCGATTGGACCGGCCCGGATGATCTAGAGATCAAGATCCTTGAACTGCGCGAGATCACATCTTGGAAGGTTCCTATTTATATCAAAGTCGGCGGTGCTCGGCCCTATTTTGACACGACGCTTGCCGTAAAGGCAGGCGCAGATGTGGTTGTGCTGGATGGTATGCAAGGCGGCACGGCTGCCACGCAGGATGTTTTCATCGAACATGTCGGCCAGCCAATTCTTGCCTGTATTCGCGAAGCTGTGCGTGCATTACAGGACCTTGGCATGCATCGCGAGGTGCAACTCATTGTGTCAGGCGGTGTGCGCACCGGCGCTGATGTGGCGAAATGCATGGCATTGGGCGCGGATGCTGTGGCCATTGGCACCGCGGCTTTGATTGCTCTTGGGGATAATGACCCCCGATGGGAAGACGACTATCAAAAGCTTGGCACAACAGCTGGTGCCTATGATGATTGGCACGAAGGTCAGGATCCCGCAGGCATCACAACCCAGGACCCAGAACTGATGGCGCGGTTTGACCCTATCGAAGGTGGGCGCCGGTTGAACAATTACCTGAAAGTGATGGCTCTGGAGGCACAAACAATCGCGCGGGCCTGTGGTAAAAACCACCTGCACAATCTGGAGCCAGAGGATCTGTGTGCGTTGACACTTGAAGCTGCAGCAATGGCCAAAATCCCTCTTGCCGGTACAGATTGGTATCCCGGCAAACCGGGCACAGGATATTGATCGAAAACGTGAAAAAGCGCGCCGTATGTTCCGGCGCGCTTTTTGCATCGCCTGATGCAGACCACCAGGACAACAACCACAAAGACAATCGACAGGGAACTTTCGCATGACCATTGATTTGGCCACTTACGCCCAGGAGAACGGCGTCAAATATTTTATGATTTCATTCACCGATCTGTTTGGGGGACAACGCGCCAAACTGGTTCCGGCACAGGCCATCGCAGGCATGCAAGAGGATGGCGCAGGATTTGCCGGTTTTGCGACTTGGCTGGATATGACACCAGCGCATCCTGACATGCTGGCCGTGCCGGATCCGTCATCTGTCATTCAGCTACCGTGGAAGCCAGAGGTTGCGTGGGTCGCTGGCAACTGTGTCATGGAAGATCAAGATGTTGCGCAAGCGCCGCGCAATGTGTTGCGGCGTCTGATTGATGAAGCCGCCGCCGAGGGCTTGCATGTCAAAACTGGAATTGAGGCAGAATACTTTTTGCTGACACCCGAGGGCGACCAGATCAGCGATCCCTTCGATACGGCCGCCAAACCTTGCTATGATCAACAGGCTGTCATGCGCCGCTACGACGTCGTACGCGAAATCTGCGATTACATGCTGGATTTGGGATGGGGTCCGTATCAAAACGATCACGAGGACGCGAACGGCCAGTTTGAAATGAATTGGGAGTTTGAGGACGTCCTTAAAACGGCCGACAAACACAGCTTTTTCAAATTTATGACAAAGTCAGTTGCTGAAAAGCACGGGTTTCGCGCAACCTTCATGCCCAAACCTATCGAAGGCCTGACTGGCAACGGATGCCATGCGCATATCTCGGTCTGGTACGCACCTGGGGCTGGTGCAAAAGCAAATGTCTTTGCCGGCCAGGGCGATGGACCAACAGGCGAAGTCGGGTTGTCAGAGCGGGGCAAACATTTCCTCGGTGGTATCATGAAGCATGCCTCTGCCTTAGCTGCAATCACGAACCCAACGGTGAACAGCTACAAGCGGATCAACGCACCACGCACCATGTCCGGGGCCACATGGGCCCCTAATACTGTGACATGGACCGGCAACAACCGCACCCATATGGTGCGTGTTCCCGGCCCGGGCCGCTTTGAACTGCGGCTCCCGGATGGGGCGGCAAACCCCTACCTGTTACAGGCAGTGATCATAGCTGCCGGTTTGGACGGGATCCGTACAAAGGCAGACCCCGGCAAACGTTATGACATTGATATGTACGCCGAAGGTCATAAAGTCCGCGGTGCGCCCAAGCTTCCTTTGAACCTGCTCGATGCCCTGCGGGAATATGATAAGGATAAAGGCTTGAAAGAGGCCATGGGTTCAGAGTTCAGTGCAGCCTATCTGAAAATGAAGATGCAGGAATGGAATTCCTATGTCTCCCATTTCAGCCAATGGGAACGGGACAACACGCTGGATATTTAATCCGCAAGGTGGGGCTTTGGCCCCACTCCGCTCTGCCTAAAGCCAGTTCTACCATCAAAGGTTACATCCGATCATGACAAAACGAATTGCAGTGCTTGGGGCCGGGCCGTCAGGCCTCGCTCAGCTTCGCGCCTTTCAGTCTGCACATGAAAAAGGTGCTGATATACCGGAAATTGTCTGTTTTGAGAAACAAGCCAACTGGGGCGGGCTATGGAATTATACATGGCGCACAGGTCTTGATCAGTATGGCGAACCTGTTCACGGCTCGATGTACCGCTATCTGTGGTCCAATGGTCCAAAGGAGGGCCTGGAATTTGCGGACTATTCTTTCGAAGAGCATTTTGGCAAGCAAATTGCGTCGTATCCACCGCGCGCGGTCCTCTTCGATTACATCGAGGGTCGTGTAAAGAAGGCGGGTGTGCGGGACTGGATCCGGTTTGAAACAGCCGTGAAGAATGTCTCGTATGATGCTGACAAAGAACATGGCCGCTTTACTGTTACGGTCCGGGATCTGCCAAACGACCGGACGTATTCAGAAAACTTTGATCACGTCATCTGCTGCACGGGGCATTTTTCAACGCCAAACGTGCCGCATTTCGACGGCTTTGACAAGTTTCCCGGCAGGGTTCTGCATGCCCATGATTTCCGCGACGCTGTTGAATTCAAGGGTCAGGATATCCTGATCATTGGTACCAGCTATTCGGCAGAAGATATCGGGTCGCAATGTTGGAAGTACGGAGCAAAGTCGATCACTGTCAGCCACCGTACTGCCGCAATGGGATATGACTGGCCCGATAATTGGCAAGAGGTTCCCCTGCTAACGCATATCGACGGCCAGACGGCGTATTTCAAAGATGGCACCTCAAAACAAGTGGATGCCGTCATCTTGTGCACGGGCTATCTGCATCATTTTCCTTTTATGGACGACGACCTGCGTTTGCATACCCCAAATTGTTTGGCTTCAAACGATCTTTATAAGGGCGTGGCTTTCGTTCCAAATCCGGATTTATTTTATATCGGAATGCAGGACCAGTGGTTCACATTTAACATGTTTGATGCGCAAGCATGGTGGGTCCGTGATGTCATTCTGGGCCGTATTACCCTGCCGGACCCTGTTGCTTTGGCGGCTGATGTGGCGCATCGCCAAGCCGAAGAAGCCACGATCGAAGACGATTATGGCTGCATTTGGTATCAGGGCGACTACACTTTGGAATTGATCCAAGAAACGGATTATCCGACCTTTGATGTCGAAGGCGCCTGTCAGGCATTTAAACAATGGAAGGGCCACAAAAAGGCAGATATCATGACCTTTCGGAACAATGCCTACCGGTCTGTGATCACTGGGACTATGGCTCCGCTTCATCACACACCGTGGAAGGATGCCTTGGACGACAGCCTTGAGGTATACCTGCAAAACTAACAGTATGAGGGCAAAATCGGCGATCGCAACCCCGGTTTTTTTGCCGGGGCTTGGAATTTAACGGGCCTGTGTACTGCGCGCAAACACCATCGTCTTTTGCAAAGCGCCCTTGTCTTTAAGCGACACGCTGACACGTTGGCCGGCCACCACGGCAGTATGTTGGTCAAAGCTGTCGGGGTGATTGACGCTTTTACCGGGCGCATCAAGTCCTTCCTCGGCGCACATCGCGAGGTCCTGCGCCAATGACCGAAAAGCATGACGTGCGGCGTCGGACCGATAGGCAAATACCCAATGACAATCGCGCGATATGTCCCCGCCTAAAAGCTTTGACTGCGCACAGGTGGCGGTTTTTTGGGCCAGCACCGGGGGCTTTTGGGTGTCGTTCAGGTCAACAAAAAACGTGCAGGGATCAGCCTGAAGCATTGAGCCTGAACAACATAACGCCAAAGTTTGGATCATGCGGATCACTCAAAATCCAACTGTTTGCCGGGCACTATACGAAACGGGGTCGGCGGCGTGCTGCGCGACACCCAGTAAAGGGTCCTGCCATAATCCATGACAAACCACCCCTCCCAATCCAGATCACCGGAACGTTGGCTCTGGTATTCTTGTGTTTGATTGTCGACACGCCAGGTCCGTTCAATAGGTTGGGCATCTTTCTGGGCCCAGACCGTTACGCCATCGGGACCAAAGAAACGCCGATAGGGCACGCCATCCCATCGACCCACAGCCGTGTTACCCGTCAGCACAGCACGGATCTGCTCACCCGATAACTTTTCAGCCTGCCCCTGGGCAACAGCGGACCCCGTACACAGGCCCAGGATCAATGCGATCCATAAAACAAACTGTTTCACATTCTTTCCCCAACCCCCAGACCTTGGATCCATACTTGCGATGAGCCAAGCCTAAGAGCGAGGCTTGGACTTGGTGGGATCATAGGCCGCCAGATCGGCACGAACAGTGGCCGGCAGGCGCTTTTGGTGTCCATCCAGCTTACCAATTTCAAGTTCGGTGCCCGGTGCCGCATGGGCGACATCGATCCGTGCCATGGCAATATTGCGCCCCAGCAAAGGTGACCGCATCGAAGAACACACCTCGCCTATCTGGGCACGCCCGACATGAACACAATCGCCATGTGCAACATCCACATTGGATCCGATATCCAGACCGACCAGTTTGCGCATTGGGTGTTCCTTGCGCCGTATCAACGCATCACGTCCAATAAAGTCATCAGTTTTGGATTTGAGCGGACAGGTAAAGCCAATGCCTGCCTCGAAAGGATCTGTCTGGTCGGAAAAGTCATATCCGGCAAAGATCAACCCTGCCTCAATCCGCACCATGTCAAGCGCTTCCAGCCCCATAGGGGCGATACCATGGTCTTCTCCTGCCGTCCAAACAGCGTCAAACACAGCGTTTGCATGTTTCGGATGGCAAAAGATTTCATAGCCTAATTCACCAGTGTATCCTGTTCTGCTGACCACGATCGGAACACCGTCATGATCACCGATCCTCGCGGGGCTAAAGCGGAACCACGCAAGATCGTCAAAATTTGGATGATGCGGAGCCGTCCAGATGAATTTGCGCAGGATGTCCCGGCTTTCTGGTCCCTGAACGGCGATGTTGTGCTGCATGTCCGTCGATGACCGGATCAAAACTTTTAGTCCCAGTTTGTCGGCCTGTTCCCGGATCCATTCACCACCGTAATCCGACCCGCCAATCCAGCGAAAGTTGTCCTTGCCCAAACGAAAGACCGTACCATCGTCGATCATGCCGCCGTGCTTGTAACACATAGCGGAATAAACGACGCCCCCGACAGGAAGCGTTTTCATGTTGCGGGTAAAGATGTACTGGCACAGCGCTTCGGCGTCTGGCCCCGTGATTTCAAACTTGCGCAGGGGCGACAGGTCCAGCACCACAGCTTTCTCGCGACACGCGTGATATTCCTGTATCGGACCATTGGTCGACATACAATTTGCCAGCCAATAGCCATTATATTCCACAAAATTGTCAGTGAACTGATCGAAACGGTCATGGAACCCTGTTTGCTTGGTCATTTTTGGCTCCGAATTTGGGGTGGGCCGATAGGCCACGGATCGTTGAAAGGTTTCCTTGCCGCTGTACGTGCGCACATGGATATCTGTCGGGTTCCAGCCATTGGCAGGACTGGTATCGTCGGGACAGGCCGAAGAGACACACACAAGGTCTGTCAGCGCCCGCAAAAGCACATAGTCCCCGGGTCGTGACCACGGCTCATCGGAATACATCACACCGTGCTCGTCCAAGGCAGTGTTGAAGAAAAAGTTGATTGCCATCCAACCCGCGCGCGGTGTGACCCCATGCTGAGCAAGGGCTGCATTAAAGTTTTCCGAGCAGTTGATGTGGCCGGGATAGCCGATATCGTCATAATATTTTGCAGCACAAGCCAAAGCAAAGGCGTCGTGGCGACCACATGTATCCTGAATAACCTCAAGCAAGGGCACCATGTCCTGATCATAGTATTTTGCATGCAGCCCCGGCATTGGATACGCATGCTCCATCAACGTTCGTGTCGTCGTCACATCCAAAGCATGTTCAATGCCCCTGTCCAGTTTGCGCGCGTCAAAACACTGAAAATCTGTACACTGGCGACCATCAACATCTATAATCTGGATGTAGTCCCCTGCCTTTACAAAATAGGTGTCGGCCGTTTGAGTATGGATCCGGATATCAGCAAGCGGATCGGCGAGGGGATCGGGCAATTCAAACCCCTTTACCTGTTTCACGACTGCACGACGCACAAAAACGCTAAGCGGCGTGACTGTGTCTTGCGCTTCGAAATCCATAACTCCCAAAGGATTGGAGCTGGGTGCAGCAATAATAACGGAACCCTCGCGCACGGCAGTATATTCCACACGATCATTGGCAGGAGATGCGCCATCAAACGCGTGCACTGCCAGGCAATCCGATAGGGAAATCCCGCGTGCTTCGATCCCTAGCCGCAAGGCACGCAGGCTTTGATCTGAACCTGCCAATAATGCCATCAACCCATGAGGCACCCCGTGTCCTTTAAGACCGAGTATAGCAGGATCGCAGCGCCCGTTCGGACCGCAAGCCACGATCTCGGCTATCTGCCCACCTTCAGTGTTGATGATCTCAATCCGATCCCCTGGTTCGATCCGTAGGACAACCGCACCGCCACCCTCAACACCATAACGTTCGGTTCCGGGTGGCATTGAAAATACTGCCGGTTCACGAATTATGCTTGGCTTTGGCGGTCCCGGGACCACTTTTGGATATGCATCATCAAGCATAATCGCCCTCGCTCGTGCAAATCACTGGAAGCCCTTCCAACTTTTGCATCTGTGGAATATTATTTTAATACAGAGAATATACGGAATCAATTCCCATGCAAGAGCTTCACTGCGCCCTGACCCTTTTGAAACATGGGTTCAAAGGATTATGACATCTCTGCTGCTTGGGTTGATCGCGGCGTTGTGTTGGGGACTCCACGATATCACTGTCCGTTACCTTAGCCAAACTGTAAGCCTTTTGGCTGCTCTTTTTACGGTCTTGACTGTTGGCGCCCTATTTCAATTTGGCGTCCTTACCATCACCGGAGGTGGGCTGTCGTTACAACCAACAGGATTTGCACTGGCGATAGGGGCCGGTGTCTGTTTCCTGATAGCGAGCCTGGGTCTGTATTACGCGTTTGAACGGGGCCCTGTCCGATTGGTCTCTCCGATCATTGCCAGTTATCCGGTTCTCTCCATAACTTTTGCGATCGCTTCGGGTGCAACCGTCACTGCCCTGCAAGCAACGGCTGTTCTGGCCGTTGTTGTGGGAATTGCAAGCGTGGCGGCTTTGTCTCGGGACTCTGGCGGTCACGTTCCCCCCAGAGGTCCCACCATTGCATTGTCCATCCTGTCTGCATGTGGATTTGCGGGTACGTTCAAATTGGGCCAGTTGGCCGCGGAGCATTCTGACGAAATATCCTCAACATTTTTGACGAGGGTTGTGGCACTCGCCCTTTTGGGCCTTCTGATATGGCTCACAAAGTCACGATTTTGGCCGGGTTGGACTGCGATTGGTCCATTGACCATAATGGGCATATTGGACGGCATTGCATTGTTGTCGGTCATATCGGCAGCGCCTCTGCCCCATCCAGAACATGCAGCAGTTGCGTCGTCCGTTTTTGGATTGCTGACAATCGTCTTGGCATGGGCCTTTCTGAAGGAAAGGATGACCATATCCCAATGGCTCGGATGTATTTTAACCTTTTTAGGGATAGGGTACCTGGCTCTTTAGACAGTACCGGCGTGCTAAAAATCTAGCCCTTTGACAGACGCGGTCTAGCTCAACCATCCTGCGCGTTTTTGTCTGGTATGTGCCACGGTTGCATTTCGCATAAGGATTGCGACAGTCACCGGGCCAACGCCACCGGGTACGGGCGTGACCCAGCCCGCAACGTCGATGACATCATCGGTATCCACGTCGCCGACCAACCCTTGGTCCGTCTGATTGATACCAATATCAATCACAACGGCACCGGGTTTGATCATATTGGCCCCAATCAAATGCGCCTTGCCAACAGCCACAACCACCACATCCGCGCGGCGCGAATGGATCGCAACAGATCGGGTCATATGGTGACACACCGTAACTGTCGCGCCTTCGGCCATCAACATCATGGCGGCAGGTTTGCCGACAATTTCCGAATGCCCCACCATGACGACCTCTAATCCCTCCAGCGGCAAACCCGTTTCCCGGATCAGCTCAACTGCGGCTGCCGCCGTGCAAGGGGCCAAAGCGATATCGTTATAAATAATGTTTCCGATCGAGGCAGGATTCATTCCCTCCACATCTTTCAGGGGATGAATTGCCGATTGCAAAGAACGGACATTGATATGATCCGGCACAGGACGTTGAAGAATAACACCCAAGACTTTGGGATTGTCGTTCATCGCCTGCAGCCGTGCCTTGCACTCGTCTTGGGTAACATCTGCCCCCCAATACTCCTGATCAAACGGTAGGTTAACAGATCTCGCAACCTTGGCCTGATTGCGCACATAGACAGCAACCTCGGGGATGTCTCCGATCGAGATTGATACCAATTTGCCAATTGTCCGATTTTTCTCAACATACGCGCTTACATCTGCTAGTATGCGTTTACGGAGTGGGGTGCCCTTTAGGAGTCTTGGGTCGTTTTTTGGGGGCGTCACGCGGTAAGGCCTTTTGGTTCGTCCAGTCCGTTTGCGCGGCAGCATGCGGTGACGGTGTTGGCCAGTAGGCAGGCGATGGTCATGGGGCCGACGCCGCCTGGGACCGGGGTGATGGCACCGGCTGTCTGTGCGCAGCTGTCATAGTCACAATCACCGACCAGTCTGGTTTTGCCCGCACCTTTTTCCGGTGCCTCGATCCGGTTGATCCCGACATCGATCACACTGGCCCCGGGTTTAATCCAGTCTCCCGGCACCATCTGCGCACGGCCCACCGCAGCCACAACAATATCCGCCTGCCGCACCACATCGCGCAGATCCCTGGTCCGGCTATGCGCAATGGTGACCGTGCAGCTGTCGCCCAGCAAAAGCTGCGCCATCGGCTTGCCCACGATATTGGACCGGCCAATCACCACCGCAGACAGACCCGACAGGGAACCGTGATGGTCCCGCAGCAGCATCAGACATCCGAGCGGCGTGCAGGGCACCATGCTTTTCTGACCGGTTCCCAAAAGACCCACATTCGAGATATGGAACCCGTCCACATCCTTAGCTGGATCAATCGCATTGATCACCAGATCCTCGTTCAGGTGACCCGGCAACGGCAATTGCACCAAAATGCCATGGATGCTGTCATCCGCATTCAGGTGCGCAATCAGCGCCAGAAGCTCTGCCTCGGACGTGTCCGCATCAAGCCGGTGTTCAACGCTTTTCATGCCGACCTCGACGGTCTGCTTGCCCTTTGAGCGGACATAGACCTGCGACGCGGGATCTTCGCCCACAAGGACAACCGCAAGGCCCGGCGTGATCGCGTGCTGATCCTTGAGCGTCGCAACATGGCGGGCGACCTGCTCACGCACCTGTGCTGCAAAGACCTTACCGTCAATTCGTGTTGCCGTCATCGTGTTCGTCCCATTCCAAAAATCATGCCGGATGCCCGCCGCAACGCGCATCCGGTCGGGTGAGTGTCAAGCGATCTGTCTCAGCATGCAGACCGGCAGATCAGAACAGACCTTCGATCTGGCCATCATCATTGAGGTGGATGGCCTCGGCCGAGGGCACGCGGGGCAGACCCGGCATTGTCATGATCTCGCCGCAGACCACCACGATAAAGCCCGCACCCGCAGACAGGCGCACCTCGCGGACCGGAACAGAATGCCCTGTCGGCGCACCACGTAACGACGGATCCGTGGAAAAGCTGTATTGCGTCTTGGCCATGCACACCGGCAGATGGCCATAGCCCTGATCTTCCCACAGTTTCAGTTGATCGCGGATCTTTTTATCCATCAACGCCTCGTCTGCGCGATAAATCCGCTTGCACACCGTTTGTATTTTGTCCGCCAAGGGCATGTCATCCGCATAGATCGGAGCAAAATTCGCCGTTCCCGCATCCGCGATCTCGGCCACCTTGCGCGCCAGATCAGCTGAGCCTTCGGACCCAAGCTCCCAATGTCGCGACAGAACGGCTTCGGCACCGTGGCTGTGTACAAAGTCTTTGATCGCCTGCACTTCGGCCTCCGTGTCGGTGACAAAGTGGTTGATCGCCACAACAACCGGCACGCCGAAAGATTTCAGGTTTTCAATGTGACGGCCAAGGTTCGGACACCCCGCCTGAACCGCTGCAACATTTTCCGCACCCAAATCCGCTTTGGCCACACCACCGTTCATCTTCATCGCACGCACCGTCGCCACGCAGACAACAACACTGGGCGCCAGACCCGCCTTGCGGCACTTGATGTTCATGAACTTCTCGGCGCCCAGATCCGCGCCAAAGCCTGCCTCGGTCACCACATAATCCGTCAGCTTCAGCGCCGTCGTCGTCGCAATTACCGAATTGCAGCCATGCGCGATATTGGCAAACGGGCCACCATGTACAAAAGCGGGATTGTTTTCCAACGTCTGCACAAGGTTCGGCTGCATGGCGTCCTTTAACAACACCGTCATCGCGCCCTGCGCTTTGATATCGCGACAAAAGACCGGGCTGCGATCCCGACGGTATGCCACAATCATATCGCCAAGGCGCGCCTCAAGATCCTTGAGATCCTTGGACAGGCACAAGATCGCCATGACCTCGGACGCAACCGTAATGTCAAATCCCGCTTCGCGCGGAAAGCCGTTGGCAACACCACCCAAAGACGCTGTGATCTGACGCAGCGCACGGTCGTTCATGTCAACAACGCGCTTCCACTGAACCCGACGGATGTCGATCTCTTGCGCGTTGCCCCAGTAAATGTGGTTGTCCAACATCGCCGACAACAGCGAATGCGCGCTGGTGATCGCATGAAAATCACCCGTGAAGTGCAGGTTCATGTCCTCCATCGGGATAACCTGCGCATGACCACCCCCCGCAGCTCCGCCCTTCATCCCGAAGTTCGGCCCCAAAGACGCCTCGCGGATGCAAATCATCGCCTTCTTGCCAATGCGGTTCAGACCATCGCCCAATCCAACCGTCGTCGTCGTCTTGCCCTCGCCCGCAGGCGTCGGGTTGATCGCCGTCACCAAAATCAGCTTGCCATCAGGACGGTCCTGAACAGAGTTGATAAACGACTGCGACACCTTCGCCTTATCATGCCCATAGGGCAGCAAATCATCAGATCCTATCCCAATCCCAGAACCTATCTCCAAAATGGGCCGCTTGGCCGCGCCGCGCGCTATCTCTATGTCTGTCTGGTAACCCATGGTGTTCTCGTCC
>JAQXDR010000244.1 GCA_029251265.1 Pseudoprimorskyibacter sp. | reverse complement strand
GCGACACAGAAGTTGCCGTACGGCGCGTGTGCAGGGGCTGCTTCTATCCTGCGAAAGCCGCGACGACCCGGCGCATCTTGTGTGGAATAAAAATGAAGTTCGTTGAACCTCTCCTGATTGAAGCACAGAGCCCCCTTTGAACCGTAGACTTCAAAGGTATGCTGCATCTTACGACCTGTGGCGATCCAGTTGCCTTCAATGGACCCGCTTGCTCCATTTTCAAAACGCAGAAAGGCACGACCTACATCATCAACCTTGATCGTGCGGCGTTTACCCGAACCGTCAGTGCGTTCGCTGATGGATGTCACACAGTCGCCCATAACCTTTGCAATCGGCCCAAGCAGGAATTCTGCTGTTGCCAGAACGTGACTGCCCAAATCAGCCAATGCCCCACCGCCTGCAGGATCGTGGCGAAACGTATATGGGCCAGTTGCATCTGCCATGTAGTCTTCGGCATGAAGCCCCCGAAACCCGCGAATTTCGCCCAGCTCCCCATCTGCAATCATAGTGCGGGCGAGGTCAAACATCGGGTTACAGATGTAATTGAATCCAACCTGCGTTTTGACGCCTGCACTTTTAGCCGCGTCAGCCATTTCCCTTGCATCTGCAGCGAGCGGCGCCAGTGGCTTTTCGCAATAGACATGCTTGCCGGCTGCAATGGCTTCTAATGCCATTTCTTTGTGCAGCGCATTCGGCGCCGTTATATCAATGACATCGATTTTCGGATCCACAAGCAGTTCGCGCCAGTTTGCTGTCGCATTGTGAAACCCAAACTCGTGAGCAGCGCGCTCTGCCGCCTCTTGCGTGATATCCGCAACCGTGTGCAGATCAATATCAAAGGGCAAATCAAAGACTTTTTGTGCAGTGGCAAAGCCAAAAACATGGGCCTTACCCATGAATCCAGAGCCTATCAGCCCGACAGAGAGTTTTGGTTTCTGGGTCATTTTATAGCATCTTTGTTAACGATTAAATCGGGATCAAGCGTTCCATTCAGGGCATTCATCGCATTATCGATTGCGCAAAGGGCCATGCGTTCGCTGGCTTCTTCGGTCAAACCTGCAATATGGGGGGATAGTATTGCATTATCATGCTCCGACAGTGGCATATCGCCGTTAGGTGGCTCTGCGTCGAAAACATCAAGGCCAGCCGCATGCACCCGACCATCGCGCAGGGCGACAGCAAGCGTGGTTTCGCATAAAACCCCACCACGTGCCGTATTGGCGATGATCATTCCGGGCTTCATTCTGTTGAATGCCGCTTCGTCCAATAACGGCGTCTTATCTGGCGGTATATGCAAAGACAGACAATCCGCCCAAGCCAGACCTTGGTTCAGCGTCTCAACTGGCCTCACTGGGCCCTCTGGCCAACCTTTAGAATTCAAATAGGGATCAAATGCACGGATAGACATGTCAAAGCCTGCTGCCATGCGGGCCAACTTCCGACCGGCGCGTCCATATCCGATAATAAGTAGGTTCTTACCTGAAATCTCGCGCTGTTCCAATCGGTTGCGCCACCCCCATTTTGCCGGATCACGCACCGCACGGTCTGCACGTATGGCCTGCTTTGCACCAGCGAGTAACTGCATCATCGCCTGTTCTGCGACGGACACGGAATTTACATCACCCACAATCGCCAGCGGTATTCCACGCTTATTCAACTCATCAACATCTACGGCGTCAAAACCGACCCCGTGACGGGAAACAATCTGAAGGTTATCGGCCCGAGCGATGGTTGCCGCAGACAATGGCTGCGTGCGAATAACCAAAGCGTCCGCATGTACGATATGATCCGCGTAACTGGGTTCGCTGATTTCTTCGATATAGGTTACCTTGACGCCGGTGGATTTAAGGGCGTCAAGACGTGCAACACCCGCATGATGCAGTTTGCCAGCAACAAGGAGGTGGGTCATCAGTAGAGCGTCCCGTCAGCGCCACTCTCGGCGTCGTTCCCGTCAACCAGCCGGCGCCATGCCAGCACTGACGCATTAGCAGCGCCAGCAAGCAGGCGCGAATCTCCGCCGACGGTTGTCAAATTATATCCCCACCCGATTGCTCGGGCTGCGTACTCAGGGGTTCCACAATGCAGACATGCGGCAATGGCGTTTTTCTTGCAAGCCTGCGCGATACGTTTCAGCAAAACGATCATCTCCTGTTCTTGACGATCAAGCCCCGGTGGTAATCGGCCCTGTTGTGTGCCAAGCGTCAAGTCCGCAGGTCCCACATAAATTCCATCCAACCCCGGTGTTGCCGCGATCTCGTCAAGGTTTGTCATACCGTCAGCCGTCTCGATCATTGCTAAGGCAAGAACCTCGTCATTTGCTGCAACACCATACCCTGGATCGGCAACAGATGCGCGGGTAGGGCCAAAACTGCGCTGTCCAAATGGTGGATAACGCATGTAGGATACAAACTCTTCGGCTTCTGCACGGTTGTTGACCATCGGGCAAACAATGCCCATGGCCCCAGCATCCAGAGCTTTCATAATATAGCCCGGGTCGCGCCAAGGGACCCGCGCCATCAATGTCGACCCCGATCCACGCATTGCTTGCAACATGGGCAGGACGTCACCGTAATCCAGAGCACCATGTTGAATATCGATCGTGACACTGTCATAGCCCTGCGCGGCCATAATCTCGGCTGTAAAAGCGTTGCCAATCGAACACCAACCGTTCATCGCAGGCTTTCCCTCAGCCCAGAGCTGTTTCAGGGTGTTTTTCTGCATCTCACTCAACCTCTCAAAACACGATCTGGGACAATTTGGTATCGAGGTAATCTTCTATGCCCTCTGCACCACCTTCGCGACCAAGACCGGAAAAATTGGTTCCTCCGAACGGTGCTTCTGATGCGGCCAAGGCAAATGAATTTATTCCGACCATACCTGATTTCAAGGTGCGCACCACCCGTTTTGCGCGCGCGGGATCTTGCGTAAAGGCGTAGGCCGATAACCCCATTGGCGAAGAATTTGCACGCATCAGCACCTCTTTTTCAGTTGAAAACCGGCTGATTGCTGCGACAGGGCCAAAATTTTCTTCGGCGAATACCTTCATCTCGTCGCGCACACCGCTGAGCACAGTGGGTTCATAGAAATGACCTGCATCAAAGCCGGTTGCACATTTGCCGCCAGTTTCCAGCTTGGCTCCGGACGCAATGGCATCCTGAACGATTGCATCTACGTCGGTCAGCCGCGCTGCGTTAATCAACGGCCCCATGTCTGTCTTGTGATGGAGCCCATCGCCCAATATCAACGCTTTCGCACGCTGTGAAAATTCGGAAACGAAATCGTCATAGAGACTGTCGTGGACGAAAAAGCGGTCTGGTGTCACGCACACCTGCCCCGCATTTCCAAACTTGGACGGAACGCATGCATCCAACGCAGCCCCTAGATCTGCATCATCAAATATGATGCATGGTGCGTTCCCGCCCAGTTCCATCGATACCTTTTTGACCGTATCCGCTGCATCGCGGATCATCTGCTGACCAACACGGGTAGAGCCGGTCAAAGAGACCTTGCGCACACGTGTATCGGCCATCACAGGCTCGTATGTGTCAGCCGTTTTGCCGACGACAAGGTTCACTGCCCCATCTGGCAAGCCTCCGGCCTGAATGCAATCTATCATCATCATTGCAACACCCGGCGTCTGCGAGGATGGTCGCAAGACAATGGAGCATCCCGCAGCAAGCGCCGGTGCTATCTTGCGCGCGGGCAAAGACGCTGGAAAATTCCACGCCGTGAATGCGCCTACTATTCCCACCGCCTCTTTCGTGATTTCAAAGCAGCCACCTGGTACACGGCTTTCAACCACGCGCCCATATATGCGGCGTGCCTCTTCGGCATACCAACGAAACTGATCTACGCTTAGACCCCATTCTCGCCCTGACTGCACCAAAGGCTTTCCAGTTTCGGTCGAGATCATCAGGGCTGCCTCATCCGCGCGCGCTGTCATGACATCTGCAATACGATGCAAGGCATCCGCACGAGCAAAACCGCCCATCTTACGCAGATGCACAAGGGCCCTATCAGCGGCTTCTATAGCGCGCTGTGTATCCGCACGTGTTGCACAAACCGCCTCGCCAATCGGTTGCTCTGATACCGGGCTTGGAACGGTCATCCTGTTGGGGCCACGTTCCCACTTGCCTGCTATAAAAAGACCAAATTCCTGATACATATCATGATCCTGTTCGTGTTAGACCAACTTTGGAAAACTAAGATTGCACACAGCAAAGCGATTCTAAGTGTGCAGCCCTAAAACGATGCGCAATTTTTGTTGCAGAAAAATTAGTTCGTCAATAAACATTGCGAACCCGGGTGCAAGCCTTAATGGAGAACGGCATGGCAAGAGATACAATCAGATTGACAGTGGGCCAGGCATTGGTGCGCTACCTCATCAACCAATATACTGAAATCGATGGCCAACGCGTTCAACTTTTTGCCGGGGTCTTTGGCATTTTTGGTCATGGCAATGTGACGTGTTTGTCCGAAGCATTGGAACAGGTTCAAGATGTTCTGCCGACGTGGCGTGGGCAAAATGAACAATCCATGGCATTGGCTGCAATTGGGTATGGCAAGGCAAAACTGCGTCGGCAGATCATGATCGCCACAACGTCTGTCGGACCAGGCGCCACAAATATGATTACGGCAGCTGGTGTAGCCCATGCGAATCGTTTGCCCGTTTTGCTGCTATCAGGCGACACCTATATCAATCGTCTTCCTGACCCCGTCTTGCAACAGGTCGAGCATTTTGGTGACCCCTCAACAACTGTTAATGACAGCTTTCGTGCAGTCTCGCGGTTTTGGGACAGAATTGCGCATCCTGCTCAAATCTTGTCATCGTTGCCTCAAGCCGTTGCAACCATGCTTGATCCTGCGGACTGTGGACCGGCCTTCATTGGTTTGCCACAAGACATACAAGAAATCGCGTATGACTATCCTGCGAAATTCTTTGAGGAAAAACTGTGGAAAATAGCACGGCCACGTCCTGACAGGGATCAAATTACAGCGGCAGCCGATCTTTTGAAGACGGCCCAAAAACCGTTGATCATTTCTGGTGGAGGCGTCCGTTATTCTTGCGCCGGCGACGACCTGGCAAGCTTTGCGACGGCACGTGGCATTCCAATGGCAGAAACCATCGCTGGTAAAGGTGCTGTTGTACACGACCATCCCGCGTATGTCGGACCTCTTGGGATCGAAGGCACGGACGCCGCCAAAGAATTGGCCGAAACGGCAGATGTCGTGATTGCCGTCGGAACGCGCTTGCAGGACTTTACAACCGGGTCGTGGACCACCTTCAACGCCGACACACAATTTATAAACATCAATGCCGCAAGGTTTGATGCCGCCAAGCATAGATCCCTACCAGTTGTTGGTGACGCTTTGGAAAGTCTCTCTGATTTGGATGCCGCTTTGGGTGATTGGTCATGTGAGGCAAAGCACATGACGCAGGCCCAGTCATTGTATTCTGCATGGAACACGATGGTGGACGCTGGACAAGCCCCAACCGATGCAGAGGTTCCAAGCTACGCTCAAGTCATTGGAGTTGTGAACAAAGCAGCTCGACCGCAAGACACAATGGTCACCGCCGCCGGCGGCCTGCCGGGAGAAACCGTCAAAAACTGGCGGATCAAAGCCCCAAACACCTTTGATTGCGAATTCGGCTTTTCCTGTATGGGCTACGAAATAGCCGGTGCTTGGGGCCACGCAATGGCCAAAGACGGCGATGGCGTGCCGATCGTCATGGTCGGAGACGGATCCTACATGATGATGAACTCGGATATTTATTCATCCGTGCTGTCTGGCCATAAAATGATTGTTGTCGTGTGCGACAACGGCGGTTTTGGCGTCATCAATCGCTTACAAACAGGCATGGGTGTGCCCGGATTTAACAACCTTTTGAAAGATTCTCGGATTCTGAACAAGAATAATCCATTGCACGTGGATTTTGCACAACATGCGGCATCTATGGGTGCACTGTCGCGTCATTGCAGCTCTCTTTCCGATCTTGAGGCCGCGATGGAATGGGCGCAAACGACAGACCGTACCACAGTGATCAGCATAAACTCTGACGCTTACACCTGGACCCCCGGAGGTGCCGATTGGTATGTGGGCGTCCCCGAAGTCAATGAGCGTGAAAGCATTCGCAGCGCACGCAAAACCCAAGAGGCGTTCCGCGCCAAACAACGCAGGGGGGTCTGACAAATGCTTCACGCAAGACTGGGTATTGCCCCTATAGCATGGTGGAATGATGATTTGGCTGAGTTGTCTGACGACGTCAGTCTTGAGGAATGCCTGCGTCAGGCGGCCGAGGCAGGTCTGACGGGAATGGAAACAGGCCGCCGTTTTCCGATGAATATGGACGAGTTGGGTCCGATCCTTGCCCGTCATGGCATTTCGGTTTGTGGGGGGTGGTTTTCAGGCCTTTTGCTAGATGGGGATATCGAAGTCGAAAAAGACCGGATTGCGGAACAACACGCCTTTTTCAAAGCAGCCAACGCCCCCTGCATTGTTTACGGGGAAACCGCGCGTTCCGTTCAGGGAAACCGCACAACACCGTTGGCGCAAAAACCAAAATTGACCGAATCCGAAATGGAAATCTATGGTCGCAAAGTATCGGACTTTGCGGATTGGTGCACCGCTGAGGGCATGCCACTAAGTTATCACCATCACATGGCAGCCGCGGTTGAAACCGAAGCAGAACTCGATCTGTTTATGAAGCACTCGTCAGTACCATTGTTGTTTGATGCAGGTCACATGGCCTTTGCCGGTGGCGATAATCTGCGGGTGATTGAAAATCACCACTCTCGTATCAGCCATGTTCACACAAAAGACGTACGCATGCCCGTGATCAACGCGCTCGACCGAAACTGCGAGAGTTTTCTTGATGCTGTAATCAAAGGTGCCTTTACAGTTCCCGGAGACGGATCGCTCGATTTTGAAGAAATCGTCACAGCTTTGGCGACCAAAGGGTACGAGGGCTGGTTTGTCATTGAGGCTGAACAAGATCCGATTGCGAACCCCCCACTGGAGATGGCGCTCAAGGGCCGTGCAGAGCTGAAACGGGTTATGGATGCCGCAGGATATGAGGTCACTGAATGAACCGGATAGACGGTAAAGTTGCAGTTATAACAGGCGGCACCCAAGGTCTGGGGGCTGCAGTTGCCACATTGTTTGCACAGGCCGGCGCAGCGGGCCTTGTGATCGTCGGTCGAGACGTTGAAAAAGGTCAGTCCAAAGCACAGCAGATTACACAAGACACTGGCGTGCCGGTTCACATGGTTGCCGCAAACCTTGCGGATATGAAGGATGTGCGGAGTGTCATGGTTCAGGCAGACGCACTTTTTGGCCGTGTTGACATATTGGTCAACGCTGCCGGACTGACGGATCGTGGAAACCTGTTGAACACAACGCCGGACCTTTTTGATGAGATGATCGCCGTCAACACGCGCGCACCGTTCTTCCTGATCCAAGACGCTGTCAAAATCATGGAGCGTGAGAAAGTCGAAGGTCGCATTGTAAACATCGGATCTGTATCAAGCCATGTTGGCCAACCGTTTCTGGCACCGTATGCAATATCCAAAGGCGCTCTTTCGACACTGACCCGGCACGCAGGCTATGCACTGATGCGCAATCGTATCCACGTTAATCAGTTGGATATTGGATGGATGAATTCTGATCATGAACGCAAGATCCAAGAAGCCGAATCAGGTGATCCAAATTTCATCGACAGACAAGCTGCTTTGTTGCCCTTTGGACGCCTTTTAGATCCTAGAGAGGTCGCCAAAGCAGTTTTATGGATGGCATCTGACGATAGTGGAATGCTAACAGGATCTGTTGTTCATTTTGACCAGTCCGTATGGGGGGGCTGCGACGCACAAGCTCCGGCACCAGCAGAAAAGCTGGCGCCCTAATTTTCAAAATGCGCAAACCCTGAACGTTAAAAGTGGCCAACAACAGATCTATGTCACGCAGTTGATCCACACAGATGAACGCACATCTGGTCCAATTTCTATGTTAACCGCCTCATTTACATACTAAAAAAATAAATCGAGTGGTAAACTGTAGCACTCAGATCGTGTAATAATTATTGTTTCGTGTCTAGCAAACCGCTATTCAGGCACCAGAGATCCTGGACAGACGCCACAGTATTTGTAACCCAAGACCGACGAAGAACCGTTTTATGCGCAGACCTTCTTGGGCGATCACATCATCACAAGCGATCACATTTGCCTAGCTGAGCTGATATAACATAGTACCAACGTAACATGATCGCTTCAAAACGATAGAGAACACGATCGCAACGTATCACCGGGTTCAAAAGAACTCTTGCTTTTCAGACCAGCACTCAATACCCAGCACTAGATTGTTGCGCGACATGGCGTCGTTTGATAATGCAGACCTTTGATATGTAGATGTCAAAGTTGTTAATGGCCTTTTAGGCGCCGAAACATCAGTGGTTCGAAACGAGCTTACTGAAAGATCAGAGAGAGTATATGCCAACGGTGATCCCGTATAGGCATCGCGAAAACCAAGACTCCTTTGATGACACTCGATAAAAATCTCCAACTGACAAGCCCATCGCGGACAATAAATGCCAAGATCCATGTCAAGGCTGATACGATTGTATCTAGCCAAGAAAATATTTGCGCCCAAATTAATTTAGTGCGTTGCGCGGGCCTTGTCCCTTGCAGCTACATTGGTTGCAGACTGGCAGATACCTTCGTTCGCATGAGCAGGAAAAAGAGCGGCACCATCGGAACACCTGGCAACTTTGACCCCAGACAATACAGTTTCTCAGACCTACAAGCCGGCGAAAAAAAGAGCCGTCATGTAATCGAGAAAGGGACAATCTCACCCGAACAGGGGCAGACCCCAAACACATGCTTTTCACAGTTGGCAAGCAGACCCCAACTGCAGAGAAACGCAGCACTTTGTTCAATTAATTGAGCAAACAAAACGTCATTGAGAGGATAGTAAAATGACAACCGGAACAGTAAAATGGTTCAACTCAACCAAGGGCTACGGCTTTATCGAATTGGACAACGGCACAGGTGATACATTCGTTCACATCAGTGCAGTCGAGCGCGCCGGCCTGACAAGCCTGAAAGAAGGCGCTAAGGTTAGCTTTGACATTGTCGAAGACCGCGCTCGTGGAAAGTCTTCTGCAGAAAACCTACAGCTGCAATAAGAACAGAGCCTACATGCTGACTCAGCGGTTTTAATGCTGTTGGGTCAGCTTAGCCTGTCGCTAAAAAGTGGCACTTTATTGGATAGCCCCATCAAGACCACTGCTGGAAATATGACAAACTGATCTGGCTTCTTTTCAAAGTATGTTGACCTTTCTAACATCTTGTAACCAGAGAAAATTAGAACTCAAATCGTATAACGTTTGTGATCGTTGAGCTCCTATGATCAAGGACCACAAAGCAGTTCGTTCAACACCCATACGAGTTCTATCAAGTTATTTATCATAAAAATAATTGCGGGATGAATTCGAAAATCGGCTATAATCGCTATTGCCGTGCGGTCCAGGATCGCGATGCACCCTTTCGCGTCATGAATTCGCACATCAACCCAAGTGCAACCAGACATATACCAACTTTTAAGGCGTATTCCCACGATGTATGGCGCGGTGTATAATTTATAAAGGCATAGCCGCGGCATTGATCGATGACATGGAAAAGAGGATTCCAATCAAAAAGTACAATAATGTGGGCTGGCAGTGCATTGGCGACGATCAATTTACCAGACGCAATCATGTTTGCACGCTGATACACAGAAGATAATATATTAACTAGCATGGGGAACCACGGCTTCGCGGCCAAAAAAATCAACCCAACACCCCCGCCTGTAAACCAAGACAACAATAACATCCCCAAGGCGCCCATTGGGTCATCAATTGTTTTCAATATCCCCGGGTTGAACGCAAAATCATAAAAAATGAGCACCACAAGTGCCGATGTTATTTGAACATACAAAGTCGACAACATCCCTGCAGCTATCAAGATAGCAGTCGACATGGGGCCATGCTGCATAATCGGGCTGGCGGGGCCCTCAGATCCGAGGACAGCACTGAGGCTTTTCACATGGGTCAAGAACAGAAAAACACCGGTCATGATATAGATTAAAAAATCCCCACGCAGCGCAGTACCGCGCAAGCCCAAGAACTCAAACATCACATAAAAAACAATCACAAAGATCAGCGTCTGCAGTAGATTCGAAATAATAGCCAGTATGGGGCTGCGATGACTTTTGCGGATATTGCGCACACAACTATGGTAGACTAGTGCGCACATCTGAAGTGCTTGCGAGAAAAGGGAAATATCTCGTATCGAACTTGGCATGGTTGGAGCCCCGCCCTTTCAGTATACCGATTAAATTTGTAAAATCATAACTTTCAATGCCCTATCATTTGGTGAATTAAAGTGAGGAAAACATGTTGAATTACGAACGGCTGATGGTGGTGTTTAGGCACCTTGCTCTCGAAGCGGGTGCTAAAATCATGGAAATCTATGAGGACGGCAATTTTAACGCACGGGTAAAATCTGACGATAGTCCCGTCACCGCTGCAGACGAGGCTGCAGATGCTTTGATTTCTGCTGGCCTTCGGTCGGCATTTCCAGACATCGCTTTGGTCACAGAAGAACAGGCCGCAAGCCATGATATTTCCGCCAGTACGTTTCTGATCGTTGATCCTCTGGATGGCACAAAGGAATTTTTAAAACGTAGAGGGGACTTCACAGTGAATATCGCCCTTGTTGAGAGTGGCCTTCCCACCAGAGGTGTTGTGTATGCGCCAGCGCGGAACCGGATGTTCTGGACCAAGGCAGACGGCACTTCGGTCGAAGAGCACGGTCCTTTTTCCACTGACGTGGCGGGCGCTGTCACTGCGATCTCTGTTGGGCCCACACGTGGACAGGGCTTAAAAGTTGTCGCATCCAAATCACACCGTGACGCGGCGACCGATAACTATATTTCGCAATTTGACGTCGCTGACATAAAAAGTGCCGGATCTTCTTTGAAATTTTGTCTTGTGGCAACTGGCGAGGCTGATTTCTACCCACGCCTTGGCCGTACAATGGAATGGGACACCGCTGCTGGACATGCTGTTCTGGCAGGTGCGGGCGGTACAGTGCTGCGTGCCGATGATCTAACAACACTAAGTTATGGCAAACCGGGCTTTGAAAATCCATTTTTTCTGGCTCTTGCGCCGGGGGTCAGTCCAAAGACGGTCTAATCGTGTATAACGTCAGCTTGGTTATTGTCAGTTGGCAGCGCCCGTTAGAATTGGCGCGCTGTATGACTGCTATTGGTCAGCTAGAAGGGGTGGGCCTACAGGTTATTATTGTAGCCTGTAAGATTGGAGTGCAGGCCGCGTACTCCCATCAACTTTCTGGACAATGCTTAATCCTCGAAACAGATGAAGCCAACGTCGCTAAAGCTCGTAATAAAGGCCTAGCTTCCGCATCAGCTCCGCTGGTTGCGTTTATTGATGATGATGCCGTTCCAGAACCGACATGGCTAAAGTTATTGATCGCCCCCTTTGAGAATATTGATATTCAGATGGTGGGTGGTCAGGTTCTTGGTCGCAATGGCATTTCACAACAGTGGGGGCAAAGATTCCTGACGACTTGGGGCGAAAGTCTCAACACTCCCAAACAAGATACGGTGGTCCGCACCGAGGGCACCAATATGGCCATTCGACGAAAAACGTTGTTGCATTTGAACGGCTTTGACCCTTTATTTTCATTTTTTCACGATGATGCCGATCTGAATATGCGTGTGCGTGATGGAATTCTTTATGTGCCAGAAGCAATCGTGCATCATGGTTTTGCAGCAGGGCCACATCGCAGATCGGACCGCGTCCCAAAAAATTTATTCCAAATTGGTTTCTCTCAAGCAATTTTTTTACGTAAACATGCCAAGCACCACGAGACAGAGATTGCGTGGGAGCACTTCGCACAAAAGCAAGCCGACCGGTTGATTAAACTCGTTCAAAGTGGCGCGATTGAGCCACGCGACATGCGCAGATTGCTATCCCAATTAGATGCGGGGCACGTTGCAGCCAAGATGCAAAAATTATCCAAGCCAGTAGTCATAGCAACACCCGCGCATACCCACGACTTTCAGAAACCAGTTATACAAAAACGACATGTTCTGACCGGGTGGCATTGGCAAAAGCGTCAACTGCACGAACGTGCATGCTCGCTCACAAAACAGGGGAAATTAGTTTCTGTTTTCTCTTTCAGTTTAACAACCTTGTACCATCAAATCAACTATACGCCGGACGGTTATTGGATGCAGTCAGGCGGACTATTCGGCCGGTCCAAAAGAAGTGAATCCATTATACAGGTTTTCACCATGATGGGGCGCGTAGCTGCTGAGTGCCAAAGATTGGCGGGACAGCGGGGCTTTAACGATGATTTAATGATAGAAAAGCTTTAAACTTTGTAATTAAATGCGTAATTTGGTTCGGCATTGATTTCGTAACGCTGCCCTCTCTTCAGGAGACACTTATTTATGACGCGCACAGTCACCAAGGCCATTTTTCCTGTCGCCGGTCTTGGAACAAGATTTTTACCCGCTACGAAATCTGTTCCAAAAGAAATCATGACGCTGGTGGATCGCCCACTCGTTCAATATGCTATCGACGAAGCCCGCGCAGCTGGTATCAAAGAATTTATATTTGTCACGTCACGCGGAAAAGGAGCTCTTGAAGATTACTTTGACACCGCGCCGCAACTTGAAGAAGAACTTCGCCGCAAAAATAAAACAGATCTGCTCAAAGTGCTGAACGAAACAGCAATGGAAAGTGGGCAAATTGCGTATATTCGACAGCACAGAGCCCTTGGCTTGGGTCATGCAGTTTGGTGCGCACGTCGCTTGATCGGCGACGAACCGTTTGCAGTTATCTTACCAGATGATGTGATCGCTGCGGAAAAACCCTGTTTGCAGCAAATGGTTGAGGCATATCAGGAAACTGGAGGAAATATGGTTGCGGCCATGCAAGTTCCCTGGGACATGACGCCATCTTACGGTATTTTGGACGTTGATCAGGTGAACGGTAAGATGGTAAAAATTCAGGATATGGTTGAAAAGCCAGCAGAAAACCCTCCATCCAATTTGGCCGTCATTGGTCGCTATATATTGACTCCAAAGATTCTGTCTGCGCTGGACAGCGTTCAAATCGGTGCCGGAGGCGAATATCAGTTGACCGATGCCATCGCTCAGCAAATCAACGGCGAGGGTGTTCACGGGTACGTCTTTGATGGCAAGCGTTTCGACTGTGGGACTAAATCTGGATTCCTGCAGGCTACTGTAGCATTCGGTTTGGCACGAGACGAGTTGCACGACGATTTGGATTTTTTTCTGAGAGGATTGTACGTCGATAGCGATATGGGATAATTTTCAAGCGCTGTGGACCTAAGCTCACTCTCGTTTCATCCTGGATCACTTAGCAGGCTTCCCTGTCCGTAAATTACCAAAATCTGAGTAGCGCGCACTGAATTTAATGATGTGTACCCAGCGCCTCGCTGATATCGCCAATTCTCAATTTTGTCCTTTGCAGGACTGTAAAGAAACTACCCGCAGCACGTCCATCAGAAGTAAAATTGATCGATTTGATTCAAGAGGGGATGGCAATCCCCCCGAAAAATAGTGCTGTTCAACTGTAAACTTTTTCGATGAAAATTACCGAGAAGAATTCGTATGAAGAACCCAAAATTCCGCGACACCCAAATCATGGCGATCTGGCGCCAGGCCAAGATTGGTTTTCAAAATTTGGGACGACGGATGCCAGCATGATGTCTGAGATCAGAGCGATAACTGAACAGAACCACCGCCTGAAGCGGATCTATGCTAAGATGAGCATGCAAAATGCCCGTCTCCAGAAGGCGCTTGGAAAACAGCGCTAAGGCCGTCTCAAAGGAAAAGAGGGGCGAAACGATCGCAAACGCAGTGATGAGAC
>JAQXDR010000091.1 GCA_029251265.1 Pseudoprimorskyibacter sp. | reverse complement strand
GATCATGTACGGTTTGGGCGGTCGCGCTCCGCCTGAGTAAAATGCGAAAAGCCCTTTTTTCACGATGTCATTGGCTTGGCGCAGTTCCCGAAGCTCGCGTTCCAAATCTTTGATGCAATCAGTCCCTTGCGTCATCATCCTGGCGCATGGGCCACCTTCGCGCTCCGCTTACTGACACCAGACATGCAAGCGGTCCGGTGAATAACTCGCCCAATCCTTCCACTATTACTCTATTTTAGCTCATATTTGATCCTTCAGTTTTCAGTCAACTTCACTTACAAAAAAACCCAGTGCCGCCATAAATCGGCACTGGGCCAATGCGAATTCGTTGGCTTGAGGAAGCTTGTCAGAACACCCATTTCTCACCGAAAGGAATTGCCCGGCGAGAATTTGTTGGGATGGGTCTCGGGACAAAACCTCGTTGGTAACCTCATCGGCTGCTAGAATGAGCTCTTCGAGGCAATCAGAGTAATCAAAGTCCACCGATCCGCAGACGCTGAAATAATCTGAAATGCAGGCTTTAGATTAATCCGTGCGTGTTTACCGCACATTTGATAGGCATGACTGAAAGCCCGTAATGGTTTTTTCATCAAGCTGGCCCTTCCATCCGTTCGAGCCCGAATCCGTCGTTGTCATCCAGAAAGCGGTGACAACAAATGCGACAATCAACAGTGCCACACCAACTACTTTATTACTTAAGCCGAACACCATAGTTCCCCCCAAGAGGTGTCATTCCAAGCTTACGGAAAAACCGGTCGACGCCGTTCAGGCCTTTGCCAGACGTGACGTGAAACAAGACTGCATCGGCGTCGCGATTTCTCGCCCAGGCTTCAATTCCTTTCACCAACTTCAGAGCAATTTTGCCGCCAGGAATTGAGGCTCGGATAGCCTCATCTACACAGATTGTGTTGACGGTGACAATTCAAGCGTCTTCGCCGATAGAAGTAGCCTCCAATAATGCAGTAGCTACATCCAACAACTCGGCCGTCCCGCTCCACCTTCAAACCGAGATAGGTTTTGGGATCATTCAAGGTGTTACTGAAAAATCCGTTGAACTTGGTTTCCGAAAAGGCAATGTCACGAAAGATGCCCTCTTCGTGAACACCTCGAGTTAAGCGACAAACTTCGCTTCGGTCTTCCTCAACCACTCGAGCAACTGATAAACTCGTTACGATATCTAGTGGCATTACTTTTTGCTATATATTAGTGCCAGTACTATCGTATAAGGTGATTTTAAAGGCACAAAATCTCGTCAATACAATTCCAGCGATAACTGAAGCTTGATGCAGAAACTACTTTTCACAAAGCTTCAGTTTGCACCAGTAAGGCATCCCGAAATACAGGATCGCTCGGGACGACCGCGCCACCAGCATCTTGCACCAGTTCACGCGAGCAGAAATGCGAGCGGTAGCCAGTTTCGGACATCGAATGAGGACGGCGGTCGTTGGAGATGACCTCCAGATGGGCATAGGGTCCACAAAGCCAGACCGGGCAGCCAAGCTTCGGCGCGATCCCCTGACACGCAGCTCAATTGCTTGAAGAATTAATACGGTTTTCTCGAATAAAATGGATGACGAGGCCTGCGATGAGATTGACTGGTCGTATTATGTGGTTGTGTTGTTGGGATTTTGGATAGATGCGCTGCCGTGATGAGCCAATGTGAACACTTACCGCGCTTGATATACGCCTTTGTCGGCAAAACGCACTTTACAATGCAAGTGGTCTGATTTGTGTGTTGCCCCTTCGAAAAGACAAGCTTGTTGAAAATACCTTTTAGGCAGGAATACACGGTGTGGGGTTATTCTTCCTTCCCTTGGCTGCATGGTTTGCGTTAGTCACAGTCAAGCAAAGTAAGGAACCCCGACGATGAGCCGCATTGCGCATATTGAGCTCGATGACGCCAATCTTCCGCCGCCCACGCCCGAAATCGAACAGGAGCGTCGCGTCGCCTTGTTTGATTTGATGGAAGCCAACAGTTTCGCCTTGCCAATCCGAGATGACCGGGATGTGCCACAAGGGCCCTATAATCTGGGACTGTCAATCCGCGACAAACGACTGGTTTTCGATGTGTCGTCGTCTGACGGGGCCCCTGCCGCAGCCTTTCACCTGTCGCTCAGCCCATTCAGGCAGGTGGTCAAAGATTATTTTCAAATCTGCAAATCTTATTTTGATGCCGTCAAAAGCCTGCCACCAAGCCAGATTGAGACCATTGATATGGCACGACGCGGCATCCACAACGAAGGCGCACGGATACTGCAAGAGAGACTTGAGGGCAAAGTGTTGGTTGACGACGACACGGCGCGTCGGCTTTTTACGCTCATCTGTGTTCTTCACTTTGGAGGCTAGGGATGTCGCAAGCGCTTCCTCAGTCGATCCTGTTTTGTTGTGATCACAATGCGGTGCGCTCCCCTATGGCCGAGGGCATTATGAAACAGCTGTTTGGGCTTTCGACCTATGTTCAATCGGTAGGTGTGGTCAATGATCTGGAGATTGACGGATTTGCCATAGCAACCTGCGCGGAATTGGGCATAGAGTTGTCGCGTCATCAGTCACGAAGCTTTGACGAATTGGAGGAAATGGGCGAGGCTCTTTCCGGGTTTGATCTGGTTGTGGCGCTCTCTCCGGCCAGTCAGCGTCGGGCACTGGACTTGACCCGGTTCTATCACCTGTCGGTGGAATATTGGCCCATAATGGATCCGACGGGATTGGGCGATACCAGAGAGGCAAAGTTGTCTGTGTACCGACAAACACGCGATCAGCTGATCCACCAAATGAAATCAAAATGGGGACAATAATGCGCACAATGGTCCTCATCCAACGGTGTTTTACGCTTTTGATTCAGGTGATACGCAGGCGATGCTGGATTGTTTGTCTGAAAATGTGGCCCACCACGTCAACGAAGGCACAATCCGCCATGGTCGCGAAAAGTCCGCCGAACTTTGCGCCCATATGTCTGACTGTTATCAGGAAAATCTGACGAATATGGTTATTATGGTCAGTGACGATGGCGCGGGCTGCGGCTGTTGCAACCAAGTAGATGTGTCATTGGGTTTGCAATGCAAAAGTGTCACCCTGAGTGCTAACGGTAGCAAGGCTTAGTAGCCCGGAGACCTCAGATTTCGCAGGGCTGAGAAGCCTTGCGGGGTTACGACGTTGACCCATGGTTTTGAGTGTTAGAGAGTTCAAACATGTTTCGATTTGGGTTTTGGCTCTTGCTCTTCGCGGCCGCTTTTCTCGGCACAGCTGGTTTTGCGTTTGTGGGGTTTGCCGCGTTCTCGGACGCACAATACCGTTGCCCAGGCATTCAATGTTCGGATGCGCGCGGGTCAGATGTTTTGGGCGCAGGTTTATTTGTGGTTTGTTCGGTCGTTGCGTGGTTCTCAATGAAGAAATTCAGGCGAACGGGTTCAGAGTGATGTTTCATCTTGGGCTTTTTCCACCCGTTCTTTGCGCTGATGGGTTTGACCTTCGGCGGTGGCGTGGCCTTCTGCTGTTCTTCTTTGATATGTGCCAGAACCGCACCGAGGCGCTTGTTCTCGGTGACTGCGGCGTGTGTGTGACGCGCCGTTGGTGTGGATCGAAGAAACTGCAGGGCAGGGCGACGCCTTTTGCGCGCACCTGAATGCAACCATCTGCAAACTCATAGGTGTCGACGGACTTGCCGACGAGACCGCGCATCAGATCGTTGACCGCAAGCCTTATACTCTTGCGGTCGTACTTCAGCGTCAAATCCTTGGTGACATAGCGTTTGTCGCGCAGACAGAAGACTTCGGTGAGGCGATTCGGCTCAGTGTTTAGGGCGCGGTGCAGGTTGTCTGGTTTGGCCGGAGCCTTTGCAAACTTGGCATTGTAACGCGCTACGGAGCTTGCAAGAAATGCGTTGCCGCCATCCAAGTTGGAGATTCCTGCGATGCGAAGTTCCTTCACCAGACGGTCTTGCAGCGTGCGGTTCGCACGCTCTACTGGGCCTTTGGCTTGAGAGGAATTGGCACAGATAATTTCGATGTTCAGCTCAGCCAAGGCGCACCCGAATTGCGTCATGCCCGTCATGTGTTCATTTGGCTACGGCTCACGGTGTTTCGCGACTGGCCGTATGTTTATGACGGGGATTTGGATTACGAACGGGCCTAGTTACAAACCTATCGCGATAGCGCGCAGGCGGTCATGGTCGGGGCATTCGATGGTGTGCAGCTTGTCGGTGCGGCGACGGGAACACCGGTGGAAGAGCACGCAGATGACTTTGCCAAAGCCTTTTCATCTTTGGCCTACGCGCTTGGGGATATTTTTTACTGTAGGGAATCAGTCCTGTTGTCCAAGTATCGGGGCAGGGGGCAGGGCATCGCTTTTTCGATGCGCATGAGGCCCATGTGCGATCGCTTGGTCGCCGTTACGCAGCGTTCTGTTCGGTGATCCGGCCCGACGATCATCCACAAAGGCCCGATGCCTATAACGCCCTTGATCCGTTTTGGCGTAAAAGGGGATACGCTGCGCATATCCTTGCAGAAAACGCCCCTGTCTTTGATTTGGATATCGCGGACCGACCTGTGAACCGCGGCCACTTGTTTTCGCCAAAAGGCGCGCAGGGGACACAGGACAAACAAATCATGACCCGCTTTGAACGCGAGGTATGGGGTGTTGCTTCGCGTGGACCGTTACAGATATTCGAGACGTCGATCAGAAAAACTGGAATTTTGATTTGCTATGATGCATAGTTTCCCCTGTTGGCGCATACCGTGGCGGATGCGGATGTGATTCTTGTGCCGTCCTGCACAGATTCAAGGGCAGGGTACTGGCGGGTTTGTGTGGGTGCGATGGCTCGGGCGCTCGAAAACCAGTGTGTGACCGTGATGTCGTTCGCGGTTGGTATAGCTGATTGGTCGCCCGCCGTGGATGAAAATTTTGACCATGGGGGGATTTTTGGCCCTGCGAACAAAGGCTTCCCGTCAGATTCCGTGGTGGCCGAAGGGCCAGAAAATGTCTCTGATTGGACGTATAGTGACATTGATTTGACTGTGATTTCCGAGGTCCGCCGCGATGGGGCTGTCCTGAACCGGTCCCATTGGAACGATCAGATCCCAAGGGCAGAAGCGCCACATCTTGTACGATTGCGGTAATTGCCTCTTGAAAATTGTTGCAGATGCGCTCAGTTACGCAAGCGTCCCACTTTTTCCGGGACAAATCCATGACAGGAGAGACCATGGCCAAGGAAGATACGCTCGAATTCCCCGGTGTCGTGAAGGAACTCCTGCCAAATGCGACATTTCGGGTCGAGCTTGAGAACGGCCATGAGATCATCGCACATACGGCAGGTAAGATGCGCAAAAACCGCATTCGTGTTCTTGCGGGAGACAAGGTGCAGGTCGAGATGACCCCATATGATCTGACAAAGGGTCGGATCAATTACCGTTTCAAGTAAGACCATATGCGATTGATCCTTGGCTCGGGCAGCCCGCGGCGGCTGGAGCTTTTGGCGCAGTTGGGCATTACGCCGGATGATGTCCGTCCGCCGGATATAGATGAAACACCCCATCGCGGAGAAGCGCCGCGCATCTACTGTCGTCGCATCGCACGAGCCAAGGCGATGGCGGTGCAGGCCGATGCAGGTGACATCGTATTATGCGCGGACACAACGGTTGCCCTGGGACGCCGGATTTTGGGCAAGCCTGTGGACGAGGCCGAGGCAGAGGGCTTTTTGCGCCTTCTCTCTGGCCGCCGTCATAAAGTGATTACCGCTATGGCTGTGCGATGCAATGATCAGATCTGGGAACGCGAGGTTGTGACACAAGTCAAAATGAAGTCCCTCGACGATCGTGATGTGCGGGGCTATCTCGCCACGAATGATTGGCACGGCAAGGCCGGTGGATATGGCATACAGGGACCGGCAGGGGCTTTGATCCCATGGATTTCGGGCAGCTTCACCGGCGTTGTTGGCTTGCCGCTTGCCGAAACAGCAGCCATGTTAAAAGCAGCGGGCTATTGGGGGAAAGGCCTATGAAGGGTCGTGTCATCGCGTTGGACCACATGGCAGGCCGACAGGTGGCAGCGCTGCTACAAGATGGCCGCCTGCAGGATTTGTTGATTTCTGGCGACGGACCGGTTCCCGGTGCAATCTACCGTGCGATGGCTGATCGTCCGGTCAAGGGGCAGGGGGGAATGTTCCTGAAAACACCTGATGGAAGCGCCTATCTGCGGCAGGTCAAAGGACTATCGCCGGGCACCCCTCTTTTGGTTCAGGTCACGGGACATGCCGAACCGGGCAAAGCCATACCGGTTACCAGCAAAGTTCTGTTCAAGGGCCGGTATGCAATCATCACACCGGAATCACCGGGTGTGAACGTTAGCCGGCAAATTCGGGATGATGACGAGCGTGAGCGCATTTTAGAGACCGCCCATGATGTGATGACCGACAGCACAATGGGCCTAATCCTGCGCAGTGCTTGTGAAGGGTCGTCACTGGATGATGTGGCAGAAGATATTGCCGCCATGCGCGAATTGGCCGAGGCGGTGACGTCGGATCTGGCAGGCAACTCTGAATTGCTGGTTGCAGGTGATACACCGCATGCACTGGCATGGCGTGACTGGCCGTTGCCCGCACAGATAGACAGGGACGCTGGTAGTTTGGACAGATCGGGTGCGTTGGATCAGATTGAAACGCTGCAAGATGACCGCGTTGATTTGGGCGCTGGCGCCTCGATGTATGTGGAACCGACCCGTGCTTTGGTCGCGGTAGATGTGAACACGGGCAGCGATACCTCACCCGCCGCCGGCCTGAAGGCGAATATCGCGGCAGCACGCGATTTGCCAAGACAATTGCGTCTGCGTGGTTTGGGAGGGCAGATAGTCGTCGATCTGGCCCCTATGCCCAAAAAGGAACGTCGAGGTTTCGAAGGCGCGCTACGTGCAGCCTTTCGGGCATGTTCCGTTGACACCACTCTGGTGGGATGGACCACGTTGGGGCATTATGAGCTACAACGTAAAAGAGACCGTTTCCCGCTGCCAGAGCTGTCATGACCTGTCCAATTTGTCAAAAACCGGCGCAAGAGGCCCTGCGGCCATTTTGTTCAAAGCGATGTGCTGACATCGATTTGGGAAAGTGGTTGACAGGGGGGTATGCTATTCCTTCGAACGACCCTGAAGATTTGCAAGAAGCAGAAGATAGCCTGACCCGCGATCGTCACCACTAAGTGCTGACAACAGATTACCCTTTGGGGTTACATAGAGTGCGATGCCATATTGATGGTTTTAAAAAATTCATTCTTCAAACGACGGGGTATGTTCCCCCGCATCATCCGGCTTTTTGTAGATCGGCGATCATCGCGTCGATATTGCCTCGGCGGCGATCCAGCATCGCCCCGATTTCGGTACGTTCGCTCAACAGCATATTCACACCTTCTATATACATGTTGAAAAACAGGTCTTTGCCGGTGCGGTCCGAGACATGAAACGATACGGTGAACGGGGCCTCTCCGCGTAAGTAGGCTGTTGTGCTAACCTCATAAAACCGTTTGTGTTTGGTAACGTTCTTGACCTCTAGTCGTCCTCCGATGAATTCCCGAAATCTTGCGCCGTATCTGCGGGCGAGATATCCGGTAAATGCATTTGAGAAGGACTGTTTTTGAGACGTGGACGCTCTGCGTCCGTCCGCCCCCATCGCATATGCCGCTATGAACGATGTATCTGCAAAGGTTTTGAATATTTTTTCGAATTCAAGATACATTCCGGTTTCGGATTGACCGCTGTCTATCACGATATTTATTTGGCCAACCAACTGTGTGATCAAGGCCTTGGCGCTTGACTGATCCAGCGCCAAGGATGGCCGTGCAACCAAGGCCAGTGTGCTTGCTAAAAAAAGTCGTCTTGTCAGCATTCTAGAACCCATCAGTATCCAGGCCGAAGGGGTCTTCGCCCATATCATCGTCTGCGATGCCCAAGCTGAACCGCCGGTTCTGCAGAAACAGCAGTCTGGATTGGGCATATCCATCTGCGCTATCGTAGAGGATACTGTCGATCGTGTCACCAAACTGATGACGTGTGGCGATGATGCCTGTTGCACGCACGCCAAGGGCGATCTGCGCATCACTGCCGGTCAGCTGGCCCATGGGATCAAGAAAAAAATCAATAACTGTGCCGGCCGCGTCGCGCCCATTTGAGGGGCCAAAGACAGGCAGAACGACATACGCACCTTCTTGCGCCCCCATGATGCTCAGCGTTTCGCCAAAGTCGGTTTCATTTGCCGCCAACCCGAATTCAGAGGCAGGATCGAACAACCCGCCCAATCCGAGGGTTGAATTTATTGCAAATCGCATGGTGCTGCCAAGCGCATCCTTGGGATCACCTTGAAGCAAATGGTTCACCGCATTCTTGGGCGTCCCCAGATTGTCGGCAGCATTGCGCATCAGTGGTTGGATATCCTTTGGAACGATGGCTCCAAAAAGCTGTGCAGCTGGTCTAAGTGCAACTGTATCAATAGCCCTGTTGACCGAATAGGTCGCCCGGTTGAGTGTTTCGTACGGATCGTTGACCCCGTCTCGTGTCTGATCAATCTCTGGATTGGAACAGGCGCCCAGCGTCCCGCTAATCAAAATCAGACTAAGTGGCACGATTTGAAAGCGTGACGTGAACATTTTTGCAACTCCGGGTAGATTTATGGCACTGTTGCCACTAATCACGTAACATAGAGTGGTCGAAACAAGGTCAAACAGTGGCCTTATCAAAAACACCTTCTGTAGCATAATGGCGACAATTGAAATAAGCCGTTTCTCGATACAGGGTTAATTTGTATCATCGAATCGAACTTGAGGCAGAAAATAGCGGCATGTGCCGCGGGGCAAGTGAATGGCAATAGAACCTATACAAGTCGGCTTAGCCGAGCTTAAACAAGTACGGCGTCAAAGCAGAGTGTTGTTTTGGTTTGTGGCGATCTTCTCGGGATGTGTGAATCTTTTGATGCTCACAGGGCCGATATATATGCTGCAGGTTTATGATCGGGTTCTTGGCTCACGATCTGAGGCGACATTGATTGCACTAACGCTGATTGTTGCGTTTTTGTATGGGATGATGGGCCTTCTTGACTTTGTCCGTGGACGTGTGATGGGCCGCGTTGCGGCGCGGTTTCAATCGGCGATGGACGTTCGGGTCTTTGATGCCGTTGTCCGGCGGTCTGCGACCAGACCGGACGAATTGGCGCAGTCTGGCCTTCGCGATCTGGATTCGGTGCAACGATTGATGTCGTCGCCAGTGCTTATGTCGATCTTTGATATGCCCGCGGTTCCGCTTTTCTTGTTCGGCATATTCTTGTTTCACGAATTTCTTGGCTATCTGGCGATTGCTGGTGGCATTGTTTTGGTCATCATCACGATTTTCAACCAAATCGTTACCAAAGGCCCAAGCATGCACGCCAATATAACGGCTGCGCAATCAAATCAAATTGCAGATCAGATACGGTCCGAGGCGGAAATGGTCCAGGCTATGGGCATGCGACAGCAGGCCTTTTCCCGCTGGCACAAAGCCCGGGCCATGTCACTGAAAAGCCATATCGGATCGGCTGACCTGCTGGGTGGCTTTACGGCATCGACCAAGACATTCCGGCTGTTTTTACAATCGGCAATGCTTGGCCTTGGGGCCTATCTGGTTTTACAGCAGGAACTGACGCCGGGTGCAATGATTGCGGGGTCTATCCTTATGGGGCGCGCGTTGGCGCCGATTGAACTGGCAATTGGTCAGTGGCCATTGGTGCAGGCTGCACGTCGTGGTTGGCGCAATTTAGGCCAGCTTCTTGGCGAGGTTCCCCCAGAGCCAGAAAGAACACCTTTGCCTCGGCCGCGTGCAAAGCTGGACGTACAGCAGCTGACCATTGTGCCCCCCGGCGAACAGCAAGCGGCTTTGCGCATCGTCACGTTCAACATCGAACCTGGACAGGCGCTTGGCGTGATTGGTCCATCAGGCGCAGGCAAGTCGACCCTGGCCAGAGCCCTGACCGGCGTCTGGCGGCCGGCCGGCGGAAAGGTCCGGCTGGATGGCGCTGCATTAGATCAGTATGGTAATGATTTGGGAAATCATATCGGCTATCTTCCACAACGCGTGACCCTTTTTGATGGAACGATTGCGGAAAACATCGCCCGCCTTTCGGATCAGCCCAATGCGGAAATGATCGTTGCAGCGGCCAAAAAAGCCGATGCGCACGAGATGATCCTAAAACTACCCGACGGATACGACACGCGTGTGACTGCTGCTGGTGGGAAATTGTCTGGTGGCCAGATGCAGCGTGTTGGTTTGGCGCGTGCGATGTATGGTGATCCTGTTTTACTTGTCTTGGACGAGCCGAATTCTAATCTCGATAACGAAGGCAGTGCAGCGGTCAACAACGCCGTGCGCGCCATGAAGGCTGAAGGCAAGACTGTCCTGATCATGGCCCACCGCCCCGCTGCAATCAAGGAATGTGATATGCTTTTGATGCTGGAGGGCGGCAGCCGTGTTGCCTTTGGCCCCAAGGATGAAGTCTTAAAGGCCGTGGTGCAAAATCATCAACAAGTGCAAAATGCAGGTCCCGGAGGTGTAAGATGAGCGATCCGACCAAACCCGCGCAGCCAATCGAAGCAGAAATCCTGCCGCCTAATCAAGGCCAACAGGTGCAACAGGGTAAGGCTGGTGCAGGTGTCTTGGGCAAAATTACCCCTAAAAAAGTTCCCGCCGATCAGGCGATACCTGGGACTCCACCGCAACAAAATGCGCCCAAATCCGGTGGCTTGGGCCTGTTTGGAGGCGGTGGCGATGATGAAAACATGACTGAGGCGCTGCGCAGCTTTCCTGTTCGCGGGCAGATGTCTCTTGGTCTCGTTGTTTTGGTCTTGCTGTTGGGTGGGTTCGGCTATTGGAGCGCGACCACGGATATCGCCGGTGCTATTATTGCCGGTGGCCAGATAGAGGTTGATCGCAACCGACAGATTGTCCAGCACCCCGATGGCGGGGTTGTTTCGGAAATTTTGGTTGATGAAGGGGATCTCGTTCGTGTGGGCGACCCATTGGTGCGGTTGGATTCTAATCTTGTCATGTCAGAGCTGACCATTGTTGAAGGACAGTATTTTGAATTGGTTGCACGTCGCGCACGCCTGAATGCCGAACGCCTACAAAGCGATACCCTTACCTTTGACCAAGAGCTTTTGGAGCTTGCCCGTGTCGATAAAGAAGTCGCGGAACTGGTCGATGGTCAGGTTAAGTTGTTCGATGCTCGCCGGGAATCTGTTCGCCGGGAAATTGACGGTTTGTCCAAGCGCAGCGATCAAATTCTAGATCAGATCGTCGGTATAGATGCGCAACGCGTTGCTTTGGCAAGGCAGTTGGATTTGATTGCGACGGAATTGGCGGATCAGCAAACACTTCTGAATCGGGGGCTTGCCCAAGCCAGCCGTGTTCTTTCGCTACAACGCGAAGAGGCGCGCCTTTCAGGCACCATGGGGGAACTTTTGGCGCAGCGGGCTCAGGCCGAGGGCCGCATAACCGAACTTGATATCGAAATCCTCAAGCTGGAAACGCGCCGCCGCGAAGAAGCCATTACCACCCTGCGCGATTTACAATACCGCGAACGTGAGCTGGCCGAGCAACGCCGCGCCTTATATGAACGCGTGAACCGCATGGAAATTAAAGCTCCGGTGTCGGGTATCATCTATGGCATGGCGGTTTTTGCGGAACGCTCGGTGATCAGACCGGCCGATCCAGTGCTGTTTATTGTACCGCAAGACAGGCCACTGGTGATTGCAGCACAAGTCGAACCAATTCATATCGATCAGGTTTTTGTGGACCAAGAGGTGGTCTTGCGGTTTTCAGCCTTGGACAGTCGCAAAACGCCCGAGGTGAATGGAACCGTAATGCTTGTCTCAGCGGATGCGTTTCGCGATGATGGTTCGGGCGTAAGCTATTACAGAGCAGAGATTGCGCTAAACGAAGGGGAGTTTGCACGTCTGCCCGCGGGTACGATTTTGATTCCTGGCATGCCCGTTGAAGCCTATATTCAAACTGACGCACGAACCCCTATGGCGTATCTTGTCAAACCTTTCACCGACTATTTCCGGCGGGCCTTTACAGAAAGCTGATATCATAGGTGATTTGGTCAAGCGCAGGCCTCCTGTGCGCCCTTGTTTTGGGTATAGACGCGAAAATGAAACACACACGGCCTCGGCAGGCCGTGTGTGTTTTGGCATCGATGTGTGGCCAAATGTCTTAACACCCTTTGTTGCCATGAGGGGTTTTCTGCGTCAGGAACAACGCATAACCTGCGTCAAATCATGAAAAATCCGGAGATGTCTTATGACCAATGCAATAGATCAACGCTTGTCCGAGCTGGGGCTTAACTTGCCAGATGCACCGGCACCTGCTGCCAACTACGTGCCTTATGTGCAAAGCGGTTCGATGCTCTATGTATCGGGTCAGATTTCAATTGGGTCAGATGGCATGATTATCGGTAAACTTGGTGACACCATGGATGTGGATGCGGGTGCCGCGGCGGCATCTTATTGCGCGCTGGCCTTGCTTGCGCAGGTGCGCGCTGCCTGCGGAGGCGACCTGTCACAGTTGAAAAGAGTGGTGAAACTCGTTGGGTTTGTAAATTCGACGTCAGATTTCACGGATCAGCCCAAGGTGATAAATGGCGCCTCTGATGTTATGGTCGAGGTTCTGGGCGACGCTGGACGGCATGCACGTTCTGCGGTGTCAGCCGCATCTTTGCCATTTGGGGTTGCTGTAGAAGTCGAAGGCATTTTCGAACTGGTATGACCCTGCCAACAGGTTTTCTGGATCGGCCATTGGCCCATCGCGCATTGCATGATGCGTTGGACAGGCGACCTGAAAACAGTCTGGCAGCCGTAAAGGCTGCCGCTGACAGGGGATATGGCATTGAAATTGACGTGCAGCTATCGCGCGATGGCCAGGTCATGGTTTTTCATGACTACGACTTGGTCCGTCTGACGGCGTCCAAGGGGTATCTGGCTGAATACTTGGCAAGTGAACTTGGTGAGATAAAACTGAACAACGGGGACGAGGGCATCCCAACCCTGCGGCAGGTCCTCAATCAGGTCCGGGGGCGTGTTCCGTTGCTGATTGAGATAAAGGATCAGGACGGTGCGCTCGGGCCGAATGTCGGAGTTCTTGAAAAAGCCTGTGTGCAAGCCCTTGAGGAATACTCGGGACCGGTCGCATTGATGTCGTTTAACCTGCATACGTTGCGCGTCCTCGCGGAATGGGCGCCCTTTATCCCGCGCGGTTTTCTGACCGATACATTTACAACAAGCCGCTGGCCCATGGTTCCTGAAAATCGAAGATTCTGCCTTGACCGTTGCGATCATGTATCGAACCCGATTGTCGATTTTATTAGTCATCGGGTCGAGGCCTTAGACGATCCCCGTGTGGTTTGTGCAAAAGACAATGATAAACCGGTTATATGCTGGACTGTGCGTTCGTCCGAGCAAGCGCAAGAAGCTCTGAAAATTGCAGATGTCATCACGTTTGAAGGTTTCTTGCCTTGATCTTCGGAGTTCGTGACGCATCTTTTTTTGTGGAAAACAGGAGCACTCCACAGTGACCGACACATTGCCTCTGACGGTAAATGTTCAAACCAGTCTGGATCAGATAGATGCGGCCGACTGGGATGGCTGTGCCTGCCCTGAAACCAGTGATGGCGGTCGTCCGATTGATCCATTTACCACGCATAGATTTTTGTTGGCTCTTGAAAAATCAGGCTCTGTTGGCGCTGGTACCGGCTGGGACCCCCGTTACTTAAGTGTTGAAACAGGTGACAAGGTTGTTGCGACCGCGCCTCTTTTTGCAAAAGGGCACAGTCAAGGCGAATATATATTTGACCACAACTGGGGCCACGCATGGGAACGTTCAGGCGGTCGTTATTACCCCAAACTTCAGATTGCTGTCCCTTTTACTCCGGCAACGGGGCGTCGGTTTTTGACCTCGCCCGGGTGGGACACACAGGGTCTATCGGCGATCTTGCAGGGGGCGGTGCATCTGGCCAGCGAAAATGATCTGTCATCGCTGCATATCACCTTTTGTACCGAGGCCGAGGCCATCGCAGGCGAAGCGTTAGGACTGCTGCGGCGCACAACTCAGCAGTACCATTGGGTCAACCCGGGCTATCACAGCTTTGATGCGTTTTTGTCAGAACTCAGTTCCCGCAAACGCAAGGCCATTCGCAAGGAACGCGCACGTGCACAGGATTTCGGGGGCCGGATCTTGGCGTTGACTGGCGATGATATAAAGCCACATCATTGGGATGCGTTCTGGGTATTTTATCAGGATACCGGCGCACGCAAATGGGGCACGCCTTATTTGACCCGCGCGTTTTTCGACAGTGTCCAGCAGACCATGCGGGATGACGTTCTTTTGGTCCTCGCAGAACGGGATGGTCAGTATGTGGCCGGTGCGTTAAATTTTATTGGACGCGACACGTTGTTTGGACGCTACTGGGGATGTATCGAAGATCACCCCTGCCTGCATTTTGAGGCATGTTATTATCAAGCAATGGCATTTGCGATCGAGTCCGGGCTATCCCGGGTAGAGGCGGGGGCGCAAGGGGACCACAAACTGGCGCGGGGATATATGCCTGTTGAAACCCACAGTCTGCACTGGATTAAAGATGGCGGCTTTGCAAATGCCGTTGCCCAGTACCTGACAGAAGAACGTCGCGCCATCACTGAAGACATTGAGGTTTTGACAGGCTACGGCCCATTTCGGAAAGATAAGGATCAGAGCGATCATGACTGAATTATTGTCCCAAGCGGAACGCGATACGCTTCTGCCGTCGTTAATTGCCTCGGGGTGGCTCGTTGATACAGGGCGGGATGCGATCCGTAAGACATATAGATTTGATGATTTCGTGACGGCATTCGGGTGGATGACCCGTGCTGCGATCTGGGCTGAAAAATGGAACCATCATCCCGAATGGTGCAACGTCTACAACAGGGTCGAAGTTGTTCTGACAACCCATGATGTGGGTGGTCTAAGCACATTAGATGCCAAGCTGGCACACAAGTTGGACACGTTGTAAAAGCACATGGCCTATCATCCTGCTAACGCCGATTTTGTCGCGTCTTTGTCCGCACAATTACCAAACGGTCGCATTCGTTCTGCCGACGCACGCTATCTGGCAGAACCGCGTGGCAGATGGTCGGGTGCGGCTGCGCCGGTGGCGCTTCCGCGCACCACGGAAGAGGTTGCGCAGATTATCCGTGTCTGCAATGCGGCGGGCGTGGCGGTTTTGCCCTATGCAGGCGGCACAGGGCTGGTTGGTGGACAGGTGGCACCAGAGCCTGCTGCACCTTTGATACTGTCGGTCGAGGCAATGACAGCTATCCGCAGCATCCATCCACTGGAAAACGTGGCCGTGGTCGAAGCCGGTGCCATTCTCGCAGATGTCCACGATGCGACACAGGCACAAGATCGGTTGTTTCCACTGTCTTTGGCATCAGAGGGATCGGCACGCATTGGTGGACTGCTGGCGACCAATGCAGGTGGTGTTGGGGTCTTAAGGTACGGAAACGCACGCGATCTGTGTCTCGGGCTTGAGGCTGTCTTGCCCGATGGCAGCATCTGGAACGGCTTAAAGCGTTTGCGCAAAGATAATACCGGCTATGATTTACGTAATCTGCTGATCGGCTCCGAGGGTACGCTGGGTATGATCACAGCAGCCACGCTTAAGCTGTTTCCGCGTCCAGCAGTTCAAGGGACAGGCATGTTTGTTGTGTCTGATCCGTCCGCCGCCCTTCGGGTGCTGTCGCTCGCGCGAGATATTATTGGTGATGGCGTCAGCGCTTTCGAGTTGATAAGCGGTGTTGGCTTGGATTTTCTTGAGGCGACGCTTCCGGATATCCGCCGCCCCTTTGATCCCCATCCAGACTGGCTGGTGTTGATTGATCTTGGTCTGGGGGCGGGGCAGGATCCGCAAGCCTTGTTGACCGATTTGTTTGAAGCTGCCCTGCAAGAGGAACTGGTTGCAGACGGCCTGATCGCGCAGTCGCAAACACAGCGCGCCCAATTCTGGTCTGTTCGGGAACATATACCCGAAGCAAACAGACGCATAGGGTCGGTATCAAGCCATGATATTTCCGTTCCATTAGGATCAGTTGCGGAATTTATAATCGAAGCAGGTCAGGTGATCGGCAAGATAGGGGATTTTCGGATAAATTGCTTTGGGCACCTTGGTGATGGAAATCTGCATTACAACGTGTTTCCGCAGGAAGGTTTCAGCCGGACTGATCATATGAAAGAGCGTGATCGGGTGAAGCAGGCATTGCATGATTTGGTGCATTCCTACGATGGTTCGGTCAGTGCAGAGCACGGTATTGGTCGGCTTAAGGTCGCAGATTTGGAACGCTACGGTGATCCAACCAAGCTAGCGGCTATGCGTGCAATCAAAGCCGCACTTGACCCCAATGGCATTATGAATCCTGGCGCTATTTTGCGTTGAACCAGGTATATTCTTTTGGGTTGCCCACTTTGTGCGTGGCCGGTTTGTTTTTGGTGATTGTCTGTCTTTAACCCGTATTTTGCCGCAGTTTTGCCTCAGTTGGCTGTCAAGAATTTAGAAAAAGACCGGATGGTGTTCAGGCCCCAAAAACGTAAAGCAGTGTATTATATCGTAATATTTTTTTTGACGCACCCAATTAGAGTGGATTCAAGTCGAGCATGTTGCGCCACGAAACCCAAGTTTTGACCAATTCCGACTTGGTTGCCTGCGTGCTGGCCAACGATGTAACCGGCTTTCCGCGATTGGTGGATCAGTTACATCGCATAATTGGGTCGGCTTGGGGGCATCTGTCTCTTGACGATTCAGCCGCATATTTGTCGCATTCTGCGCAAAAGAAACCGCAGTTTCTGGTGCTGGCGCTGGCACAGCAGGATTTGATGGACATCGCGAAGCTACAAAATATTTGTAGATTGTCTGTTGCGTGTGACTGTCCAGTTATTCTGGTCTCCAACGTAGCATCATCTCAGCTTGCGCAGGCTCTGCCTGATGATTTCAGCCCGTTGGCTGTTCTGGATACGCAGTCCATGGCCCATGGACTTGAACGCGCTGTGTCCCGTCTTCTTCTTCAGTCGCAGTGGTCCCAAGGTACCGACAGTTCAGCCACCACAGGACGCGTGATCATGCTGCAAAGCCTGGCGTCCGGCAGTGGTGCCAGTTTGATTGCCCAAGAAGTGGCTAACTCTTTATCGGCGGGTGGAGACCCGGTCAGTCTTGTTCGGTTTTTGGATGAATCTGAAAACTGTTCGGATGCGCAGCATAGCCGTGTTGCGACATCTTTGACCGAGGTGCAATTGCCCAATACCGGAGGTGCGGGTATGGCCCGGCACTTGCAAAAGGTCGCGACAGAATACGTGGAGCAGGGACAGCAGGTGGTGGTTTCAATGCCTCCTCAGTTGATCTCGGCTGCTGCGGATTTAGTCCCCCTCGCCGATACGTTCTTTGCTGTGGCCGAGATCACGCCGCGCGCTGCTCAAAACACCCGTATTTTGCGGCGTGTGATGGCCGATGCCGCGTTATCCCTTCAGGATGTGCGGTTTATTCTTAACAGACTTGGTGATGATGCGCGTAGCCTGCGTCGCAGTCGGGAAATGGCGGCAGCCTTGTGTATTGAATTTTCGCATATTGTGCCTGACGCTGGTCGGCTCAGTGATCGCGGCGGCTTCCGGTCTGGTGAGACTTTTGTGTCTGCACTGGGTGGTATTTTGGCGCATGTCAGCCAACTCACACAGCGTAAGTATCAGGCTGCATAAAGCCATTTATACGGGTGTGCCTGAGATCCTGCCTTAAAGCACATATAAAATCTGTCTATATTGCATGCGTCTCTTTTCGATCATATTTACGTTTGAACATATTTACGTTTGAAACAGAGCGTTCCACAAAAAAGCCTGCGTGAACGATCACGCAGGCTTTTTCATGTCTTCAAAGTACAGATCAAGCAGAGCGGGCTTTTGCGATCTCTTTCTTGACCTTAAGCGCATTGCTTGAAAGCTCGGTATCTTTCGCTTTGTCCAGATACGCGTCCAGACCCCCACGGTGATCCACAGAGCGCAGCGCATGGCTCGTTATCCGCAACTTCACGCCGCGACCCAAAACTTCGGACTGTAAAGTCACATCGTTCAGGTTGGGCAAAAAACGGCGCTTGGTACGGTTCTTGGCATGACTGACATTGTTGCCAGACATCGGGCCTTTACCTGTCAATTCGCATACACGCGACATAGGGTTATCCTCGTCTTGATCTGGGGCGTAATCTGGCGCCGCCAAAGTAAAAGGACGCCATCGCCATGGCGCCCGGAATCTGATTAGAGGCTGGATACGCCTTGCACACGGGCGCGTCAAGTACCGGAAACCCCAAGACCCATCAGCATTTTGGTTGCGGCCTCAGATGGACCCAAAACACCTGCGGCCACCTGCTGTGATAGACGGTGCAAATCATGTTGAGCGGCCGGTGTGGTCAGGTGTCCTAATAGTCCATCACGGACCTCTTGAAGGAACCAATATTGTGCCTGATCCTGACGCCGTGCTGCAAAATGTCCCTTGGTGCGTCGCCAATCAATGAGGGCCTGCATTTCATGCCATGCTGTGTCCAGGCCATGGTCTTGCAGGGCGGATACCATCAGGGCTTTGGGATAGCCCGGCGGGTCCTGAACCCGTTTGCGCAGCAATCGCAGCGCCCCGGCGTAATCAGCGCAGGTCCGTGTGGCCATGGGTTTAAGGTCGCCGTCGGCTTTGTTGACGAGGATCAGGTCCGCCGTCTCCATGATTCCACGTTTCACGCCTTGTAGTTCATCCCCACCAGCGGGGGCCAATAAAAGCACGAACAAGTCCGTTATTTCCGCGACGACCGTTTCAGATTGGCCCACCCCGACCGTTTCGACCAAAACCACATCATAGCCTGCGGCCTCGCAGACGGTCACGGCCTCTCGGGTGCGTCGCGCAACACCGCCCAGATGGGTTTGACTGGGCGATGGTCTAATAAAAGCCCCAGAGGCGCGGGCCAACCGATCCATACGCGTTTTATCGCCCAAAATCGATCCGCCTGATCGCGTCGAGCTTGGATCAACCGCCAGCACGGCAACCTTTAATCCCTTGGCCAATAACATCATGCCAAAGGTTTCAATAAAGGTGGATTTTCCGACACCCGGTGTGCCAGACAAACCGATGCGAACAGCCGTGCGTCCTGAACTGCGCAAATGTGCCAACATGTCTGCGGCCTGGGCCCGATGATCTTTACGTGCGCTTTCCACCAATGTGATGGCCCGCGCCAAGGCGCGCCGCTCACCGGCCAAAACCCTTTGTGTCAGATCCTGTGTCATCGAACACCTGTTTCCCTGCAAAGGACGCAGATGTCCAGATCCTGTTAAATTTTCTTATTCTGCACTTAACAGGTTGCAGTCTGCGCATATGATACTCAGCCGGGGCTCTCTTGGCAAAGATCGCAATGCGCCCCATAACGTTTTTATGCGCTTGCCAATTGATGATATTCTGCCCGAACTGATTGAAATTCTTCAACGCGAGGGCCGCGCCGTTCTGCAGGCGCCTCCCGGTGCAGGCAAGACGACACGTGTGCCGCTGGCCATTTTGGAGGCGGGGCTGGTGCAGGGCAGGATTTTGATGCTGGAGCCTCGTCGTTTGGCCGCACGCACCGCGGCCGAGCGTATGGCACAGACACTAGGCGAACCCATCGGACAAACTGTCGGTTACCGGATTCGTGGCGAATCTCGGTGCAGTACCATGACACGCATCGAAGTTGTGACCGAAGGCATCCTGACACGGATGATCCAGTCTGATCCTGAACTTTCTGGGATTGGGATGGTCATCTTTGATGAATTTCACGAAAGATCCTTGAATGCTGATCTTGGGCTGGCGCTGTGTCTTGAAATCTCAGAGGCCTTGAGGGACGACCTGATGCTTATGGCGATGTCTGCCACGCTTGATGCGGGGCCGGTCGCTGATCTGATGCAGGCGCCCATCGCGACCTCCCGAGGGCGCAGTTATCCGATTGAACATCACTGGCTACCACAGCCTTTGGCACGCGACGTTCGATTGCCTGACGCCACAGCTGCGTTGGTGCGAGAGGTTTTGGCAAAGACCACTGGTGGTGTTTTGGTCTTCTTACCTGGTGAAGGAGAGATACGGCGCGTTGACTCCATCCTGACGCCATGTTTGCCCGAAGGATGTGCGCTGCGGCCGCTTTATGGTGCAATGCCGTTCGAGGCGCAGCGCGCAGCTATCCGCCCTGACCCAACGCTCCGCAAAATTGTTCTGGCAACGGCCATTGCCGAGACATCTTTGACCATCGAAGATGTGCGCGTGGTCGTTGATGCTGGCCGGGCCCGCCGGGCCCGGTTTGATCCTGGTTCTGGAATGAGCCGTCTTGTGACCGAACGTGTCAGCCGTGCAGAGGCTGCGCAACGGGCAGGCCGGGCCGGTCGGATGGCACCCGGACAGGCCTATAAGCTATGGACCAAAGGCGAAGACGGATCGTTGCCCGCCTATGCGCCGCCCGAGATCGAGACGGCCGATCTCGCTGGATTTGCGCTTGAGTTGGCACAATGGGGCAGTGCGGATTTGCCTTTTCTGACGGTGCCGCCATCGGGTGCATTGGCAGAGGCACAAACATTGTTGCGTATGTTGGGCGCGCTGGACCATTCTGCACGGATGACAGACCACGGTGCGCGTTTGGCGGCCCTGCCATTGCATCCGCGGCTCGCGCATATGTTGGTGCGCGCGGGTGGACAGGCCGCCGAGATGGCCGCCCTCTTGTCAGATCGGGATCCGTTGAAAGGGGCGGGCGCAGATCTGGGTCTGCGTTTGCGGGCATTGCGGGATCCGCGGGCCGTCGGATTGCCTGCAAACCGCGCGACACTGGATCGTATTCGGACCGAAGCCAAGCGTCTGCGCCGGCTTGTGCCCAAAAGTGATGCCAAGATTACCGATCCTGCCGCGATGGCAGCTTTGGCCTATCCCGACCGGGTTGGGATGCGGCGCAAAGGTGACGCGCCAAGGTTTCTTTTGTCAGGCGGCAAGGGCGCAGTTATGCCGTTGTCTGATCCTCTGGCGGGCCAGAGATTGCTGGTGGTCACCGATACGGACGGCAACCCACGAGAGGCCAAGGTACGCATGGCTCTGCCGATTGCAGAAAGCACATTAAGAGACATCTTTGCCAATGAAATCCTTTGGCAAAACACATGCAGGTGGTCACGTCGGGATCGTCGTGTTCTGGCGCGTCAGCAAGAAACCTTAGGTGCGATCGTCTTGGATGACCGGGTATGGAAGAACGTCCCAAGTGATGCGCTATCAAGAGCCATGCTGGAGGGCGTAAAAGAACTAGGTATCCCACTGACCAACGCTGCGAGACGTTTTTTGGCCCGGATCAGGCTGGCGCGCGCGGGTGGTCTTGATCTTCCTGATATGTCGCAAGAGGCGCTGATGGATCGTCTTCAAGAATGGCTGATGCCATATCTTGATGGATTGACGACGGCAGACCATTTGCGGAACCTTGATGTCCTGCCAGCGCTGCGTGCGCAGTTGGATTGGGGGCAGTTGCAGCAACTGGATACATCTGTGCCGGGGACGTTCAAAACACCATTGGGACATTCGGTGCCGATTGATTACTCCGGCGAGGCGCCCGAGATTGCGGTGCGCTTGCAAGAGCTTTTCGGACAAACACGTCACCCTTCAGTGGCGGGCCAACCGCTTCGTGTGACGCTGCTGTCTCCAGCGCGGCGCCCGGTGCAGACAACAATGAATCTGCCCGGATTTTGGGCGGGTAGCTATGCCGATGTCCGCAAGGACATGCGCGCACGCTACCCAAAACACCCTTGGCCCGAGGACCCTACACAGGCTGACCCAACTGTCAGGGTCAAACCTCGGGGCTCCTAGATTGCCTCAAGCAGCGCCTCACCCGCGGTGACGTTGCATACACCGGGGCTGTCTTCTACCTGCACTTCGGTGACCGTCCCATCGCGGACAATCATGGCCGAGCGTTTGAAACGGCCGTGAAATCCTACGGGCGGTGCGTCAAATCCCAGACCCAAGGCGGACGCAAACGTACCAGCGGGGTCTGCCAGCATTGTCAGGCCAGCATCTGTTGCACCGGTGCTTTCGCCCCATGCGCTCATCACAAAGGGATCATTGACCGATACACAGATGACCTCGTCGACACCCTTGGCATCGAAATCCGGTTTTGTCCGCATGAAACTGGGCACATGGGCTGAGGTACAGGTTCCCGTAAAGGCGCCGGGGACTCCAAAGATCACAATGGTTTTTCCTGCGACCCGCGCGGCGATATCCACTGATGCTGGGCCATCGGCGGTCATTTCAATTAGGTTGGCCCCGGGCAGTTTGTCCCCTTTGGCAATTGTCATTTTACATGTGCTCCTGCGTTTGCGTTTCTGTGTCCTTGTGACATAGGGTCATCCGGCAGGAAACCAATAAGGCGAGGGCCAACTATGTCAGGAGTTGTGGTGGTAGGTGCAGGTCAGGCAGGGGCATCTTGCGTGGCGCGGCTTAGAACCAAGGGATATCAGGGGGCGATTACACTGATTGGGGATGAACCTGTGCCACCGTATCAGCGCCCACCGTTGTCCAAAGCCTATTTGTTGGGTGATTTGCCACTGGACCGGCTTTTCCTACGACCAGAGTCGTATTACGCAGATCAGGATATTTCGTTGCGTACGGGAGAGACCGTCACCAATATTGATCCTGTCGCCCGAACTGTGACCACGCAGTCTGGGGGCGTGCCGTACGATGACCTTGTGTTGGCAACAGGTGCGGCACCGCGTCATTTACCGGACGCGATAGGCGGTAGTCTTGAAGGTGTATTTTGTGTGCGCACGCTTGCGGATGTAGATGCTATGGCACCACACTTTGTCGATGGGGCGCGGGTCTTAATCGTCGGTGGTGGATACATCGGTCTGGAGGCCGCAGCCGTTGCGGCCAAGTTGGGCGTGCATGTGACGTTGCTAGAGGCTGCGCCACGGATCCTTCAGCGGGTTGCGGCAGAGCAGACCTCGGAATATTTCCGTGCGGCCCATGCCGCCCAAGGGGTGACCCTGTGCGAAGGTGTGGGATTGTCACGGCTTATTGGGGACACATCCGTAAAGCAGGCCGAACTGACAGATGGCGCCGTGCTGGATGTGGATTTTGTGATTGTTGGCGTGGGTGTTACGCCTGCTCAGCACCTGGCAGAGATCGCAGGAGTGAAAGTGGACAACGGAATTGCCGTTGATTCGCTTGGCCGCACCAGCGACCGCCACATCTGGGCTGCAGGGGATTGCGCCAGTTTTCCCGGACCAAAGGCGCGGATCCGGCTGGAAAGTGTTGGAAATGCCATCGATATGGGGGAACTGGTCGCCGACAATATTTTGGGCGAAGATCGCGCGTATGTTGCAAGGCCATGGTTCTGGTCAGACCAATACGACATCAAATTGCAAATCGCCGGTCTGAGTACCGGGTTTGATCATGTTGTATCCCGAGGATCGGGGGCGTCGGTGTCGTTTTGGTATTATGCCGAAGGTCAATTGATTGCGTTGGACGCAATGAATGATCCCCGCGCCTATATGGTTGGCAAGCGGCTTATCGAGGCGGGGAAATCGCCCGATCCCGTCCTGCTCGCTGATCCTGCTACCAACCTGAAAACGCTTCTCAAGGGATGAGGATTGTTGCAGGTACGATGCGTGGACGTCGGCTGGCGTCGCTTGGAAAAGGTGACGCCGCCGCGCATCTTCGGCCCACATCGGATCGCGTGCGCGAAAGCCTGTTTTCGATTTTGGACGGGGGGCGATTTGGTGATGTGATTGATGGCGTGCGTGTTCTTGACCTGTTTTCAGGGACGGGTGCGCTTGGGTTCGAAGCCTTAAGCCGTGGCGCAACACATGTAACGGCGGTCGATAGTGGTCGAAAGGCACAAACGATTTGGCGCGAAAACGCGGCAATGCTGGATCTGGGGACACGGGCGCAGTTGTTGCGCTGTGAAGTTATGCGGTTGCCTGCGGCTGCCGCACCTTGTGGATTGGTCTTTTTAGACCCCCCCTACGGCCAAGATCAGGGGGCGGCTGCCTTGGATCGGGCCTTGGCCCAAGGCTGGTTAACCGCAGAGGCGCTGGTGGTCTGGGAAGAGGCCAGCGCGCAATCCGCCCCAAAAGGGTTTCACATCGAAGACAGCCGTCGGTACGGTGATACATGGGTAACATTTCTGCGTGTTTTGATGCGCGAGTAACCGCAATAATCTTTGCAGATAAAACTTAAAACCGATTGGCCTTCACATCATGACGACGCGTCGTGCGGGAAATTTGAAACGCCGCGACGCGTGCTCTGTTTTTGCGAGGGTGTGCGCACCATGCTGGATCGGGTTAAAGACAAGTTTGACCTAGCCCCGAAATGCATCCTCGCAGACACGGCTAACAGGTTTGGCCCAATGTTTGGGTGGTTGGTGGATCGCAAGATCACACCTCACATCCCAGTCACGGACAAAGCTGGTCGTACCGACGGCACCTGAAGCTGGAAAAACTTTAAGGTGGGACGCGTGGAACGACCAAATTACCGGCCCGAAAGGTTATGTGCTCGAGCAGGTTCGCCACAACTATTCTGATCCAATCAGAGTACCAACCGGCAAAGACAGCCCCAAATACCGAGGCTTGAAACTAACCTGCCAAGCCCATCCAAATCGAAGTGCTGCCCGAATGCTGATGCCAGATCAATCAGTCGCGCAGAACATGCAGCTGCCCCGCAGCTCGCCCGGGGAGAACGCCAAGACCAAACAAGATGCTGTCTTGATGAAGCTTAGAAAAGAAAGCGGAGGTACTCTTCGCCCATCGCAAGCGTATTCTTGGGTTAGGGCGGCTGTGATTATCAGGCCCATGTGGGGTAAACGACGCATTCCTCCTTGCGGCAAACGCCCAAAACCTCCGCAAGCTGACCAAGATCCTTCCTGCACCGCAGCTCGTATGCAAATCCTGATTGCAGAGGCGCTGGTGTCATGTTCATCGTCCTTACTTCTGCACCGAAAACATCGTATTTTTTCCACAACATCGGACCAGCATAATCATAATATGTACCAGTATAAGCCAGCGCATCATTAACTGCACACCCCGGTCGCGGTAATGATGAAGGCGGCCCAACTGTGCCTTCAACAGTAAAATAAATCTATGGTCTGAAAGGTTTCGGTCGAGCGCTACCGCCAAGGTTGCATTTATTGAACCTAGTCGAACAGCAGTTGCGGAAGAAATACAGTTTAGAAGATCAATGTCTACATATGCCCCAAACGATTGGGATGAAGAAAAAATCATCGATCACGTCCGGGCTTTCATGGCTGATTTTGAACATCTTGCAAATCAAAATGGGGCAGGCATATCGTAAATATTGGCAGCTCGCAAAATGCAGCATTAGATAACCCCAGACGCGTCAACCTGTTTTTGGACCCGCGGGGCTTGATAATGTGACCGCCCCCTAGCTGCAACTACACACCAAGTAAGTCTGCGATGATCCACAAAGGAGGGGGCTCATGTCAGAGATTATCACGGTTGGGCTCGATCTGGCGAAGCATATGTTTCAGGTACGTAGCGTCGACGGCGCCAATTTAGCGATCTTTCGCAAGAAGATGCGTTGGGACGAAGGTGTCACACCTTCGAAACCGGTCTGAGAGTCCAAGGCAAGCACCCGTTCGCACCTTATGGCTGCGCAGGAGCAACCCATTGCTCCGGTTGGTTTTCTGATCAGCGATACGCGTGGCGGCATTCGTTCATGCCAAAGACCAGGTGATTGATCCGCCAAAGAAGGCTGCGACGTCGACATCATGTGCCGCACGCGGCGTCTTGCCGAAGCACTTGCCGCGCTGCGAGTGAGGCCTTGCACCAGAGGTTACCTGTGGCTGCGGTGCTGAGCATCATATCATTGTCAAAGACGTCAGTGAATTTGGACATCATGCCTGCCCAGTTCTGCATGATTGTGAGCCGTCACCCACATTATGCCTGTCAGTCCTGTGAACCGGTCATAATCCAAGCACCCGCGAAAAACGCGACTGATCAAAGGTGGCATGCCGGCCAAAGCGATCACGGCCAGCGTAATCGTCTCGCAATATTCAGATCACATGCCGCTGTATCGCCAACGCCAAATCTATGCGCGGCAGGGCGTTGATATTTTTACCGCGCCACCTTGGCCTTCTGGGGCGGCGAGACCAAGACAGGGTACTTCGGGGCGTTCACCCGCGATGATCGAGCGTGAGCTGGATCAGAACCACCCGGCGTACTTGGACCTGTAAAACGAGGCGATCTGAGGAATACGTGTCCAAGATTAAGACCTGCAAGCTCAACACCATTGACCCACACAACTACATTACTGGCACCCTCAACAACGTCGTAAATGTGCATAAACTCTAGGATAGCGAGCAGCTGCTATCCCAGAGTTTTAAGGTCAGAAGCAACGCATAGGCCTGAGTTCATAGGGCAATAAAAGTATGCCACCAAAAAGAAGAAAACGCCCCGCATTACGGGGCGTTTTATTTTTAGTTTGAAAAAAGTTGATTATGACATCCACCAACGTTCGATCAGACGCGAGCTGTCCATCTGCCAAAGATTGCCGATGGTCCCCGAATTTGTAATACGGCTTGAGTGTGCACCAACATAGTTTGCGTACATCGGAACAATTGTACCACCTTCGGAAGACATCAGGGCCTGCATTTCATAGTACTGTGCGCGACGCTTCGTGCTATCCAGTTCAGCACGGGCCGCCTGTAACAGCTCTTGGAAGCGTGCATTTTCCCAATTTGTGTCATTCCAAGGAACACCACTTTCATAAGCAGTTGCAAACATCCAATCTTCCGTCGCACGGCCAGACCAGTAGCATGCGCACCAAGGCTTTTTCAGCCAAACATTGGACCAGTATCCATCAGCAGGCTCTTGGACCACATTGATGTTGATACCAGCCGATTTCGCCGATGCCTGATATAACTGTGCCGCATCAACTGCGCCCGAGAACGCCCCGTTAGAGGCCGAAAGATCTATCGACAGACTATCAAGACCAGCTTTTTTCAGATGATGACGGGCACGATCTGCATCGTATTCCAGCTGTGGTAGATCAGATGCATAATATTGGTTCGCCGGACCAATCGGATGGTCATTTCCAACGGCACCGTGACCCAACAGGATTTTGTCAACCATTTCCTGACGGTTAATACCATACTTCAATGCCTGACGAACATTGATCTGATCAAACGGGCTAATATTGGTCAACATAGGGAAGGTGTAGTGCTGGTTACCAGTCACCTCGAACACATTGATCATTGGATTGGCACGCATGAGTGGCTCTGTCTTGAAATCAACGCGGTTGACGGCGTCAACCTGACCAGTCATCAGCGCGTTCATCCGAGCAGAGCTGTCGTTGATCGCTTTGACTTCAACGCTATCGAACCAACCGGCCCGACCGTCTTTGTAGTGTCCGTCAACGCGGGTCATCAATGTACGGACACCGGGATCAAATGCCTCTACGCGGTACAAACCCGTGCCAATACCCTTGGCGATGGCCTCTTCAATCTGACCAGCAGGGTACATCAGAATATGGTAATCTGACATCAGGAACGGGAAGTCGGCATTGCCCACTGCCAGCGTAAATTCGACCTCGTGATCGCCCGTTTTTTTCATTTCTGTGATCGACGAAACGATTGGCTTGGCTGCTGACTTTGCGCCTTCTGCCACGTGCATTTGCAGCGACTCGAGCACATCGTCTGCACCAAACGGCTTGCCGTTGTGGAACGTAACACCCTTGCGCAACTGGAAAGTCCATGTTTTGGCGTCAGAGCTCGCGGACCAGCTTTCTGCCAGTTCGCCCACCAATTCACCTTCTGCTGTAACTTCGGTCAAGCAGTCAAAAACCGCACCGTGGGCAACCGTGATCATATAGCTGTCTGAATGCGTCCGGCCATCCCAGCTGTCTGATGTGTTTGCTCCGGCCAGGCCGATGCGTAACGTGCCACCACGCTGTTGCGCGGCAACTGGCATACCTGTCGCTGCAAGCACACCTGCTGCTGCACCAGACGCCAGCAATCCGCGACGTGAAATCGAAACCATTTTCTTCTCCCTCGTGGTTTATCCCAAGGCCTTTTGGACCGACGGGTTAGTCTAAATTATTCTACACATGCAGAATCTACGATCAAAGTTTAACTCATTTTTGTGACGGCTGCATCGCCAATATTTTCAATGCCCCGTTCTGCAAGCAATTTCGTAAGCCAATCTGGGTCCATTTCTGGAACCGAGCTGAGCAAAAGGTCCGTATATGCGTGATGCGGTGGTTGGAACATTTCAGATTTCGGACCTTGTTCGACCACGCGCCCATCTTTCATGACAACCACCTCATCCGCGATCGACCGCACCGTCGCAAGATCGTGGGTGATGAACATATACGACAACTTCAGATCATCTTGCAAACGCGCCAGCAACCTAAGAATACCTTCTGCAACCAGCTGGTCCAATGCGCTGGTGACTTCATCACAAATTATGAATTTAGGCTCGGCTGCAAGTGCACGCGCAATACCAATGCGCTGTTTTTGCCCGCCAGACAACTCGGATGGAAGACGATCTATATATTGATGAGCTGGAAGCTCAATTTCGTCCAAAAGCTCTTCGACCCGCTTCCTTTTGGCAGCACCCGTCAATCCCATATAGAACTGAACAGGGCGCCCGATAATCTCTCCAATTGTTTTACGTGGATTAAGCGCTGTATCAGCCATTTGATAAATCATCTGGGCTTGTCGCAACTGCATGCGGTTGCGCCTTCGATAGTCAGACGGCAACGCCTGACCCTCAAACTCGATCGATCCCTGCTTGGGAGGCAAAAGACCCGTAATACATCGTGCTGCCGTTGATTTCCCCGAGCCAGATTCGCCGACAACTGCGACTGTGCGGCCTTCATGGATATCAAAACTGACATCATTGAGAACCGGCACGGGGCCATAAGCAGCCGTTACGTTTTTGACAGAGATGACCGGAGTCGCACCAGACAAAACAGCAGGTTTCTGCGGTCTTTGAAACGCCCGAACGGCCCATAGGCTTTTGGTATAGTCTTCTTTTGGGTCCGTCAGCATCGTGCGCGTATCGGCCTCTTCCACCTCATCACCTTTCAACAGGACCTTTATCCTGTCCGCCATCTGCGCCACAACGGCTAGATCATGTGTGATGTAGATCGCAGCCGTATTGAATTGCGCAACAATATCGCGGATTGAAGCAAGAACTTCGATTTGCGTCGTCACATCCAAAGCGGTTGTGGGTTCATCAAATATAATCAAGTCAGGGCGACAAGACATGGCCATGGCTGTCATTGCACGTTGCAGCTGTCCGCCAGAGACCTGATGGGGATAACGAAAGCCGATTTCGTCAGGATTGGGCAGACGCAGACGTTGGTATAATTCCATTCCGTCTTTTTCACTCTCAGCCCTCGACATGACACCATGCCGTATCGGCGCTTCGGTGTGTTGATCAATCAAACGGTGCGCAGGGTTAAAGCTGGCGGCAGCAGATTGCGCCACATACGCGATCCGTTTGCCCAACAGGTTCCGCTTTGCAGATGCACCCGCCGCCAAAAGGTCGATGCCGTCAAAATACACCTCACCGCCAGAAATGCGAACGCCATCCCGACAAAAGCCCATTGCCGCCAGGCCAAGGGTTGATTTGCCAGCACCTGATTCACCAATAAGCCCCAGAACCTCTCCACGGCGCAACGTCAGATCAACACCGTTTATAATCGGCATCCAAGTCTCATCGCTGCGTCCTTCGATGTAGATATCGTTCATCTGGACAAGGAAATCACTGTCTTTCGCCATTGGTCTACTCCTTCAGGCCAGAGCTGCGCTGCAGCATCCAGTCCACTACGAAGTTCACCGCCACGGTCAAAAGGGCAATAGCCCCAGCCGGCAGCAACGGCAGCATCGCGTATTGCGGCAAGAACGCCGCGTAATTTACAAATTGGCCGAGGTCTTTCACCATAGTTCCCCAATCCGCCAAGGGTGGCTGGATTCCAAGGCCAAGGAAACTGAGCGCGGCAATGGTCAAAAAGACAAAACAGAACCGTAGCCCGAATTCCGCCAGCAATGGTGCGGTCGCATTAGGTAGGATTTCTCGGAAAATCATATAACCAACACCTTCGCCTCGCAGACGGGATGCCTCGATATAATCCATAACAACGATGTTCATTCCCACTGCGCGTGACAGACGAAAGACCCTAGTTGAATCGATGACTGCGATGATCACGATCATGGCCCAAGTGAGCCCGGTTCCACTAAACAGCGACGACGCGGCCGTAATGAGCAACAAAGAGAAGATTAGTGCCGGTATTGCCATCAGGACGTCTACCAGACGTGACAAGACCTGATCCACCCACCCCCGCAGAACAGCCGCAAGGAAGCCGCCCGTCACACCTAGAAAAAATGCCAGGACGGTGGTTACAAAAGCGATGCCAACGGTGTTTTGTGCCCCATAAATCAAGCGGCTTAAGATATCTCGACCGATTTGATCTGTGCCTAGCGGAAATGCAGGATCACCACCCATCGCTTCGGGCACTAGAGGAATAATATTTGCCCGCGGGAAAATCGTCTCTTGCCCGTGGGGTGCGATCATTGGCGCAAAAATCGCGGCAATTGCGTAGCAAATTATGATCAAGATCCCGAACGAGGCCGTAGCCGGCATCTGCCGGAACAGTTTGCGTGTTGATGCTGTCCCGACCATACATCCAAACTGCCGGAACAAAACGGCCGCCACACTGGACAGGACAAGGAAGTGCAGCGCGGACCTGAAGAAAAAGTAACTGTCCGGCATTCCGCCAAGCGTAGAAAAACTACGGCTGTAGTTTAACAAGACAACCACGATCAATGTCGCTGCGAAAACGTAACCCAACGCAACACTGAACGGCATGTCGCGATAGAACGGCCGGTTTTTGGTAAGCCGTTGCCCAACCGCGCGAAACCCGTAGCCCCCAACGCAGAGCAGCGCCAGATACACAATCCATTTCCAACCACCCAGTACAGCAACCATTGGTGCAGTCGCGGTCGTCATAAGTTCAAACGGAACCATCAGAATTTGCAGGACAGCATAGAGGTACCAGAGCACCCCGATACCCATCACAAAATCAACAAGCACGATAACCGTGAATAAAAGTGCGATAGCCGGTACAACTAAAGAGCGGCTCATTTAGGGTGCCTCAGACGTGGGTTGGACAGGATAGACAGGATGTCGGCCGTCAGGTTCAAAAGAACGTAGGCGGACGCAAAAATCAGACAGCATATCTGAACCACGGGGATATCTCGACTTCGTACGGCATCTACAAACAAATTCCCAATGCCCGGATAGGCGAAGACGACCTCGACGACCACAACGCCCGTCACCAAATACGCAAGGTTGAGCGCCACGACATTGATGATCGGGGCGAGAGCGTTTGGCAAAGCATGCTTAACTATCACTTGAATAGGACTGATCCCTTTAAGACGCGCCATTTCGATATACGGCGAGGCCAGCAGGTTGATGATTGCTGCGCGAGTCATCCGCATCATGTGTGCTGTCACCACCAAGGTCAAAGTCAGTGCCGGCAAAAGCGCCGTGTAAATGCGCTCGAACAAGGGCATTTCCGGAGTTACCGATGCCAAAGACGGCAAAATTTGCCATTGAACCGCCAAGAAAAGCGTCAAGACATACGCAAGAAAGAATTCCGGACTGGAGATTGAGCTGAGCGTGGTGATGTTCGCAATACGATCAAATGCAGATCCACGGTACAGAGCGGCAAGAACGCCAACCGCCAAAGAAATAGGTACCGCAATGATTGCTGTGAGCCCCGCAAGGAACATGGTGTTGTAGAATCTGGGTGCGATCTGCTCGGTTATGGGGATCAACTGGATGTCTTCTCCGCCCATTCCCGTTGCAAACATCATCTGAGAGTATGAAACACCCAAATCGCCAGAGACCAAGGCCCCCAACCAATCAAAATAGCGGATCCAAAAGGGATCATTCAGACCGATATCGTTTCGAATTGCTTCAACGGCCTCTGGTGTTGCCCCCTGACCAAGGATCGCCTGAGCAAAGTCGCCCGGCAACAAATTAACAGCAGCAAAGATCACAAAGGATACAATCACCAGTGTCAGGACTCCCAACGCCAAACGTTGGAGTGTGATACGTAAAACTGGATGCAAGTTGTTTCCCCTGTTTTTTTATGTCGCACTAGCGTAACGGCTACCTGCTAGCTGTAAACCGTCTTGGGTGAGGTATTTCTCACTTATTAGTGTTTTGTCAGCTTTCAGCGCACAACTCAGCGCAGAATTACAGTCCGTCCATTATGCTCACAAGCTCAGCACTGATTCCGGGCTCGGACAGAGCATGACCTGCATTCCGAATCATTCGAAGTTCGGCATTGGGCCATGCGCGCGCCAGTTCCCACGCACGCTGAGGTGGGCAGATCATATCATACCTGCCCTGCACTATATAGCCGGGGATATGTGCAATGCGCGTCACATTATCCATAATCCAACCGTCATGTTCCAAAAAACCGCCGTTCATGAAATAGTGGTTTTCCAGCCTTGCAAAAGCGCGTGCATATTCCCCCGGAGCGTCCCCACCGTGACCGTCCGAATTTACCGATGCCAGCGCATTCTCCCAAGATGCCCAAGCCTTTGCATACCGTGTTTGCAATTGGATATCTGGCGAAAAAAGGCGCTTATTGTACGCGGCAATCAGGTTGTCCTGTTCATCGGCAGGCACAGGATCTGAAAACCGTGTCCAGGCTTCTGGCCAAAATTGGCCAGCGCCACCACCGTAGAACCAACCAAGCTCAGCTGATGTCATTAAAAATACACCACGTAACACCAACTGACGCACATGGTCTGGATGGGTTATGGCGTAAATCAACGACAGCGTAGCCCCCCAGCTGCCGCCAAAAACTATGAACCGGTCAATATCCAGCGTGGTGCGGATCTGCTCTATGTCTTTGACCAAATGCCACGTCGTATTGTGTACCACGCTGGCATGCGGGCGCGACCGACCACACCCACGTTGGTCAAAAAGGACGACCCGGAATTTTTGAGGATCGAAATAACGCCGCATTGCCGGACTGCACCCACCGCCCGGTCCTCCATGCAAGACAATGACTGGTATGCCGTCAGGGTTTCCACATTGCTCGACATAGATCCTGTGTCCGTCGCCTGTGTCCAGTATACGTTGGTCATAGGCTTTGACGGACGGGTAAAGATAATGAGCTGCGCTCTTTTGGCCCGAGATTTTGTCCATGTGCTACCTATATTGTGATTTGGGCATGAATGGCTACGGGGAAAACGTCATGGCGACCACTGTCGACCCATCCGAAATAGCAAAATTTGAGGCTATGGCCGCCGAATGGTGGGACTCTGAAGGGAAATTCAAACCTTTACACATGATGAATCCCGTGCGGCTAAGTTACATCACACAGCAAATCTGTGCTGAATTTAATCGCATATTGGACAGTGAGGCACCCTTTTCCGGTCTGCGTATCCTCGATATCGGTTGTGGGGGCGGATTGTTGTGCGAACCCATGGCGCGCCTCGGCGCAACCGTCGTAGGTGTAGATGCCGCCGAACGTAATATTCCGGTTGCCATGGCTCATGCCGCACAGTCTGGCCTGACCATCGACTACCGACATACAACCGCCGAGGCGCTTGTGGCTGCAGGCGAGACGTTTGACGTCATCCTGAACATGGAAGTGGTCGAACACGTCGCAGATCCTCTAGCATATTTGACAGCGTGCCGACAGTTGTTAAAACCGGGCGGTTTGCACTTGTGCTCAACGATTAACCGAAACCCGAAGAGCTTTGTCATGGCAATTGTCGGTGCGGAATATGTAATGCGGTGGCTGCCAAAAGGGACACACGACTGGAGCAAGTTCATTACCCCAGATGAACTGTTCAAGTTGATGACGCAGGCTGGACTGGAACCAGTAGACCGCAAGGGATACCAGTTTAATCCAGTTACCTGGGGTTGGAGGATTTCTGATCGTGACCTTTCAGTGAATTATGTTACGGCATCTCTTGCGCCAATGTCTGCCGCATAATTCCTGCCGCATCGATACGCCCCTGGTCAAAGTCCACGGGATACGAATTGTAGTTGAACCAGAATCTTTCCTGTCCGGTGTCCCGAACGCGCAATCCATCGGGTAAGGCTATCGTTTCTAGCCCTGCATTTTTGGCCGTACGGTCAATGAGATCATCCAAGCAAATGTCATCCCCCCAACCGGCCATATAGGTCACGCGGCCATGCTGCATCGCGACTGGATCGCCGGTTGAGGTCGTCAAAACGGGCTCCGCGCTGCCTGAGAGCTCTTCAAGATATCGGACGACATGCCCAGCCGTGGAAAGACCCACAGGCATATCAGGTCTTAGAGATTGCACGCGTTGAACAGTGACATCTAACCCCGGAAAGGCAGGAGGCAGTGGAACAGGAATTGCCATGTGCGGGTCTCGCGCGCCACTGCGCGGCCCCAAAAGAACCTGCGCAGATGTTGTGGCCAACGATTGCTTAAGCTCTTCAGACATGTGGATCAGTCCAGGAGCTAGGACAAGTTTATAACCTGCAAAATCTCGCGTCGTTGGCGGCAGAAAATCGATAGAAAGACCAGCCCGCCGAAGGGCACGATAGTACTCAAAAACCAGTCCGAAATAGCTTAGCCCTGCCCCGTGAGGCTGAATGGACCAAGCCGCATCAGCATCGTAGTCAAAAATTATTGCCACAGGCGCCTGCGCGCGCGTAACCTCTGGCGCCTCTGCCAATTCATCCCGCACCTGCCGGGCTTCGTCGGCGGCAGGTGCCTCGATGCTATCGGGTCGCAACAGGCCTGCGTGCATTTGCTCTTGTGCAAAAGGCGCCTGACGCCAGCGAAAATAGCAAACAGCTTCTGCGCCATGGGCAAAAGCCTCCCATGTCCACAACCTCACCATCCCTGGCAGAGGCGAAGGGTTATACGGCGCCCAGTTCACCGGACCGGGTTGTTGTTCCATTATCCACCAACGACCGCGACCAACACCCCGATACAGATCATGATGGAATGCTTGGAAGTCCGGATCGCCCTGCCCCGCGAAGTCGCGTTGCCGTTGTGGATCCGCGCCGACGCGATCTTCTAAAAAGCCAAGCGGGTAGCTGTCCCAACTGGCGATATCCAAATCATCACCGACCTTCCAATGATCGAAATCAGTGATACGACCCATGTAGTTGTGCAATATGGGCGCATTGGAATGCGCTCGAATGACCTCTGTCTGTAACCGGTTAAACGCGACGACCTGATCAGAGGTATAGCGTCGAAATGCCAGACTATGGGCTGGGTTTGGCTCGGTTACCGTCAGGTTAGGCAGATCAATATCATCAAAATCGCCGTACTCCATCGACCAGAACACATTGCCCCAAGCACGGTTCAAGGCGCCAATGTCACCATCATTGCCATCATCGGTAAAACATTGACGCAACCACGCGCGAAACCCGTTGCGGGCCGCATCAGAGTAGCTGATCGTGGTGTCGTGGCAGCCGTATTCATTGTCCGTCTGCCACGCGCCAATCGCGGGATGTTTGCCATAGCGCTCGGCCAAAGCGGTGACAATACGCGCGCATTCGTCACGATATCCAAGGTGGCTAAAACAGTAATGCCGCCGCGATCCAAATTTACGGGTTCGACCCTCAATGTCTACCGCCAGCATATCAGGATGCCGGGTCAACATCCAACGCGGTGGCGTGGCCGTTGGTGTCCCCAAAACAACCTTCAATCCTGCGGCTCCCAAGACACCAATCGCATGATCTAACCATGCCCAGTCAAAATGTCCGGGTTCAGGTTCGATCCGGCTCCATGCAAACTCACCAATCCGCACCCAAGTCAGCCCCATTTCGACCATGCGGCGGGCGTCTTCGGCCCACACGTCCTGTGGCCAGTGTTCCGGATAATAGCAGGTGCCAAGCGTGCGCTGCATAGGGGGCTCCTTGTGATGGCTGCGTGGTGATACAGTCGTGACAAGCTGTGTCTAGTGTTCAAAATGAATAAAACGCATGAATTGAGGGCCCCAGGTCACTTGAATAGTGACGGCCAGATCAAATATTAACGCCAAGATCACAATATTTAAACAAAAATCAAACACGCCCCAACCGTCCCAAATCAAACTGCACTGGACCCCGCCATCAGCTGCGCATAGCTTCATGCTTATTCGCAGAGGAGAGACGCAGATGGCAGTCGGCACGAATATCCGCACGTACTATAAAGGGGCATGGCACGAGGATAACGTTGCCATCATTCGGGCGGCTGATCATGGCGCTTGGCTAGGCAGTTCCGTTTTCGACGGCGCGCGTTTTGTGGATGGTGTTGCGCCCGACCTTTTGGCCCATTGCCAGCGGGTCAACGCATCCGCCGAGGCGCTTATGTTAACACCCACCCTGACACCAGAGGACATGGTGCAAATCATATGGGACGGTTTGGCACCGCTGCGTGGCAAGACAGTTTATATCCGGCCGATGTATTGGGGGATTCATGGTGATGCGACGGCAATTGTTCCCGGCAAAGATGAAACCGGTTTCTGCATCTGTCTAGAAGAAATCCCAATCGCCCCGGCATCTGCGGCGACAACCCTCGGCCGCACCCGATTCCGTCGGCCCGTTCTGGAAAATGCAGTGGTGAACGCCAAGGCAGGGTGTCTGTATCCAAACAACGCCCGTATGATCGTAGAGGCAAGGTCTAGAGGATTTAACAATGCGCTTGTGGCTGACGCGATGGGAAATGTCGCGGAAAGCGCCACCTCCAATGTTTTCATGGTCAAAGACGGAGAGGTGTTTACCCCGATTCCCAACGGGACATTTTTGGCTGGCATTACGCGATCGAGGCTTATCTCGCATATGCGAGCTGATGGCACGACAGTCCACGAAAGCATCCTGAAGTTTGAGGATTTTCAGCAGGCTGACGAGGTTTTCTTGTCCGGGAACATGCACAAAGTGACACCTGTGACAGCCTTTGAAGACACGCAATATGCAGTTGGCCAAGTCGCACGGCGTGCCCGCGAAATGTACTGGGACTGGGCGCACAGCTGATAGACTCTTTGATAGCGGCCGTTGACTTTGATTTGGCCAATGGCAGCTTTCACAACTTAACATTTTCGCATTGTCAGTATGCTCGAATGGCTGACTTATGTACTCTGCCAGATACGAGGCAAAAGAAAAATAACGGCTGCGCCCGAAAGATGGATCGGCAAAACTATCACTGGAAACAGCCAAGGAAGATTGATCGCAACAGACGCACCAAAAGGAATGCCTATGGGTTGCGCAAACGCGATCAAGAAACCAGTCATGCCACCGACACAACGATAGGCAGCCGCAATCCACAAGACATCCGTGGCCCAACCTTTACCCATCCTTGGAAAGACATAAAATACCCAAACGCACGCGGCAATGCTTGCAGCTCCTGACATGTACCAAGGACTCATTGGTCCGTGACCTAGGGTTAACGTCTGCTTTATAGATAAAGGCAGAACCTCCAGCGCAGAGCGCTGCAAATGCCATGCTGATCCAGATTTTCACTTAGTTAATTCTGCCTTGGATCAGAGCAGACAGCGTCTATTCACACCTTATAGTCGCACGGTAGCAACCCATCAATCCTGTTGATCTTGTGGGCTGCAATGCGGGTCAGAGCATATCGAATGGCATTGGCCAGTGGCGTTTTGCCTGATAACTTGCGCAACCCGCTCTGCAGGCAGAGCACCAGATCATCGAGAATGGGCTTTGCTTTTGCCTGCCGCAGTGCGACGCGCTGAACTGCGTGCTGCTTTCTCCACCGCATAAAGCTGTGCGATGCGCTGAAACGCCTATTCCGCCACATGCGAGCTTTGGGATTTGAACACATCTACGACCGTACGCCGGATGTGGCCCAATTCGGTTGAAAAACCATTCCTTGATTGGGTGCCAAGGCAGGACGCACAGGCGGCGCTGTTTTATGAGTCCACGTTGGAAGATCACATCCCGCAAGACCATATGCTGCGCTCAATTGATAGGTTCGTGGATCTGAATGACATCTGCCAGTATTTGGCTGAGTTTTACAGCCATAAGGGCCGTCCCTCGATTGATCCCGAACTGCTGATCCGTATGTTGCTGGTGGGCTATTGCTTCGGGATCAGGTCTGAACGACGCCTATGCGAAGAGGTCCACCTGAACCTCGCATACCGCTGGTTCTGTCGCCTCGATTTATCTGACCCAGTGCCGAACCATTCGACGTTCTCAAAGAACCGACATGGTCGTTTCCGTGACAGCAAACTGCTGCGGCATTCGTTCGAGAAGACCGTTGCCCGGTATATCGCGGATGGCTTGGTGAGCGGGCAACTTGCCACTGATGCCAGCCTGATCACAGCCGCGGCTGGCGATGATTTATCTTTGCTCTGAGGCTGTGCGCAACCAAAGCCCCATCATCGACGTGAGCGACGGCATTGTGCCATTCCTGCGCGACATGGGCATGTCGATTTCTGGCCGCACGTTCCGCAATTTCAAAAACCAGATGACCTATCTGGCCGGCTGCGAAATGCAGCTTGCATGGGACGCCGGCCACAGCATCAAGCAAACGCGCTGCGCCCCTGTTCATGGCTTTGAGGCGTGGGCTGATCCCTTCGCCTCTCAAAAGTCCTTCTGGCCTGATGAAATCAAGCTCGGGCAAGAGTACAAGTTCCCCAAGGATTTCAAAAAGAAATTCGCACCTGCCATGCGCAAGGTGCTGACTGTCTATCCAACAGCCAATGTGCGCCAAGAGCATGTCGGAATGAGGCTCTTTCCATCCCCGCCGCCGATCCGTAAAACACAAGTCATCACTCCAATGATACGCTGATAAAAATAAATTTAGCGGATTGTAGTGCAGATCAGATTAACTGGATTACTTGGCGTTGTAATGGCGTTCATGCTCGCGTCATGCAGCCCATCAACAGAGGTTCGACCAACTCCTACAACTGACCGCTTTAATTTCTCTCAAAACCCTGCCGAAATGAGACAGCAATTGGCAGGGCGTACAGCAAAATTCGATGGGCCAGGCCACGGCACACAGATCGAATACTTTCATCCAAACGGCAGAGCTTACCTGTGGTATCCAGGAAACACAGCCGCAGTACCAAGTGAATGGAAGATCGAAGCAGGCGCGACACCAAATGCAAGCGCTGTAATCTGTTTTCGATATGCCAATCGGTCTTACAACCCAGTCACACAGCAATTTGGTGGTCGGTGGGAGTGCAGACTAAGCACAGTATTTGGGCGAAGTATGACTGCCCTGATCCAAGGCGATGAATTTAATTTAAGCTCTGGGCGCATTCCACGTTCGGTGCCTCGAGGCGCTGTGTTGAGCACCCCCCAAATTGTAAGCCTAATTGGCAGACCGATTAGAGGTGCATTTCTGTTTGATGAATAACCGTCAATAAGAAAATCTGGCGGCTCGCGCCGCCGTTGGGGGCTGTCTGCCCCCAAACCCCCGAGGATATTTGCAGAACAGAATTTTCATGTAGAATGGTCAGGCGGTACAGGCTGGGAAGCCGATGGCCGCGAACGGAATGACGGCCTGCCCTTCACGGGGTGGGTCGTTTCATTTTGTGAGTTCAGCAATCCCCGCAAGCGCAAAAATAGGCATAAAGCTGATCACTACCCAAAGCAGAGCTTTCGACCGCTTTGGCTTCAAATCTGGGTAAATTTCCCCCGCCAAGAAACGCACGAAATTTGCTTGAGAGCTATTCGTATCTCCAATTCCGATCCCTGGATTCGAGTCTCGAAACAGTCTGAAAATCACCGCCATCTGAAAATAGAAAGCCGTAAAGAAGGCTGCAATCGCATTGCACATCAGGACTATCGCTATAGCGTCAATCGTAGGATTACCCGACCAGACGCGCTCAGAGGCAACGCTTGGGTTGCTCTGCTGCCCTCTCGCGCTGATCGGTCAACTCGGCCAATGCCTGCCTGTGGTCGGCACTCTGACGCTCGGCCTGCTCCTTCAAAGCCTCGATCTGATCGCCTAGCTTCGTTCGATCTGTCTTCGTCATACGTCGTGGAAACCGTATTGCTATATGTCTGGGTGTAATTTTTGCCCGGCAACTCCGAAAATGTATCGTAAACATACCCGCCGGGATCAAAACCAACGCCCGAAGCCATTAGACCAACACCTACCCTTATTGCTGCCCCCCACGGGCCACCACCTGCAACGAATCCGATTGCAGCACTTGTTGCTATATCTCCCAGCAAAGAAGACGAACCGCGCGCATCCCATTGTTTATCCGATGCCTGTCCAATTCCCGAGCCAATGGCGCCCAGAGTACGTCCACCGCAAAACCAATCTTTCCGGGAATTTCAACATCCAATACACTTGCTGCGATTGTCAACGAGCCTCCAAACCCGGTCATGGTGTTTGCAGCGATAGTGGTTTCGTTTGGTGTTACTGTACCTTCAGACATCCGAATTATTCTTTCTAAAACGCTTCACAAAGGAAAGGTAGTCACGCGCATCGGCCAAAACAGTCGCCCCTAATACGGCGGATGCCTTTGCGGTCTGGCGTAAACTCATACCAAGCCGCTGGCGGGGCATCGCTGCCTCAAGAACGTTCATCTCGCCCGTAGGCCCAGAAGCGAGCTGTCTTTGTTTTACCATTCCCGGGGGCCAGCAACTTGACGGGCGTATCATCCGCAAAGATGGCCTGGCCGGAGAGCACATAGCGCTTGATGGCCTCGGCCAGTGGCTGCAGCAGTGCGGCTACCTTACCGACCCATCCTGCCAGTGTGGAACGATCCATGTTTAAGCCTTCGCGTGCGAAGATCTGCGCTTGGCGGTATAGCGGCAGGTGGTCCATGTATTTGCTGATCAACAAAGTCGCTAAGAACCCTGGGCCAGGAATGCCCTTCTCAATTGGGCGCGACGGCATGGGCGCCTGACTGATTGCCTCGCAACACTTGCAAGCCATGCGGGGGCGGATGATCTGGTTCACGACAAAGCGGCCGGGGACGTATTCCAACTCATCTGTTGTATCACGTCCAAGCTCGCGCAGCGCCCCACCGCAGTCAGTACAAGCATCGCCAACGGACAAGACCTGCTCGACGCGTGGCAGATGATCCGGCAGTGGCTTACGCTTGGGTTTGGCTTTTGTGTCCTCGTCAGTTTGCTTGGGCTGCTTAAGCGGTATGGCGGCAGCCTCTGCTACCTCATCATCCTCAAGGCGCAATTGCAGCTGATCTATGCCCTCAGCCTTTGACCCAAAGCG
>JAQXDR010000197.1 GCA_029251265.1 Pseudoprimorskyibacter sp. | reverse complement strand
CGCCCGTCGACCCCCTCCAGTAATATCGACAAATGCGCGCCTGATACGTGGATTTTCCCGGCCTTGGCAGCGGGCCAGACAAACCGGCCTTTCTCCAGACGTTTGCTGAACAAACCCGCACTCTGGCTGTCCCACCAGATGATCTTGAGCAGAGCACCCAGCCGCCCTCGAAAGACAAACAGATGGCCCGAATACGGATCTTCAGCCAATACCTTCTCAGCCTGCGCCGCCAACGTATTAAACCCGCGCTGTATGTCGGTCACGCCTGCCGCAATACCCGGTCAGATCTCAGTGAGAGTCACCATCAAGCGGACGAGGCCTTCAGCGAAGACGATTTGAAAGAGAACCCAATTCTGGCAATACTGCAAATGGACAGAAAAGTTGTTACTGCTTTAAATGATAACCGCTTGGACCCAAAAACTGCGCTGACGGACAGGGTTTGCGTCTCGATCAATCGGTTCGAACCCGCCTGCTAAGGTTGAAACTGGCGCAATGTCTCAAACTTTTGCCTGTTGCCTTGTGTTTGTTCATATTCAGGATGGAGGCCTAGGGCTGATCATCTTCAAGGTAATAGCGAATGTTGTCTTGAAAGCTGCTGTCTGTCATCAACCCCAGGGCCAAGCCTTTTGTTGACGTAAAATCATATCTCCACCCTCGAACGATCTGCTCGACTTCGGGTTGGGGTTCAAAACGTATTAGTTTGGCAGGCTCCGGTCCCGCAACCGCTGTCATTGCATCTATCAATTGTTGGATGGACCACATTTTTCCGGGCATGATCATGTTGCGATCCATGCCCAGGTCGTGAGCGTTGATCTCTGCTGCCATAACAAGATTTTGCGCACACAGGCGTGGGCTCAGGTAATAATGCAGAAAACCCACATCTACAGGGCAGATCGCTTCTTTTCCATTTAGCGGTTCGCGCAAGATAGAGGACATAAAAGACGACGCTGCGCGGTTGGGCAGGCCCGGTCTTACCGATATCGTGGGGAGCCTGAAGCCTCTGCCATCGACAAATCCGCGACGGGAATAGTCGTTCAATAGAAGCTCTCCGATGACTTTTTGGGTGCCGTAAGAGGTTTGGGGGTTCAGATATGTCAGGTCATGGGTCGGATCAGGTGCGTCGCCGCCGTAGACTGCGGCTGATGAGGCATAGACCACGCGAGGACAGGTGCCGAGTTCGCGGGCACGTTGCAACACATTGAGTGTGCCTGTCAGATTAACTGCCATGCCGGCGTCGAAGTCTGCCTCTGCGTGTGATGAGACCACTGCCGCAAGATGATAAATCAGATCTGTTCCCTCGGGAAGCGCGTCTGCAACCGAAGTTGGATCGGATATATCCACTTGGATTGAACGGCATCCGGACATGGCAACAGGCGTGGCGACATCTGCCAAGACAAGGCTGCGGATGTCATGGCCATCTATGTGGCCCCGTGCGATCAATGCCTGCGCGACTTTTCGGCCAATAACGCCAGCGCCACCAATTATCACAATATTCACGGGGTCATCTCCTTGGTGGCGTTGGGCACCAGTGCGCCCGGGGACGAAATCACACGGGCGGCAAGGGCGCAGGCTCTTTTCACGGTTTGATCTAACGGCAGGCTCTGCGCGAGACCTGCCACCATCCCTGCACCAAAACTGTCGCCCGCTGCCGTGCTGTCGATTTGCTCTGCCTTGGGCGGGTGGTGTTCGAACTGGATTTCCGGGCTCCAGATTGTGCAGGGATCGGCACCGTTCTTAACGGCGATTATCCTCGCGCCTGTGGATCGGTAACGTGCAATCGTGTCGGCAGGCGTTTCATCGCCGAAAAGCATCTGCTCCTCGTCGAAAGATGGCAGCACCACATCGGCCACGCCAGCCCCCGCCATAAGGCCCGCGCGCGCCTGATCTGCGCCTCCCCACAGATTTAAACGCAGGTTTGTATCGAAAACGATTGTCGTTCCGGCGGCGCGTGCTGTTGCCAAGGCGGCACAAAGGGCCTTGCGACGATCTGGTGACAGGATCGCCAATGTAATTCCTGACACATAGGCCACTGAAGCCGCTTGCAGGGCGTGTGCCAGCCAGCTTTCGTCATCCGCCAAACACCGTGCCGCGGATTGAGAGCGCCAGTAGCTGAAGCTACGTTCGCCGTCGTTCAAGGTTATCATGTATAGACCCGCGGTTCGGTTCGGATGACGCTGGATCAGGTCGGTGTGAATATCTGCTTTGGCTATGAATTGTACCATTTCGTCGGAAACGGGGTCTTTGCCCAGCATGGTCGCATAGCTGACCTGCCAATGTGGAGGAAGAATACGGCGCGCGTACCATGCCGTATTGAATGTGTCGCCTGCAAAACCCCTTTGAAACAAGCCGTTCCTTGCGGGCGCAAGTTCGACCATAATTTCTCCAAGACACACAAGACGGCCCATCAATGGTTCCCCGGCGGCAGCATCTTGCCTGGGTTGAGAATATTCGTTGGGTCCATCGCAGTTTTTACGGCGCGCATGTAGGACAGTGCCGGTCCGTGCTGCTTGGTCATGTATTTTATCTTTCCCAGACCGATGCCATGTTCACCCGACACAGTGCCTCCCAAGCGCAGGGCGCATTGGGCAAGGCCTTCGGAAAATTCGGCAACACGCGCAACCTCGTCAGGATCATCGGGATCCATCCGGATGCCACAGTGGAAATTGCCGTCGCCAACGTGGCCAACAATAGGGGCAACCAGGTTCAAACGCGCCCGTTCCGACTGGGCCTCGGCCACAGCTTCTGCCAGACGCGAAATCGGCACGCACACATCCGTGGCCAAGGCCTTTGCGCCGGGGCGCAATGTCGCGGTTGCATAATGCCCCTGGTGTCGCATCCGCCACAGGGCGTTGCGTTCCTCGGTACTGTCGGTCCATGCAAAGCCGTCCGCTCCGTGATCGTCGGCCAGTGCTCCGAATAATTCGGCCTGTTCCTTGACCGATGACGGGGATCCGTGAAATTCCAAAAAAAGGTGTGGCTTTTCAGGGAGATCACCGCCTGAATGGCGATTGAAGGCGGTCACCATTTGCTCATCCACCAATTCAATCCGCGCCATGGGGATACCGGACTGGATCGTCATGATCACAGTGTCCACGGCGTCACCCACAGTGTCAAACCGGCAGGTAGCGGCAGAGATTGCCTCGGGTTGACCCTGCAAGCGCAGGGTAATTTCGGTGATAATGCCAAGGGTACCTTCGGAGCCGACCATAAGATGGGTCATATCATAGCCCGCGCTTGATTTGGGTGCTTGCGTGCCGGTCCGGATAATCGTGCCATCTGCCATCACGACCTCAAGCGCGAGAACATTTTGCGCCATTGTTCCATAGCGGACGGCTGTGGTGCCGCTGGCGCGGGTGGCCGTCATCCCCCCGATCGAGGCATTGGCCCCCGGATCGACCGGGAAAAACAGGCCGGTGGCGCGCAGGTCTTCGTTTAACTGTTCGCGGGTGACGCCCGGTTGCACCACGGCCAGCATATCGGCGTCCTGCACTGCAAGGATCTTGTTCATCTTGCTCATATCCAGCGTGATGCCGCCTTGTGTTGCAAGGTGCTGACCCTCCAAGCCGGTGCCTGCACCATATGGAATGACCGGACAGCTAAAACCGTGGCAAATGCGCAAAATTTGCGAGACTTCTTCGGTCGAGATCGGAAACGCGACACCGTCTGGTGGGGCGGCGGCAAAATGAGCCTCGTTCGTGCCATGGGCATCGCGAACTGCATGTGACTGGGTAAATCGGTCACCAAGCAAATCTGATAAAGCGTCTTTTGCTGCATCGAATGTCATGTCTTATCCTCCTTCTGTCATAGCCTAACGGGGCTGGCCCAGATGGCCAAGCCCACGACGACCAACATTGACAGCGCCATAGCCCGATTGATCCACGCCTGTGTTCGAGGGGCAAGGTTAAGCGCATGCAGGCGCACCCCGGCCCAGAGCCACAAAAGATGTAAAGCAGTCCAAATCACGTTTGCGATGATAAGTTTGGCGACAATTTCAAATGTGTAATTGTCCGGTGCAAAGGGAAATCCCGCAAAAAGCGTGGTATTGACCACGTAGGCTTTTGGATTGATTGCCTGCAGGATAATAGCATCGCGGATGCCCGGTGCGCGTGTGGCGGCAATAAATCCGATACGCGATCCTGCCAAAGCAATCCGCATGGCCAAGTACAAAAGGTATCCCACCGAAGCCACGCTCAGCAGACCTCGCAAAACGGGTTGGGCCAACACCACCGCGCCGATACCGGTGATCACCGCAAAACCAACCAGGTTTGTGCCGATGAACAGTCCTGTCAAATATCGCAGCCCGGCGCGCGTGCCATAGGCGGCGCCCACACCGGCAAGCGAAAGAACACCCGGACCGGGCGTTATAATCAGAAAAAAAACGGCACTGGCAAAAATCAACATGCGAGAAAGTCGATCTGGACCTTCATTGATTGGCCCGGTGCTGCCGCGGTGTCAAACGCCGTGATATAATCGTTTAACCCATAGCGATGGGTGACAAGAAATCCCGGATCAATCAATCCGTCCTGCATGAACCTTACAGCGGTTGCAAACTCTTGGTGGAAACGAAAGGATCCGTGCAGATGCAGCTCTTTTGCAGTCAGCGCTTGCAGGGGCAGGGACACATCGCCGCCCAGTCCGAGCTGCACCAAAGTGCCGCGTGGGCGCAATGCAGCGATCGCGGAAGCGATGGCAGGGGCCGCGCCAGAACACTCCACTGCGACATCGACACGCCCTTTGTCGGTCGTGAATGGGTCCAGCGCCTCGGGCGTTGTGGCTGTATTCAAAGTGATATCTGCGCCGGACCGGCGCGCGTAGTCGAGCGCCGCGTCGGTAATGTCGGTTGCTATGATCTCGCCCGCGCCTGCGCGGCGTGCCGCAAGAATGGACAGGCATCCAATTGGGCCACATCCCGTTACCAGCACGCGCCGTCCCACCAGTGGTCCCGCCCGGTTAATCCCATGCAGGCATACAGCCAGCGGTTCGGCCATGGCCGCTAACTCTGCTGTTAGACCATTTGCCGGCACCGCATGACGTGCGTTCGCAATAACTGTGGTAGCAAAGGCGCCCTGAATGTGGGGCATGGGCATCGCTGAGCCGTAAAACTGCATATTCAGGCAGTGCATCGGCAAGCCGCGCAGGCAGTACTCGCATGTGCCACAGGGCCGGGACGGAGACAGCGCCACAAGATCGCCGGGGCTAATGTCGGTCACACCTGTGCCGCAGGCGGTGACATGGCCTGCGACCTCGTGCCCTAAAACCATCGGCTCGCGCAGGCGCACCGTACCAAAGCCCCCGTGCAGGTAATAATGCAGATCTGATCCGCAAATACCGCCGCGTGCCATCTGTACTTGGATCTGACCCGGACCGGGTGCTGCGATAGTTTTGGTTTCCAGTCTCAGATCACGAGGGCCATGGGCCACAAGAGCGCGGATATTTATTGCTGGCGGCATTGGAACCTCGGGTCTTTTGGTTGCGTGATACTTGAATTGGTATACCATTTTGCCAGCCGTGCAACGGCACAATAGAAAGAGAGACAGGCATGCAAATTTTCGACCTGACAGGGCGTCGGGCCCTGATTACCGGCAGTTCGATGGGAATCGGATTGACCTTGGCGCGCGGACTGGCGCGTGCGGGGGCCAGCGTTGTGCTGAATGCGCGCAATCCAGACCGGTTAGAGGCTGCTGCACAGGGATTACGGGAGGAAGGTTATGACGCAGTCGCGTCTGCGTTCGACGTCACCGATCCCGATGCAGTTTCTGCTGGTGTGTCCGCTATCGAAAATGACGGTGCAATTGATATTCTGGTCAACAACGCCGGCATGCAGTTTCGAGCACCACTGCAAGATTTTCCGCCCGAAATGTTTGCCAAATTGATGACAACCAACGTGACCTCGGCTTTCCTTGTAGGGCAGGCGGTGGCACGTGGCATGATCACGCGCGGACAGGGAAAAATGATCAATATTGCCAGCGTGCAGACCGCAATGGCGCGTCCCGGCATTGCCCCATACACAGCCTCCAAGGGCGCGGTCGCCAATTTGACAAAAGGGATGGCAACGGACTGGGCCCCTTTGGGCCTGAACATCAACGCGATTGCTCCGGGATACTTTGACACCCCGCTGAATGCCGCCCTTGTTGCAGATCCGGATTTTTCAGCGTGGTTGGAAAAGCGCACACCGGCAGGCCGCTGGGGACAGTTAGAAGAACTGGTCGGCGCTGCGGTATTTTTGTCATCAGATGCGGCAAGTTTTGTGAACGGACACACGCTGTTCGTCGATGGTGGTGTGACCGCCTGTTTGTGAAAGGAGCATCGCATGACCGCGATCGGATTTATCGGACTTGGGTACATGGGCCATGGAATGGCAGCCAACCTGCTGGCAAATGGCTACACGCTTTATGTAAAAGGCAATCGCAATCGCACGCCTGTTGATGCCCTTGTTGCGCGTGGCGCAATTGAGTGTGTGACACCGGCCGAGATGGTTGCAAAATGTGATGTCATACATCTGTGTCTGTCAAATAGCCCGCAGGTCGAAGCTGTTATTCGTGGTCGTGAGGGTATTTTGCAGGGGGCGCGGGCAGGGGTGACGGTGATTGATACATCTACGTCCGACCCTACATCGACCCTGTCGCTTGCGGCCGAGCTGGCGGATCATGGCATGACGATGGTTGATGCGCCGCTCGGGCGCACCCCAAAAGAGGCCGAGGCCGGAACACTGGACACTATGGTGGGGGCGAGCGATGCTGATTTTGCACGTCTGAAACCAGTGCTGGAATGTTGGGCCGGCAATATCAACCATGTCGGACCAACGGGGGCCGGTCACCAGATGAAGCTGGTCATGAACTTTGTCTCGATGGGGTATGCGGCGCTTTTTGCCGAAGCGTTGGTAACTGGTGTAAAATCCGGATTAAGCCCGCATGCCATTCACAAGGTCTTGGGATCGTCGCGATTGGCCAACGGGTTTTACGACACTTTTATGGCGGGGGCCATCGGCCGAGATCTGGAGATCCACAAATTCACCTTTGCCAACGCGGGCAAAGATCTGAATTACATGGCAGCAATGGCCACAGCGTCAAATATGGCAAATCCGGTCGGTGCTGCATTTCGCAACAGTTTTGCGCAGGCTCTGGCTATGGGACGTGAGGATTGGTTTGTTCCGCAGCTTGCGGATCACATCGCCGAGCTGAACGGTTTGGATCTGGCCGGTGCGGTTGAAACAGGAGGAAAAGATGCTGACGACTGAACAAAAATCCTTTTATGAAAAAGAAGGTTATCTAAAGGTAGAAAACGCAGTGACCCCCGAGGAGTTGCACGCGCTGCAAGAGGTCACTCAAAGCTTTATAGACGCAGCCCGGGGGATCACAGGATCCAACGACGTGTATGACGTCGACGCAGGACACACCGCAGAGACGCCGCGATTGACCCGGATAAAACTGCCGCACAAACAGCACCCCCTGTATGATACGATCCTGAAAAAATCCGGAGTAACAGAGGTCATCACCGACCTGCTGGGCCCCGATACCGTGCTTTTGACAGCCAAATTAAACACCAAGGCACCTGGTGGAGGCGCAGCAGTTGAATGGCATCAGGACTGGGCTTTCTACCCACATACCAACGATAATTTGCTGGCGGTGGGGCTTTTCCTAAAAGATGTGACCGAAGAAAATGGCCCCCTTATGGTCCAACCTCGCACCCACAAAGGTCCCTTGCTGAGCCATCATGCCAATGGCGTTTTTGCCGGTGCGATTGATCCTGACGATCCGTTATTTGATCCGGCATCCTGTGTCACGCTTACGGGCAAAGCCGGAGATATGACCGTGCATCATGCCCGTACCCTGCATGGTTCCGCCCCCAACCGGTCACAGGACATGCGGCAAATACTCTTTTTCGAATGTGCGGCTGCCGATGCATGGCCGCTTTTGGGATCAAGCAGCTATTTTCATGCTTTGGGCCAACGGTTGTTCTGGGATGATTTGCAAGACCGTATGATCACCGGTGTGCCCTGTCTGACCCCACGGCTCGAGCCCGTGCCTGTTACAATGCCGGTTCCGCCCGCTCCCGATACCAGTTCTATTTTCAAGATACAGACCTCTGGTCAGGTGAAGTCGGCCTTTGAGGGATCTCATTAGCGTGGAATTTTTTGACGTTGAAACACGCGCAAAAGGGGGCTAGGTCGATTCCATGTCACTATGGGAATACGCAAATCCTGTTAAGTTCATGCGCATGGCGGATCGCATCCTGCCGGTGCTGTGGCCCCTGTCGGCCATATTGCTGGTCGGTGGTCTGATCTGGGGGTTTTTCTTTACTCCGGATGACTTTCGTCAGGGGTCTTCGGTCAAGATCATATATTTGCACGTGCCATCTGCTTTGATGGCCATCAACGGATGGTTGATGATGTTGGTGGCCTCTTTGATTTGGATCGTCCGACGTCATCACGTCAGCGCTTTGGCTGCGCGTGCGGCGGCTCCGGTTGGGGCAACGATGACCGTCATTGCCTTGGCGACTGGCGCGCTTTGGGGGCAGCCGATGTGGGGAACATGGTGGGTTTGGGACCCGCGTTTGACGTCGTTTCTTATCCTGTTTTTGTTTTATCTGGGATACATGGCGCTTTGGGTGGCCATTGAAAACGATGATACAGCTGCGGATCTGACATCCATCCTCTGTCTTGTCGGATCTGTTTTTGCGCTTTTGAGTCGTTATGCGGTAAACTTGTGGAACCAGGGATTGCATCAAGGGGCGACGTTTTCTGTGGATGCCGAAACAAATATCGCCCCCGTCTTCTGGTATCCGGCTCTTGCCGCGATGGGTGGCTTTATCCTGTTATTCATTGCGCTGGTTTTGTTGCGTACCCAGACCGAGATCCGTCTGCGCAGAGCACGCGCCCTTATTGCACGTGAGGTGGTCGAATGATGCCAGACCTTGGAAAATACGCCTTTTATGTTTTGTCTGCCTATGGCGTGTCTTTGGTTTGTTTGGGTGCTTTGATCTGGGGGAGTTTCAGACGGGCTGCCAAGGCCCGCGCGCAATTGGCCGAAATCGAGGCGCGCACAAAGCATGGCTAAAATCTCACCCTTTGTGATCCTGCCACCTGTTTTATTTGCCGCGTTTGCGGCGGTAGCGTACTTTGGCATGTTTCGTGACGAAGGCGAGGGCCTTCCGTCAACGCGCATCGGCCAGCCCGCGCCCGAAGTGATCGATGTTGCCTTGCCCGGATATGCCCCAATTGATCCTGATGTGTTTACAGATGGCGACGTGACGGTGGTAAACTTTTGGGCCAGTTGGTGCCCGCCTTGCCGGGCAGAACATCCAACACTGTTGGCGTTGCAAAACCAAGGGATAAGCATCGTGGGTGTAAACTTTAAAGACAATGCCCAAGATGCTTCCTCTTACTTGATCGGGGCTGGGAATCCGTTTGCTGCGGTCCCGTTTGACCCTGCGGGCCGCACCGCCATCGAATGGGGCGTAACCGCGCCACCTGAAACATTTATCGTGGGCAAAGACGGCCGTGTTCTGCATAGGTTTGCTGGGCCATTGATAGGCAGTGATTACGAACAACGATTTCTACCAGAGCTTGAGAAAGCCCTAGGGCCTTAACTTTTGTTTTTTTTGAGCAAGATTAGGGTCAGGACCTATCAACGACTGGTGATCCCGACGACCGCTTTTAGTGATGGCAGTCGTTGGCGAAAATCGGGGTAACGACCGAGTTACGAAACAAAGTGAGCTTTCGATGCGGTTGCGCCAATGACTGCTTGTAAGTTTGCCGCACAGCTATCGATGCAACCCCCTGACAGTACACACCTGGGGTCACAGTCTTGCTTAACAGCATAGAGTTGATCCTCCCCGAGGACCAAGACCGAAGGCGGTTCAGCTAACAACCCCACAACACCGGTGACCCGTTTATCAGCTTTGAGTTTTATGAAGCGATCCATATCCTTTGAAACGTGGATTTCACCTGATCGTTTGTCGATGACAAGATAGGTTTGCCAAGGCTCGATATAGCCAATTCTGACTTCATGCGGCCACGGACCTTCCACCGGGAAATTTGCGACCTTATGGAGCGAGAGGTTGTCATTCAGGACAAATACTCCAAGCTCAGACTGGATGAAGGTCAAGCTCCCCAGCGATTTAATGTCAGGATGGTCACCAATCTCGTCATAAGGTAGCAACTGTATTTGAGACAGCGAGACGCCATCAAGAGCCACGATGCCCTCGTCTGCATGCACGAACACCGGATTTTCGCCGGAAATGGTTATTGGGCTAGGGTGATAAAAAACTTTTTCGCCAACAATATCATTTTGAGAAGTGAGGCCTGGAATGAGGCGCGCCACCGTTTCGTCTGGGCCAAGCACGAGGAAGTGTGGCGGCAGCGTTTCAGGTGTTTCCTGCCAATAGCCTAGGTCCGGCTTTGTTGATCGAGACCACGGTCCAACCCTGCCGATCCGATTCTGACTTCGCTTATGATACTCCCAAGTCCCCGCAGGAAGACTTGAAACAAACTCCAGTTCGTTTTCGGAAAAACGGAAAATTAGCGGTTCAAAGGCAGTGTTGGAGGGGAAAATCCGAATAATACTGTTGGCGACCTCAACTTGCGCACCCCGAAAGGTAGGCAGCAGACGCTGTCCTTTAGGCAAGTCTACCAAAACCAGATCCCAGTCCATAGCAAGCGGTCGAAACCAAAACGAACTACTTTGCCGTGGCGTTGAGCTATGTGGTCCTGTCAATGAAAAGGTACCATTGGCTTCAGTCATGGTCCGGATTGAAACTGTCTGGTCGCCGTTGAACACTGGCAGATCAGCTTTCTCACTGGCACCACTGGCGTGATCCGATTCAGTGGGCCGTGAGAAGTTGCCTGCCAGTAAACATCGCCAATACCTTGATCAAAAAACGCGCGCTGATAGCCTCGTGTCGCTTCAATAGGTTCCCAACTCGAAACATCATGACCAAGCCGGAAAATCACTAGCGGACGAGACCCAAACCCGAAAGCGACGCCATACGGCCCGATGTGGATGCCGTGCTCAAACGCAAATCCCTAGACATGCGGGAAATCTGACTGCACTAAGGACAGGCTTGTACCATTGAACTCATACAGTTCATGACGCTTAAATGGACCTGTCACGGTTTCGTGCCGCCCCAAGTGCTGGTTTAAGCCACTTTCCTTTCGAAAGCGACGGGGCTTTTCCAGCCCAATGCTGAGTGGTGTCGGCGCGGATTGTAGAACCCATTTATGTATTCGAAGATTGCTATCTCCGCCTTGCGCCGCGTCTCCCAAGTATGTCGCCAGATGAGTTCAGCTTTTATGGTTTTGAAGAACGCCTCG
>JAQXDR010000188.1 GCA_029251265.1 Pseudoprimorskyibacter sp. | reverse complement strand
CGACGGGCCTGTTCCTGTCCGCTTCCGACCCTGTTGCCACTGCCGCGCATGAGGGTGATGCGACGGGCCTGTTCCTGTCCGCTTCCGACCCTGTTGCCACTGCCGCGCATGAAGGCGATGCGACGGGCCTGTTCCTGTCCGCTTCCGACCCTGTTGCAAAGCGCTAATTCATCGCAATGGAACCCGCCTTGAAAGTCAGGGCGGGCGATCTTCTCAATCTGGAGACTATGAGATGTCCAATGTTGTCGCGCTTTCTCGTCCACGTCGCTTTGCTGATCTGTCCGCACAGGTAGCCACTTTTGCCCAAAGTTTTGCATTTGAGCGGCGGGGCGGGGACGATGTTCACTGGCTGAAGGAAAATGGCGAATTTCTGAACATACTTGAGGCAAGCACCGTATCTTTCGATCCATCAGCTTTAGATGTTTACGCACCCATCTATGATGCCCTGCCACGCCGCTTCGCTTTTTTTCCTATGTATTACCGCTTTTTGCTGTCGATCTGTCTGGATCTTGAGGATCTTGGTATGCCGGGTGATACTGGCGAGAACTTGGTGAAACGCTGCGTTAAGCAGGATCTTATGGGGTCCGAATTGTCAGACTTGCAACGCGCAGAGGCGCGAAGGCTGTTGTCTCGCCGAGGGGCCGACACTCGGGTTGACGTAGGGTTGGATGACCGGTTGCGCGCGTTTTGCGGGCGGACAGAGACCTTTAGCACGCCAAATAAAAAGGCTGCCTACGAGCTGACGCATATTGTTTTTTACCTTAGTAAATATGGGCGTCAGGATCCAAATCTGCCAGAGTCAGCGTCAGCCAGTCTGCACTTTGCCGGTCTTTTGGCTTTCCTCGAAGGTAACGTCGATTTGTTATCAGAGATCTGCATCGCGATGCGTTTTGCGGACGTGGCCGTGCCCCCACAGTGGATGGCTCTTTTAACGTCGGATGTTGCTGGCTTTGACATCGTTGTGGCGCCGCAATCTTCCTTGCAAGATGATTACCACAGCTATCTAATGGTCCAGTGGTACCGCTTTTTGTCTGGGCAACAGCGTTTTTCTGAGACAGTGCCGGAAGGCAGCTTGCGGTTTGTTTCTCATTCGCCGCGCGGGGCAACCGCTCTCCGAGAATTGTCTGTTTTGTTATTTGATCGAGAGGACCGGATGTCTGATTGGTCCAGAATGCGCACCCGGCTGCAACAAGACCTGACCCCAAATGCCTTGTCCAGCCTAGACGAAGCGGCGCAATCGACGCCTCATTTTGACGAATTCTTTCAAGGGTTCGCGCGCGCGCGTGACGGCCAGCTCCGACTGACGTGATCAGATAGAAAAGCTTGTGCCACAGCCACACGAGGCTGTGGCATTTGGATTCTCAATCACAAAGCGCGCGCCTATCAATTCATCACTGAAGTCGATTGTGGCGTTGGCAAGAAACGGAAGCGATATCTGGTCGACAACCACGCTTTCGCCGCCTCCGCTTAATACCAGATCCTCGGCATTAGGTTCATCAAGCCGGATTTCGTATTGAAAGCCTGAGCAGCCACCACCTTCTACGGCGATGCGTAGTGCTTTGCCGTCCGCGCTTGCACCGATTTCCAACAAACGGGCAAAGGCTCTTTCGGTGACTTTGGGTGGCAGGTTCATGTGACCTCGTGATGTGGTTTTATTTTAGTGTTGTAATGAGTATAAGCTCGGTCATCACCATCGACAAGGCGAGTGCGATATAATGGCTGCCAATTTTGCCTGCCATCCTAACCAATCTAGAGGTCGACTGGTCGCTGAAGACGCCAGCGCCCATAGGTCCTGCTTTCAAAGAGACCGGGACAGGATTATCCATGCGTCAGCCTTTAGGCGGCTGAAACACAAAACGCAGGTGTTTGTTGAACACGAGGGGGATTTTTTCCGCACGCGTTTGACGCATACAATCGAGGTCGCACAAGTTGCACGCACTATCTCGGCGCATTTGGGATTAAATGACGATCTCACAGAAGCAGTGGCGCTTGCACATGATTTCGGTCACACACCCTTTGGCCATACAGGCGAAGACGCGCTGGCGGATTTGATGGCACCCTATGGCGGTTTTGATCACAACGCCCAGGCAATCCGAATTGTTACATTGCTTGAGCGCCATTACGCCGAGTTCGACGGATTAAACCTGACATGGGAAACGTTGGAAGGTATCGCCAAACACAACGGACCCGTCATTTCCGCGCCTGATGCGCCGGTGCCTTGGGCACTATCGGATTACAACACCATACATGATCTGGAACTGCATACCCATGCCAGTGCCGAAGCGCAGGTCGCCGCGCTGTCAGATGATATTGCCTATAATAACCATGATCTTCACGACGGTTTGCGCGCAGAGCTGTTCTCGACCGACGAATTGGCACGATTGCCAATTCTGGATGAGTGTTTTTCTCAAGTAGATCACAAATATCCGGGCCTTAATTATTACCGTCGAAGACACGAGGCGTTGCGCCGCTTCTTTGGCGTCTTGGTGGAGGATGTCATCGCTAATGCCGAAGCCACGCTGCGTGAAGTTGATCCACAGACTGCCGAAGATGTCCGGGCGGCAGGCAGACCGATGGTCTATTTCTCTGATGCTCTTTGGGCAGACCTCAAGGTCATTCGCCAGTTTCTGTTTACCCGAATGTATCGCGCACCCGAAGTGATGGTTGTGCGTGAAGCCGTGACAGAAGTCGTTCGAGAGCTGTTTCCAATGTTTATGGCAAACACTGATCTTTTGCCAAAACAATGGCGCAAAGACGTCTCATCGGCTGGTAACAGCGTTCAGATTGCGCGGATCGTTTCCGATTACATCTCTGGAATGACAGACCGCTTCGCGCTTATGGAATACGAGCGTCTGACAGGACGTGCGGTCCTGCCGGAAACGCAGCTGCCTCGGGGCATGTAAAGACCCCTCCTGAACGGCTCAAAAAACATTTTTTACCATGCAAACTGATATGGTTTTGCGCCGTAGATCCGTGCCTTGGTATTCTGGGGTAGGTTTGGCGTGTCGATCTCTTTTGCCGGTCTTTTGTTTTCCAATTTGGGAAGAACGTGAATTTGTATTTTATTTCAGTATCGTAAAGCACTTCGGGATTTTGGCTCTTTAGAATCCGGATGATCTGGCACAGTTCAGTTGACTCTGTATATTTTGATATAATGAAATCACATTTTGGAAATTATGTTTTATCTGCCGTAAAAAGGTTGACGGGACCAACACTACTGTATTCTGTTACGTACTAAATTTTTAGAAGTTTGTTTGTCCATGAACCTAAAAGAACTGTCGTCCCTATTACATCTGTCGCAGACGACCGTCAGTCGCGCGCTGAACGGATTTCCCGAAGTCAGCGAGGTCACAAGACGCCGCGTACAAGATGCAGCAAGGCGCTTCAATTACAAACCTAATAGTCGCGCTTTGGGATTGGCAACCGGTCGGGCAAGGGCCATTGGACATGTTATTTCAACAACGGTACATCATGAACTTGTCAATCCAATTTTTGGAGATTTCGTAGCCGGTGCTGCGGCAGCATATGCCCGTCGTGGGTATGACATGATTTTCAAAGTCGTGGACAAGGACGATGAAGAACTTGCCTATCGCGAATTAATTGCGCGTCGGGCCGTGGACGGAGTGGTTTTGCAAGGACCCGCCGTCAATGAGCCCAGAATACAGATGTTGACCAGTCTCAAGATGCCCTTTGTTGTCCATGGACGGGCTTCAAATGTGACGCAGCCTTACGACTGGATCGATGTAAACAACCGCAGTACTTTTCGCCGTGCGACCGAATATCTTTTGGCTTTAGGGCACCGGCGTATTGCTTTGATCAATGGCCTTGAGACGATGGATTTTGCGTTTCGCCGACGTCAGGGCTATTTGGATGCCCTGTCTGCATCAGGGATCGTGCCGGATCCGCTCTTGATGAAAAGTGCGGAGATGACAGAAAATTACGGTCATCGTGAAACTCGGGAATTGCTTAATATGCCAAATCCACCGACAGCGATCGTCGTCGCGTCCATGATGTCGGCAATCGGTGTGCGGCGCGCGCTATTGGAAACTGGCAAGACCATGGGAAAAGATGTCTCTGTCATTACCTATGACGATGACATCAGCTATCTACGCAATGGTCAGGACCGTCCGGTCTTCACAGCGACACGCTCTTCTGTTCGTGGCGCAGGAGAGGTCGTGGCTGATATGTTGATCACGCGTATCGACAAACCGCATGCTCCCACTTTTTCAACCCTCTTGGAAACAGAGTTTGTGATCGGTACATCCACAGGTCCAGCCCCCGGTTTTTCCGGCTGACGACCGATCCAAAGCAATTACTACACTTGTTTTTAGTCAGTCTGGTGTGATGATCTGGCTGTTCCCGTCTAGTAGGGCAGGGTGCTCTCCTGTCGTGTTATTTCCGACTTTTGCCGCAGGTCGGTTGCAGAAAATCCGGCTTGGATCGTGTATGATCCTTCGGCGATGCGCCAGCATCCGGCAGTTGTGTCGCAATGGGCAAAAGCTCTTGGCCCTAAATCCACGCGAGCAAGGACAGTTTCCCCAGGCGCAACAAGAACCTTGGCAAAGCCCTGCAGGGCAAGCATCGGCCGGTCGACTTTGGCCGCCTTGTCAGTGACATAGACCTGAACAACGGTGCTGCCTGTCCGCAGACCTGTGTTTGTAACAGGAATTTCGATCACGCAGGTCTGGCCTTCTGTCACGCGTATATCGCCCATCTCAAAGTCAGTATAGCCCAGCCCGTGTCCAAACGGAAATAACGGTACGATCTCTTTGGCTGCATAATGGCGGTATCCGATGTGAAGACCTTCGCGATATTCAACAGCGCCATCTTGTACAGGATATACTCGGGGATCATCGCTGGCAGTCGGATTGTCTGACCAGACACGTGGGAAGCTTTGCGGCAGCCGACCGCTCGGTTCCGTGACGCCGTACAACACGTCTGCTATAGCATTGCCACATTCCTGACCGGGGTACCAGGCTTGCAAAACAGCGGCGACATCATCGATCCAAGGCATTTCGCACGGCCCGCCAGTTTGTAGTACCACAACAGTGCGTGGATTAGCGGCTGCAACAGCTGCCACCAGATCATCTTGGCGCCCCGGCAGGGTTATATGGTCAAGGTCCGAGCCTTCGGTATCCCACTCGCCCGATCTGCCCACGCAAACCACGGCGATATCCGCATCAGCGGCCAGTCTGGCGGCCTCGGCGATTTCCGCATCTCCCATGGGTTTTCCTATTCCCGCGCGCCATGCCCCAAATCCTGCGCCTTCACGTGGTTGACGTTGAAATTCGACGACCACTTCGTGAGCTTGGCCAGCTGTCAGCGTGACCTCGCCCACGACCTCATCACAACCGAATTCAAAAAATGTCCGGCCGGGCGTCCAATCTGTCCAGGCATCCGCAACCAATTGGCCGTCGATATATATCCGCGACAGTCCGGCAGAATGGATGCCCACGCGATGCACTCCGCTGGCCTGCGGTCTGTAGGTGCCGGTGACGCGGGCCGAAAACGCTTCGGGATCTACCGCGCCGCCTGCAACACCCGGTGTCCAAAAAGCAATCAGCTCGGTCAGTGTGTCCCGGGCAACGGGCGCACCGGACAGCTCAAGATTGTCAAAGAAAGAGACCTCAAAGTCACCGGACACCAATGGCTCCCATCGGTGATTTGTACATCCTTCAGAATGGCTTAAACGATTTCCACCAAGACGCGTTGATAGCCCGTCCAGCGGGCTGATTGCATAATGTGGGTTCAATTGCGCCGAACCGCCACCCATGATGCGGGCCTGTGACGCATTGGGTCCCACTACGGCAACCCGGCCTGTATCGCTCAGCGGCAATATCTGTGTGTCGTTCTTGAGCAAGACCATACCGGCGGCTCCAGCCTCGCGGATCAAGGTTTGATGCTCGGGACGATTATCGGCCTTTTCCTGTAATGGTGCCGTATCACGCAACGCGCCTGTACGCGCCATAAGGCGTAACATGTTCCGTGCGGCGCGTTCCACGTCATCAGCGGGTAGATCGCCATCTTGCACTGCGGCAACCAGCTTGGCGCCTCTGTCTCGGGTGGGGCCCGGCATTTCGAGATCGAGACCAGCGGCAACGCTGGCCTGTGTGGTGTGACTGCCATACCAGTCTGACATGACGACCCCGTCGAAGCCCCAGTCCTCGCGCAGGACCTGTGTCAGCAACCATGGATTTTCTGACGCAAATGTCCCGTTCAACCGGTTGTAGGACGACATGACACCCCATGTGCCAGCGTCTTTGACCGCCGCTTCGAAGGGACGCAAATAAACCTCGCGCAAGACGGTTTCGTCGCAGATGGTGTCTACCGTGTTTCGTTCAACTTCGGATTCATTGCCCGCAAAGTGTTTGATCGTTGCAGCAACACCTTGTGACTGCAATCCACGGATATATGCGGATGCCAAGGCTGCGGACAACTCGGGGTCCTCTGAATAGCATTCAAAATTGCGCCCATTGGTGACGGATCTGTGGATGTTTACGGTTGGTGCCAGAGACACATGTGCCCCCTTGGAACGCACCTCTTGCGCCAGTGCAATGCCAATACGCTGCACCAGATCCGGATCCCAAGTTGCACCCAGAGCAATGCCTACCGGGAATGCCGCTGCGGTGACACCGCCCACAAGGGATCCAGAGCCACGCGCACCATTAGGACCGTCCGTGACGCGAAGCCTGCCCAAGCCCAGACGCTTGATCGGTGCGACCGACCAAAAATCCATGCCTGATAGCAGTTTGACTTGCTCTTCCAGCGTCAACTCAGCCAGAATAGCCTCGATGTCTTCGGGCAAATTGGTCATGGGAAGGATCCTATTCTCGTCGTATCAGGCCAGCAGGTTTCTGGCTAAAGTGGCGTCCAAGGGTGCCGGGCGCTCACAAGTTGTTGAAATATCGATCCATTTGCGTTCCGTGCCAGCGCTCAGGATACTGGTCATCACATCCACAACATGCAGAGCCAGTTCCAGACTACACCTATGAGGGCGATTTTCGGCGATGGCCTGCGCCATATCGGCAAGCCCCGCGCAGCGGTAGTTGGCTTTTGTATCGTCATGCGAGTTTGGCACACCGAAAGGATGTTCGACGGATGTATGTTCGGTTTCCGTCCCATCGGTGGACACCTGTGTCACTGTATCGCCAAAAAAGTTCGGATCCGGCACGTACAACGAGCCTTCTGCGCCATACAGTTCCATTTCATGATGGCGATGTGCTTTGACATCCCAGCTTGCACCCAAAGTGATCATGGCGCCCGAGTGAAACTGTAGCAGTGCATGAATTGAGGTATCGATTGCAACCGGAACAGTTTCCCCCGCCCGAGCCCCCGAGCCGATGGTTCGTGTGTCAAAGCCACGACCAGCCAAGGCCGTCACAGCCTGCACAGGGCCTAATAGCTGGACGAGGTTGGTAATATAGTAGGGGCCCAGATCCAGAATTGGCCCTCCACCGGGCTGAAAGAAAAAGTCGGGGTTTGGGTGCCATTGCTCCATCCCGCGGCTCATGACATGGGCTGTTCCGGACAGAATGGGGCCAACGGCCCCGGCGTCTACCAGTGATCTTGCGGTCTGATGAGATCCACCCAGAAATGTATCCGGGGCTGATCCAAGGCGAACGCCTTTAGCAGCTGCCAGATCTTTCAGGATTGTACCCTCTTCGAGCGACAGGACAAAGGGCTTTTCACTGTAGGCATGTTTGCCGGCAGCCAAGATGCGACTGCTTACGTCGAAATGGGCCTCGGGAATGGTCAGATTGACGATAACGTCAATGTCTGCTGCGGCCAGCAGGCCTTCGACTGATTCAGCGCGTATGCCGAATTCTTCAGCTCTGGCTTTGGCGGCCTCTGGGTTGATATCTGCCACGGCCCGCATGTCCAAGGCCTTGAAAAGGGGCCCCAGTTTCAGATAGGCGGCAGAGATATTGCCGCAGCCGATGATGCCTACACCTAATTTTGTCATGAAGATGCCTTTCAGAATGCGCGCACAGCAGCGACTGAGGTTTCAGCGAAACGCACGTGATCAGAGGGTTTGTCATGCTCTAGGATATACCGCTCGCATCCGACGTTCTGCAGCGCGGCGTGGATTGCGGCCCAGTCCATTGTTCCGGTCCCCACGTCGGCCCATCCGTCTTCGTCTGCGTTCTGACCTTCGGGGGCGATATCTTTTATGTGCGCGCTGATCATACGTGGGCCATAGTGGTTGATCCACTCGATCACGTCCTGCCCGGCAACAGCCACCCAAGCCAGATCCAGTTCGACACCGATATAATCCGCGCCTGCCAGGATATGTTCCATAGGCATGGAGCCGTCGTCACAGGGTTCAAATTCAAACGCGTGATTGTGCCAACCAAAGTCCAAGCCGGCATCCACGACGGGCTTGCCCGCCTTGGCCAGCCGCACACCAAAGGCAGCCCATCCGGCGGCATCCGTGGGGCGTTCATCTGGCATAACAAACGGCACGATCACGGCCTCGACACCGATGGTTTTTGCGATCGCAATGGTACCTTCGGGATCGGTTTCGAGCATGTCGAGAGCAAAATGACCGGTGGGCATGGTCAGGCCATGCGCCACAAGAGCTGCCTTGGTCTCGGCTGGGTTGTCGTAGAGCGGACCAAATCCTTCTACCTCTGTCACGCCAAGGCGTTGCAGAAGAGCAAAGGTTTCGATCAAGGGCCATTCACGCGAAGAATAGAGCTGGTATGATAATGACGGCATGGTCAGATCCTTTCAGGCTTGCGCGCAGGTTGCGGAATATAAATCCCGCAAGGTGAACTGCGCCGGTTTTTCTGGACAGTCAGGTGAAAATTGCAGCCTTGCAGGCTGTCCCGGCAGGACGAAAACAGCGTTGGCAGAAAAACGCCCGGGTTGATCTGCTTCGGCTGTGACAAAAAAGGCCGGATTTTCGGATGTAATCGTTAATTCATTGCCCGACACAGTCAGGGATAGACAGGGATCGCGTAAGTCATAGCTTTTGTATGGCTCTGGGGCAAAGTGATCGTGGCCAAAAATGCCATCGTCATCGACCCAAGCAAAATGCACGATCTCGTTCCGGGTAAGGTCGGCCTTGGGCAATCGCATGACGTCTTGCGCATTTTTGCCCGCGCAAATGTCAGACACCTTCAGCGCGCGGGATGTGCCTGACATGTCTACAGCGCGCGCTGTCACTGTCAGGTTCACTGGGTGTGCCCGGTCATTCACTGCACGCAAGACAATATCATCGCCGTCCGGCATCGCTACCACCGTCACAGGCGCGTAAAACTCACGCGCCATGTAATGCAGTAATTTCCAGCCTCCGCCATAGTCAAGCGAGGCCCATGAACAAACAGGCCATGTATCGTTCAATTGCCAGTAAAGCGTCCCCATGCAATGCGGTTTCAGCCCTCGCCATTGCGTCACGGCCGTCTTGATCGCGAGGCCCTGTTGTACCTGACTGAGCCAGACAAAATCGGCAAAGCGTTCGGGCCAGCGAAAATATCGGAACATGGTTTCCGCAATTCGCGCATTTCCGCCTGCATTTTTTTGGTGACTTTCCAGAACCGGGGCGGCGATATTGCGATCGGACGGTGTGGTAAATGTCTCGATCACTGGCAGTGATGGATAGCTTTGGAACCCAAATTCTGAACAAAATCGGGGTTTGATGTCCCGGTAATGGTCAAAATCCTTGCCTTCATGCCAGACTGACCAGAAATGCATATCGCCCGCGCCATCATCATGCCAGCTATCGCCAAAGTTCAAGACACCGGGACAGGGCGAAGAAGGCCACCAGATGGCTGCTGGGTCAGTGGCCAGTAGGGCTTGTTCTATGGTGCGGTTTGTTCTGTCGTAATTAACCAGATACCGGTCACGATCCGCGCGGCTTTGCGGGAACCATCCTAGCGCCCCGACCAATTCATTGTCGCCACACCAAAGCGCGATAGAGGCATGATGCTGAAGCCTGCCAACCACATCGACCACTTCCGCATGGACTTCGGTCAGAAAATCGGGCGTTGATGGGTACAGGTTGCAGGAGAACATAAAGTCCTGCCAGACCAAAAGACCAAGTTCATCACATGCCGTATAGAAACTGTCTGGTTCATAGCGTCCACCGCCCCAGACACGGATCATGTTCATATGCACGTCGGCGGCAGATTGCAGCAAGGCGCGGGTCTTGGTCTCGGTGATCAAGCCTGCCAGAGCATCGGCTGGAATCCAGTTGGCGCCTTTTGCGAAAATCTCGGTACCATTGATACGCAGTGCAAACCGGCTGCCTTCCGCGTCGGGCGTGGTCAAAAGCTCAATCTGCCGCAGGCCTATTTTACGATGAAGCGTTGTGGTGCCGGCTGCTATGCAGATCGGGTGCAGGTTTGCGGGCCCAAACCCGTTGGGCCACCACAGCTCGGGATTGATCACATCGAAAGAAAAATGTGCAGATCCATTTTGGACCTTGGCTGTTTGTATCTGGTCACAGAACGTGGCGGTTGCCTCAGTCGCGCCGTCAACTGGGACGTCTATAGTGACAGTCACCGCACCATCGCGATGTGCTTGCGTCACGTACAAATCCCCAAAACGTGGAGCCTGTGCCTGGACCAAGGTCAGATCGCCGGTGACACCAAACGGGGCCAAAGCAATATTCCAATCCCAGCCAAAATCACACTGCACCTTGCGCAACATATTTCCATTTGGAATCGGCGAGCATTCCGCATGATGAGGTACACAGAATGGCAAAGCGGCCTGTGCTTCGGCGCCGGCATCGACAGCCGAGCGGAAGTGAAGTTCGATGGTATTCACACCGGTTTTTGCAATATCACACAGGTCCACCCGATACCGGCGGAATGCATTTTGGGCTGACAAGACCTCGGTCCCGTTCCACAGCACCCGAACGACAGTGTCCAAGCCTTGCGCTTCCAGAAACCAGTCGGTCCGGTCTAGATCTATCTCGCGACTGATTACCCAATCCCGCTCGCTGATCCAACGCAGATCATATTCATTTCGCCCCCAATAAGGGTCTGCAATCAGGCCGGCCTGATACAGCCCGGTGATGCCATCACCGGGTAGTGACATGGTGCATTCATAATCACCTGCGGTATCCGACAGGCGCCAGATACCGTTCAGTGTTATTGACGAACCGCCCATATATTATAGCCGAATTTCAGTTTTCGGATCAAATAGGGATACGCGCGCTGGATCAAGCCCGATGGGAATGACATCACCAGGTACGACCTTGGCGAGGCCGTCCATCCGGACATGCGCCCGTGTTCCACCAATGGATGTCAGGATCAAAGTGTCCGCGCCCATCGGCTCAACAAGCTCAACAGTGGCCTCGGCCTGAACCGGCGCAATAGGTGCCAGGTCCCCGGTTGCGATGTGTTCCGGTCGGATACCGACTGTGACCGCCCCATCCCGAACCGTGCTGCCCATGGGGATAGAAATACCATGGATCGAAGCGGTGCCCCCTGACATTGTGCCTGGGATAAAGTTCATAGATGGCGAACCGATAAAATCAGCGACATACAGATTACGAGGCTGACTGTAGATTTCGTCCGGCGTTCCCAATTGCATGATCTGGCCACCCTTCATGATGGCGATACGGTCAGCAAGGGTCATCGCCTCGATCTGATCGTGGGTCACATAGATCATGGTGTTTTCAAGTTGCTGGTGTAGACGTTTGATTTCTACACGCAGATCCGCGCGCAGTTTCGCATCAAGGTTTGACAGCGGTTCATCAAACAAAAAGACATCAACATCCCGCACCAACGCCCGGCCGATGGCCACGCGCTGACGTTGGCCACCCGACAGGGCTGCGGGCTTGCGCTTGAGAAGAGGTTCGATTTGCAAAATCTCTGCAGCGCGTGCGACACGTGATGCGATTTCGGACTTTGCCATACCCGAATTGCGCAATCCAAATGACAGGTTTCCCTCAACCGTCATTTGTGGATAGAGCGCATAGCTTTGAAACACCATGCCGATGCCACGCTCGCTAGGCTCGGCCCATGTCACATTATCGCCATTGATGAAAATCTGACCTTCTGAGACTTCAAGCAGGCCTGCGATACAGTTCAACAGCGTAGACTTGCCACACCCCGAGGATCCCAGAAGAACAAGGAATTCACCCCGTGCAATGGTTAGGTTGAGATCCTGCAATACCTTGGTCGCACCAAAGGCCAGGTCGAGGTTCTTGATTTCGACAGAATGCATAGTATTAGCCTTTCACCGCGCCAGCGGCCACGCCGCGCACAAAGAGCTTGCCAGAGACAAAGTAGATGAAGAGGGGCACAAGCCCGGTCAACAAGGTTGCGGCCATGTTGACGTTATATTCCTTCACCCCTTGGACAGAGTTCACAATATTATTGAGCTGCACTGTCATCGGGTAAAGGTCAGGTTTGGTGTAGATCACACCAAAGAGAAAGTCGTTCCAGATACCGGTGACCTGCAAGATGATAGCAACCACAAAAATGGGCAGTGACATCGGCAGCATGATGCGGAAATAAATCCCCCAAAACCCTGCACCATCCACGCGCGCTGCCTTGAACAGCTCTTCTGGGAGCGATGTAAAGTAGTTGCGAAACAGCAGCGTCAGGATCGGCATGCCAAAGATCGAATGCACAATCACAAGACCGGACAGCTTTGTATAAAGCCCCATTTCCCGCAACATGATAACGATAGGGTAAATCATGACCTGATAGGGAATGAACGCCCCAAAAATCAGGATGGTGAAAAAGACATTTGCGCCCTTGAACCGCCAGTTTGCCAACGCGTAACCATTAATGGAGGCAATCGCGATAGATACCAAAACGGATGGAATGGTTATCGTGACCGAATTCCAAAACCCTCGGCTCAGCCCATCACAGTTCAAACCGGTACAGGCTTCGGACCATGCCTTTACCCAAGGCTCAAACGTGACCTCGAGCGGGGGGCTAAAGATGTTGCCCATCCGGATTTCCGGCATACCCTTCAGCGACGTCACTACCATCACGTACAGCGGGACAAGGTAATACATCGTCACCACGATCAAAGTGCCGTACAGCATGATGTTGCGCGGGTTCAGGATGCGGCGGGGCTTGGGTCCGTGTGGACCAGAAAATGCGACATCAGCCATTTTTGCGGTTCCCGAATTCAAGGTAAGCGAAGGGGATCAGAGGGATCAGGACCAGTGCCAGCATCACTGTTGATGCAGCAAAGCCTTGTCCAAGGTTCTGCCCCCCGAACATATAGTCATAGACATATTTAGCGGGAACCTCAGATGATAAGCCCGGCCCGCCAGAAGTTTGTGCCACGACAAGATCATACACTTTCACGATCCCGGATGCGATAATCACCAAGGTCGTGATAAAGACAGGACGCATCATCGGTATGATAATGTATATGTAGGTTTTCCAGGTGGGGATCCCATCGACCCGAGACGCTTTCCATATGTCTTGGTCTATGCCACGCAGGCCTGCCAGCATCAGCACCATGATAAATCCGGTCCCCTGCCAAAGGCCGGCAATCAGCACACCGTAGATCACAATATCCGAATTATAGAGTGGATCGAATACGAAATTTTCAAAACCAAGCGACCGAACAATATTCTGTACGCCAAATTCAGGCGTTAAAATCCACTGCCAAACCAGACCTGTTACAATGAACGACAGGGCAAAAGGATAAAGCAGGATTGTACGGAAAACGGCCTCGCCTCGAATTTTCTGGTCAAGCAGGGTTGCAAGCGTGAAACCGATTACCAGCGAAAAGACCATGGAACAGGCCCCGTAGATGGCAAGGTTTTCGAGCGAGATCCACCAACGATCCGTAGACCAAAGACGTTCGTATTGGAAAACGCCTTCAAAATCTGACTTTGGCAGGAGCTTGCTGCGCGTGAAAGAGTGATAGACCGTCCACAATGTGGCGATGACGAACACTCCGATAGCGGTAAACGCCATGGGGATCGCGGCGATCTTGGCTGGCAGTTTGCTGACCAAAGCGCGTTCGATGCGTCCGGGGCGGTCAAGCTTGGTGTCCCGGGTGCCAACGATCAACAAGACCACTGCGAATAGCAAAAACATGGGCACTAAAAAATCAGCAAACCCGTCAAGTGTTTTCCATAGCTTGCGATAGCTTTTGATCGCAGGCATCGCGGCTTGTACGGTCTTTTCGTTCGCCAACGACAGCAGATACGCAACACCTGCGGCGATGATCCATCCGAGGGCGTGCCCCCTGAGGCGGTTATTGAAAATATTCAAACGGCGCATCTGGGCAATCATTGCCAGCGCTACAAGCGCTGCGAGGGCCAAAAGGGCCAGCGGCGCGAGTTCCAATAGGTCGTTCTCAAGACCGACCCTGACCAGAACAAACGCAAGTCCTGACAACATAATCGACCACAGCACGGCTCTTTCGGCAATGCTTTGCATCGCACGATCTCCCTGGGTTGGTATAAAAGGGGGGTTAGCGGATAACCCGCCACAAGAAAACGCCGGCCCCCGAAGGGACCGGCGTGCTAGCCTATATATCAGTCAGCGTTTTCGATGATCGACGCATATTTTGCCTGAACATCAGCCACTGTGATGGAGTGGTCATTCCAGAAAGCGGTCATTAGATCGCCCATCTGGTTCAGAGTATCCTGAGTGAAGGAAATGTTACCACCTGGCAGAACGTTGCCCGCGGCAAGGATCTTCAGACCCTTCTGCATGCAGTCGTTTGCTGACGACAAGTCGATATCACCACGGATCGGCAACGATCCTTTCTTGAGGTTAAAGGCAACCTGAACCTCTGGGCTGACGAGCAGTGCCGCAAGCTCTTTCTGGGCAGCTTCTACATCCGCGTCATCCTGGACGGGGAAATAGAACGCGTCACCACCAGTGTCGAGAACTTCGGTAAAGCCCAAACCCGGCAGACAGGTATAGTCTTCGCCTGCAACCTGGCCTGCAACCTGGAATTCACCCTGCGCCCAGTCACCGTGGATCTGTCCGCCGGCCTGGCCGGTGATCACTAGGTTCGTTGCCTGGTTCCAATCGTTTACATTCGACCCAACCGCCAATTTACGGGCGTCGTCAAATGCTTTGAATACGCGGGTATATTCAGCACCAGCAGCGACAGCTGCGTCTTTGTCGATGTTCACTGCGGACCACGTTGTTTGGTCCAAAAGCGCGACTGCCAGGGCACCAAACGCCAGCTCTGTCTGCCATGCCTGCTGACCCATTGCCAATGGCACAACGTCCGCTGCGCGCAGAGCATCCGCAGATGCAGTGAACTCATCCCAGTTCGCAGGAACAGGAACACCCGCCTTTGCAAACGCCTCGTGGCTCAACCAAATCCACTGTGCCGAATGGATATTGACCGGCGCACAGTAAATGCGTCCGTCAACTGTACACGCGTCCAGCAATTTTGGTGGGTTGATGATGTCCGCCCATCCGTTTGCTTCTGCGACATCTGTGATGTCCAGCAGCAGACCGGCTTCGATCATTTCTTCAGCCTGGCGGCCGTGGTTCAGCTGTGTGGCGCCCATTGGCTCACCACCGATGATACGGCTGATGATGATCGGACGCGCAACACCGCCGGAACCAGCGATCGCACCATCGACCCAGTCGTGCTCGGTTGCGTTGAATGCTTTTGCAAGTTCAGCAACTGCTGCGGCTTCACCGCCCGAAGTCCACCAATGTGTAACTTCAAGTTCTGCGGCACCGACTGCGCTAGCGCTAACAAGCGCGGATACAGCCATCAATTTTGACAAAGTTTTCACGATTCTCCTCCCGGTTCTAAATCGTTATAGCTAGTCCTAAATCGTTTTAGTTTTTCCTTGCAAGCCTAAAATGTGGTCTGTTATGAACTTTTTTGTCGCGATCAAGGCAAAGGTGCCTGATCTTTTGGCGATTCGGACCAAGGCTAAGATTTCGGTCTAGCCGCAGGGAGGCAGACATGTATCAAAGCGACGAGATTGAAGAGCGGCTTGCCGCGCATCGCTCGGCGCAACACGGCAAGCCGACCTTGAAAACCATTGCACAGGTGAGTGGTCTTGCAATCGCGACGGTGTCACGTGCGCTCAGCGATGCCCCTGATATCGGGTCTGACACCAAGAAAATTGTGCGCCAGATCGCAGATAATATTGGCTATGTGCCGAACCGGGCCGGCGTCCGTCTGCGGACAGGTCGCACAAATGTTATCAGCCTCGTTTTGTCTGCTGAACAAAATATGATGAACCATACTGCGCGTTTGATTTCTTCGTTGGCTTCGGGGCTACGGGACACGCCATTCCATATGATCATCACACCTTTTTTCCCAGATCAAGATCCACTGGTGCCGGTGCGTTATGTGGTCGAAACCCGTAGCGCCGATGCCGTGATACTGAACCAAACCTTACCGCAAGACCCCCGGATTCAATATTTGCAAGCCAAAGGGTTCCCCTTTGCAACGCATGGACGCACCCGGCTGGAAAAACCACATCCCTACTTTGACTTTGACAATGTCGCTTTTGGTAAGATTGCGATTGGCAGGTTGGTCCAGCGCGGTTGCCGCAAGATTGTATTGATAGGTCCCCCACCCGAGCATACCTACGGCGATCACATGCGTTTAGGTGTCATGCAGGCCGCCCAAGCCGCCGGGATCGAGGTGCTGGATATGTCCGATATCACATCGGACAGCATGAGTGACGATGTGTTGCGCGTTATGCATAAAGTGCTGGCAGAGGATGGTCTGGTGGATGGAGTGATTTCAGCATCACCCGGTTCAGCGATGGCTGCGGTGGCAGCCATTGAATCCGTGGGGCGAACCTTGGGGCAGGGTATCCACCTTGTGTCGAAAGAGGCGATCCCCTTTCTAGGCTTGTTTCGAAAAGAAATCATCACCATCCGAGAGGACGTGGGGCGCGCAGGGATATTTCTGAGCAAAGCCGCCATTCAGGCCATACAAAGCCCGCACGAGCCCCCCCTGCAGGGACTGGACGTGCCAACCGATAATGGGACCTGACCCCTCAACCGATAAAACAGAGATAGAGATAAAGGAGCGTTACAGATGGCACCTCAGATAAAAGGACCAGCCTTGTTTTTGGCGCAATTTGCAGGGGACGCTGCGCCCTTTAATTCGCTGGATGGCATTGCCGCATGGGCGGCTGGCCTTGGTTACAAGGGTGTGCAAATACCCACATTTGACGCCCGGTTGTTCGATCTGGACACAGCCGCAGACAGTCAGGATTATTGCGACGACGTTTTGGGTACTTGTCGCGAAGCCGGGGTTGAGGTCACCGAGCTGTCCACGCACCTTCAGGGCCAGCTTGTTGCCGTGAATCCGGCCTATGACACGGCATTTGACGCCTTCGCACCCGAAGCAGTGCGTGGCAATCCCGCAGCCCGGCAGGCTTGGGCCGTTGATCAGGTGACAAAGACTGCGCGTGCCTCGCGTCGCATGGGATTGGACCACACTGTCAGTTTTACGGGTGCTTTGGCGTTCCCTTATCTTTACCCTTGGCCACAACGGCCTGAGGGTCTGATAGAAGAGGCATTTGCCGAGCTTGGCCGCAGGTGGCGTCCAATTCTTGATGCCTACGAAGATCAGGGCGTTGATATCGGGTATGAAATTCATCCCGGTGAAGATGTCTTTGACGGTGCCACTTGGGAAATGTTCCTAGATGCGGTCGGCGGGCATAAGGCGGCGATGATCAACTATGATCCAAGCCATTTTGTGCTGCAGCAGCTGGATTATCTTGCCTTTATCGACCTGTATCATGATCGCATAAATGCCTTTCACGTCAAGGATGCGGAATTCAATCCCGATGGACGTCAGGGGGTGTACTCTGGATATCAGCCGTGGGTGAACAGGGCCGGGCGGTTCCGGTCCTTGGGGGATGGGCAGGTCGATTTTGCTGCAATTTTTTCAAAACTGACCCAATACGGGTATGACAGCTGGGCCGTGCTTGAGTGGGAGTGCTGTATAAAGTCGCCCGAACAAGGAGCGGCCGAGGGGGCGCCGTTTATTGCCGGCCACTTGATCGAAGCAACCGAACAGGCGTTTGACGATTTTGCGGGCGGATCACGTGATGACGCCCAAATCAAAAGGATGTTGGGATTATGAGGCGTGTCAGGCTAGGAATGGTTGGCGGTGGACAGGGTGCGTTTATCGGCGGCGTGCACCGCATCGCGGCCAGAATAGATGATCGCTACACTCTGGTTGCAGGCGCCTTGTCATCAAATGCGGACCGTGCGGCAGCCTCTGCCGTAGAACTTGGGATCCATGCGGATCGCAGTTATAGTGATTTTGAGACAATGGCCAAAGCCGAATCCGCGCGGGATGATGGGATCGAAGCTGTTGCAATCGTGACCCCCAACCACATGCACGCAGCGCCAGCCGTGGCGTTTTTGAAGGCCGGTATTCACGTGATCTGCGACAAACCGCTTGCAGCGACACCGCAACAAGCCGCTCAGATCGAAGCTGCCGCAGCGACATCACAGGCGCGTTTTTTCCTGACACATAATTACACCGGCTATCCCCTGATGCGTCATGCACGTCAGATGATCGCGCAGGGCGACTTGGGCAAAATTCGTGTGGTGCAAGTGGAATATGCGCAGGATTGGTTGACCGAGGCCACCGCACCAGACAACAAACAGGCCGATTGGCGAACGGATCCCGTCCGCGCCGGTGGTGGCGCAATTGGCGATATTGGAACGCATGCTTTGAATTTGGCGTGCTTCGTGACCGGTCTGGTCCCCCAAGCGCTATCAGCAGATTTGCATAGTTTTGTGCCCGGTCGACAAGTTGATGACAATGCGCATGTGCAATTGCGGTTTGAAGGCGGTGCTCGCGGCATGCTTTGGGCCAGTCAGGTCGCTGTGGGGCATGAAAACGGGTTGCGGTTGCGCGTCTATGGCGAAAAGGCCGGCATCGATTGGTCGCAGGAACAGCCGAATGCGCTGCGTTTCACGGCCTTCGGGCAGCCACCTCAAATACTGACGAGGGGGGCAGTCGGGGCGCAGTGGGCCCGTATTCCGCCGGGCCATCCAGAAGGTTATCTGGAAGCGTTTGCAACACTCTACTCGGATGTTGCAGATGCAATTATCAATGATCATATTGCTGACCTGGTGCCGGGTCTGGCGGAAGGTATGGATGGTATGTGGTTCATCGATGCGTGTCAGCGCAGTTCTGTGGCAGATGCCGCTTGGGTTCTGCGCTGAAATTAAGATCTTGTCTGCTTCCAAAAATCTATAAACACCATCCCGCTGTGACTATGTGGGGTGTTGAGGAGCTCCACATACAAAAAGCAGCCCTTGCCAAAAATAATCTGGGCTGTCGCCTGATTTTTCGTACGTGACCTTCTTGGGGCGATCATCGCAGCACCTCCAGAAGTAAAGTTCCGCGAACACGCATCATAAATAATTTTCTAATTTGGCTACGGTTTTCGAAGTTATGGCGAATATGCGTGAAACGTACTTCTTATCTTGATCCACATTGATCAGGTAAAAATGAAGATCCTCAACTGCTATTGTGTGCTCAATTGGGGCGATCGAAGGTGCAACGGGTACCTCGTTAAGCTTGATGAATTCAGCTCAAACGGATCGCACGGTAGGGTTTCTGCCACCAGGACTGGTCAAAAAACAAGCAAGCGGTCGTCAAAATAGTTCAAAAATTCTGGCACGGGCAAACCAGATACGCGGATCTCTGCGTCTTTTGAAGGCGCAGAGCAATAAAAGAGGCAAGATAATGGCAGGCTGCATGCGTATCCGTCAACGCAGTCCGCATCACGAAACTAAGGCGTCGTTTGATCGGTCCGCAAACCGCTTGCTGAACGGCGTCCTAATTTCTGGGATCGGACGATCTTTCAGACTCTGTGCGTCATCAGTCGGCTATCTTGCGTTATGAACGTCAGTGGTCGTGGGATTATATGGTGGCTTGGCGATAGCAAAGACCAATCCCGTCTCAGTCTGTGCAGCCACGGCGGGCCTCGCATGACAGAATAGCTGCAAGAAATTGATTTGGATGTTGTGGCCATGGGCGTGTTGGCAGATTTTTTCGGCAAAACGGCATGCCAATTATCAGAATGCGCACACACAAGGTCGCGACCGATGGTGATTACACGTTTAATATTGCGCCAAATCAAAGTCGGCTGGCGTTATCAGTTATTTCCGGACGCAAGGGGGGGATGGCTATATCTGACCAGACCCCTCGATCTGCACTGTCGGTGCATCCTTAGCTGGGCCGTTCGCAATC
>JAQXDR010000183.1 GCA_029251265.1 Pseudoprimorskyibacter sp. | reverse complement strand
TCCGCGTTGCCGTTCTCAACCGCTACACCGCTCTTGGCATACCTGTTACTGAGGTCGCAGGCTAAATCCGTCCGGGGAAAGGGCAAGCATGTCCCTCACCTGATTTGTGCAACAAAGTTATGGCAAGAAGTTCTCAATTTTTTGGATTAGGAGATGTAATTTAGTTTCGAAGTGAAGACGGAAATTTCGAAGAAAATCTTGCCTGCAGGTCAAAAGATCTCTAACGGTACATTATCACGAGGGGAGAACCGGACATGTCCGGTGCCGAAGGAGCAACCGCCCCGGAAACTCTCAGGCTTCAGGACCCACGTGATATCATACACTCTGGAGAGAGGCGTTCATTGCGCCCGCCGAAGGGATAACGATCTCAGGCAAAAGGACAGAAGGGGCATTTACGGGCACATACTTTGTGTCCTGAATGCCGCGGTATTGTCTGTACAGACCCCGGTTAACCAAAGGCCGGGAGGAGCCATGACAGACCTTAGGCGCACGCCATTATTTGACCTACACATGTCCTTGGGTGCCAAGATGGTGCCCTTTGCAGGCTATGATATGCCGGTGCAGTATAAATTAGGGGTTATGAAGGAACATCAACACACCCGCAGTGCAGCGGGGCTTTTTGATGTCAGTCACATGGGGCAGGTCATACTGCGTGGCAAGGATGTAGACGCGGCGGCGCTGGCCTTGGAAGCGATGCTACCACAAGACATCATCGGGCTGCCTGTTGGTCGGCAACGCTATGCATTTTTCACCAATGACGCGGGTGGCATCGAAGATGACCTGATGGTTGCAAATCGGGGCGATCATCTTTTCGTTGTCGTCAACGCAGCTTGTAAAGACGCCGATGTGGCCAGAATGCGCGCTGCGTTAGAGCCAAAAGGCATCACCGTAAAGCTCATCGAGAATCGTGCCTTGTTAGCATTACAAGGTCCCATGGCAGCAGCGGTCTTGGCGGATCTGCAAGAGGGGTATGCAGACTTACGCTTCATGGATGTGGCCACGCTCCCCTTGGCTGGGGCAGAATGCTGGGTTTCAAGATCGGGCTACACAGGTGAGGATGGCTTTGAAATTTCAATCCCGGCATCTGCTGCGTGTGAGGTGGCCAAGGCGTTGCTTGCGGACGAACGGGTCGAGGCAATAGGTCTTGGCGCGCGGGATTCTTTGCGGCTTGAGGCAGGACTGTGTCTTTATGGGCATGATATTGATGTGTCGACATCCCCGGTCGAAGCTGGATTGAACTGGGCAATGCAAAAAGTGCGCCGCCCTGGCGGCGCGCGTGCCGGCGGGTTCACCGGTGACGACCGGATTTTCAGCGATTTGGCCGAAGGTGTTGCCCGAAAACGGGTTGGTCTGCGTCCCGAAGGCCGTGCTCCGATGCGGGAAGGCACTCCACTTTTTGTTTTGGAAACAGGCGGAGATGCGGTCGGTACGATAACATCCGGTGGTTTTGGCCCGACGGTGGGGGCGCCGGTTGCCATGGGCTACATTGGAGCCGCCTACGCAATACCTGATCAAAGGCTTTTTGGCGAGGTGCGCGGCAAGCGTCATCCCGTCCGCGTACACCCGATGCCCTTTGTTCCAGCAGGCTTTAAGCGATAATTTAGAAGGAAGAACATGATGAAATTTACTGAAGAACATGAATGGCTGCGCGTTGAAGGTGACGTTGTGGTTGTTGGGATTACTGCACATGCTGCTGAACAACTGGGTGATGTTGTCTTTGTGGAACTGCCCGAGGTTGGCACAACAGTCAGCCTTGATGACGAGATTGTCGTGATCGAAAGCGTCAAGGCTGCGTCGGATATTCTGGCCCCTTTGGATGGCGAAGTCACCGAGGTGAACGAGGTTCTTGTCGATGACCCCAGCAAGGTCAACGAAGATCCGGAAGGCGAGGCATGGTTCTTTAAGCTTTCGGTCGAAGATATATCGTCCATGGATGATATGATGGACGAAGCCGCCTACAAACGCTTTATCGCATAGATCACGACATCATTGCATAGACCCTTCGGCCCCTAATGTGAGCCGTTTCACGACCCCTATTGGTAAAGGTGCACCATGGCCTACACGCCCTCAGAATACCTGCCTTATGATTTCGCCAACCGCCGTCATATTGGACCATCGCCTGTGGAAATGGCGCAAATGTTTGCCACGTTGGGCGTGCCGGATATGGACAGCCTGATTGACGAAACTGTTCCGTCAGAGATCCGCCAAGCGCACCCGCTGGATTTTGGTAAACCCCTGTCAGAACGCGAACTGATGCATCGCATGAGGGTCACAGCAAGCAAAAACAAGGTGCTGACCTCTTTGATAGGGATGGGCTATCACGGCACGGTCACACCACCAGTGATCCAGCGAAATATTTTGGAAAACCCGGCTTGGTACACGGCCTACACACCGTATCAACCCGAAATCAGCCAAGGTCGTCTGGAAGCCTTACTCAACTTTCAGACTATGATTTGTGATCTGACAGGCTTGGATATTGCCAATGCGTCGCTTTTGGATGAAGCAACCGCGTGTGCCGAAGCGATGACCATGGCGCAGCGGTCCTCCAAATCAAAATCGACAGCATTTTTTATCGATGAAAATTGTCATCCCCAAAACATTGCAGTCATGCGTACGCGCGCCGAACCCTTGGGGATAACGATCATCACCGGCCCGACCGAGGCATTGGATGCGAGCGCGGTTTTTGGCGCAATTTTCCAATATCCAGGCACATATGGCCATGTGCGTGATCTGTCAGACGAGATGGCAGCACTTCGGTCGCATAAAGCCATCGGAATTGTGAGTGCGGACCCTCTTGCATTGTGCCTGCTCAAAGAGCCAGGCGCGATGGGGGCAGATATCGCTGTGGGCAATACACAACGATTTGGCGTGCCCATGGGGTACGGTGGCCCTCATGCTGCTTATATGGCCTGCCGTGACAAGCTTAAGCGGGGTATGCCAGGGCGGATTGTTGGAGTGTCCATCGATAGCCATGGCAACAAGGCCTACCGGTTGTCCCTGCAAACCCGCGAACAGCATATCCGTCGTGAAAAAGCTACGTCCAATGTCTGCACTGCGCAGGCTTTGCTCGCAGTCATGGCCGGTTTTTATGCGGTTTTTCATGGGCCTGAGGGCTTGCGTGCCATTGCGCAGCGTATTCACCGCAAGACTGTTCGTCTTGCCAAGGGCTTGGAAGCTGCTGGATTTCACGTAGAGCCAGCCAGTTATTTCGATACAATAACGGTCGATGTGGGCCTGTTGCAGCGTGGCGTGTTGGCAGCGGCGGTGCAACAAGGCATTAACTTGCGCCCGGTCGGCACGACCAAGGTGGGTATAACTTTGGACGAACGAACCCGTCCTGCTACGATCGAAGCTGTGTGGCGTGCCTTTGGTCTTGTGCGCAAAGATGATGATCTGGTGGCTGATTACCGGCTGCCTGATGCCTTGATCCGTCAGTCAGACTATCTACAGCATGACGTTTTTCATATGAACCGCGCCGAGACCGAAATGATGCGTTATATGCGACGTCTGGCCGACAGGGATCTGGCGTTAGACAGGGCCATGATACCGCTTGGATCCTGTACGATGAAGCTGAATTCGGCCGCCGAAATGATGCCCGTCAGCTGGCGCGAATTCTCGCAGTTGCATCCCTATGTGCCGGATGATCAGGCCGAGGGGTATCAAGAGCTGATTTCAGACCTGAACTCCAAGCTGTGCGACATAACGGGGTATGATGCGATCTCGATGCAGCCAAATTCGGGCGCTCAGGGTGAATATGCCGGGCTTTTGACAATTGCGGGGTATCACCGCGCGCAAGGGCAGGGACATCGCAACATCTGTCTGATTCCCATTAATGCGCATGGCACCAATCCGGCCAGCGCACAGATGGTCGGATGGAAGGTTGTTCCAGTGGCTTGTGACGAAAAGGGCTCCATTGATTTAGAGGATTTTCGCACCAAGGCTGCCGCGCACAGTGAGAATCTGGCAGGCACAATGATTACCTATCCTTCGACCCATGGTGTTTTTGAGGAAACGGTGAAACAGGTCTGCGCTATTACGCATGAACACGGTGGGCAGGTTTATATCGACGGGGCGAACATGAATGCGATGGTTGGGGTGTCACGGCCTGGCGATCTGGGTGGTGATGTAAGCCACCTGAACCTGCACAAGACGTTTTGTATTCCGCATGGCGGTGGCGGTCCGGGCATGGGTCCCATCGGGGTCAAGGCCCATCTGACACAGCATCTGCCAGGCGATCCGGTCCATAGTAGCGGCGCAGTAAGTGCGGCACCCTTTGGCTCGCCGTCGCTTTTACCCATCTCATGGGCGTACTGTCTGATGATGGGTGGAGAAGGCCTGACACAAGCCACCCGCGTGGCGATCCTGAATGCCAACTATATCGCTCGTCGTTTAGAAGGGGCCTATGACGTCCTGTATCGTGGGCAAAAGGGACGTGTGGCACACGAATGTATTCTGGATGTTCGTCCGTTTGCTGACAGCGTAGGCGTCTCTGTGGACGACATCGCCAAGCGTCTGATTGACTGTGGTTTTCATGCCCCCACTATGAGCTGGCCGGTTGCTGGTACGCTGATGGTAGAGCCGACGGAGTCTGAGACCAAAGCCGAACTAGACCGGTTCTGCGATGCCATGCTTGCGATTCGCGCTGAGATTGCATCTATCGAGTCGGGCGACATGCCGCGAGACAATAATCCGCTTTGTAATGCTCCGCACACCATGGAGGACCTCGTTCGCGACTGGGACAGACCCTATAGCCGCGAGCAGGGGTGTTTCCCTCCAGGTGCGTTTCGAGTGGACAAGTATTGGCCCCCGGTGAACCGAGTGGACAATGCCTACGGGGATCGCAATTTGGTGTGCACCTGTCCGCCCATGTCAGATTATGCCGAGGCCGCAGAATAAAATGCCGAGGCCACCGGTTCAGGTGGTGGCCTCTTTTTCGCCAAGTGGCAGAAGAAAAGCAAATAATTTTGCGAGGTCATCCCATAGCTTTGGGGTAGCCGCAGCCAGTAAAAAGGCCTTGTGAGGGGCGTCGGCCCGGTATTCTTGTCCGTCAAGCAACGCTACTTTTCCGCCTGCACGTTGTACGGCAAGGACACCAGCCGCGTGATCCCATGGCGTCAAACCCGTGGTGAGCAAAAAGTCGGCATGACCCTGTGCCATCATGCGCATCTCATGACAGGAACAGCGCAGCGACATTTGCCGCGTGAATTTGGAATAGGTTCCAGAAAGGGCTGCGAGCATCTCTTTTGGAACATGATTCAAGCTCATATAGCCCTGAAGATCGGCAAGTTTTCCGCCCTCAGATGTTTTCAGGATACGCGGAGACCGGCTGGGACAGCAAAATAATGTCTCGCCATGTTCCGTTGCTTCGATTGAATCATCCATCAAAGGATCATAAAGCAGCGCGTAGACTGGCACACCAAAGCGCAGAATCGACAGAATGACACCAAAGGTTGCCAATCCTTTGGCAAAGTTCCACGTCCCGTCCACTGGATCGATGGTAAACGCAAGTTCTGCTTGATCCAGTCCGTCAAGGATTTTGGGATTTTCCGATACAGCCTCTTCACCAATTATGAGCGCTCCGGGAAACATGCGTGCCAAACCACGCCCGATCATCAGTTCGGCATTTCGGTCTGCATCCGTCACCAAGTCTGTGGCACTTGATTTGGTGCTGATCTCGGTCGGGGAAAGCGCACGAAACCTTGGTAATATTTCCGCCCGTGCTGCACGCCTCACCAGATTGAGGATCTGCGCTCTTTGAGCTGGTGTCACAGGAGCGGGTACAGGAATCGGTAAGCTATCGGTCATAGAGCGTCTTTATAAAGTTGAATATGGTCAGTTTTTTTTGGGTGTGCCAGTCTCGGTCGTAGGGATCAAGTCATGTGGTTGTCATTACCAAAAAGGATCATTCCCGCGCGCGCAAAACTTGTGCAGGACGCGTGGCCAACGGGCGCCAGGCGAAAACCATACCTGCGGCAAGTGTCGCCAATACGCCCCCCGTCACGATCACAACAGCAGATCCCCAAATTGGCACAAACTGGGTCTCCATAACGAAAGTCATAACCGCCCAGCCCCCGGTCATGCCGGCGACCAGAGCAACACAGGCAGCCGCACCCCCCAATAACGCAGCCCGCAGCGCAAAACTACACAGGATTCGTGCTCGGCTGGCCCCTAGGGTTTTGAGCACGGCAGCTTCATACGTCCGGGCCTGTTCGCCAGCAGCAGCTGCGCCGATCAGCACCAAGAAGCCAGTCAGCAGGGTCGCAGCGGCCCCCCAACGCGTGGCACTGGCAATGCCTTGCAAAAGATCTGTGACCCGGTCGATTGCGTCCCGCACGCGAATGGCAGTTATATTGGGATAGGCATTTGCCAGATCTCGGAGGATCGCCGCCTCAGCGGTTTGGTCCGCATGTACCGTCGATATGAAAGTATGTGGTGCTGCCTGAAGCGCGGAGGGGTTCATTGTCATGACAAACCCGATTCCCGCTGTCGAAAAGTCGACGTCTCGAAAGCTGGTAATTTTTGCGGTGATGTCCCTGCCCAGAATATTGACGGTAAGGGTGTCACCAAGTTTTATTCCCATCTCGGTAGCCTCCTCGGTGGCAAAGCTGACTAAGGGTGGGCCGACGTAATCTTTAGGCCACCAAACGCCATCGGTTACGCGCGTCGTCTCGCCTGGTTGTGCGGCGTAGGTGACCCCGCGATCACCTTGTATTACCCAATGATCCCCCGCTGTTTCTTGCGCAGGGCGTCCATTGATCCGGGTGATTATACCGCGCAGCATTGGGGCGCTTTCCACCCGGCTGACTGCTGGATCGGTGGTCAAGCGCTCCATAAATCCCGGCATCTGGTCTTTTTGAATATCCACAAAGAAATAGGATGGTGCGATTTCGGGCAAATCGCGACTAATGGCCAAACGAAGATTGCCGTCTATTTGACCGACTGCGGCTAACACCGTCAAACCAAGGCCAAGCGAAAGCACGACGGACCCCGCCCCTTCTCTGGGGCCACTTATTGCGCCAAGCGCCCATCGCAACACCGGATGGCCGCGCGATGTTCGCGTGCCACCGCGCGCCAAACGGCGGATTGTCCATGCCGCTCCGGTCAGTAGAATTAATGCTCCAACAAGCCCGCCCGCCGTCCATATTGTCAGATAGACACTATCTGAAAACAGAGCCGCCGTTCCGATGAGCGCCGATGTCAAGGCAAGCGTTGCGATTACATAGCGCGGGGCAGGTAACGGACGGGCGCTGCCAAGGGCCTCGCGGAAGAGAGTGGCTGCGCGGATGTCTTCGGTGCGCGCCAAAGGCCACAATGTGAAAAGTAACGCTGTCAGGACGCCATAGACCGCAGCCTCGAAAAGTGGTGCCGGATGAAGTGCAAAGACGGCAGGTATTGGCAGTGCTGTCGTTATCATCGGCGCAAGCAATATAGGCACCACAGTGCCGAGGGCTAGGCCAATCCCGATACCAAGAAAACTAAGAATACCAATCTGGATGAAGTAGGTTTGAAAGATCACAGCGCGGCTCGCGCCAAGTGTCCGCAATGTGGCAATAACGCTGGTCTTGCGAGCAAGATAGGCGCGCACTGCAGCTGAGACACCGATTCCACCAACGGCCAAACCAGAAAGCCCCACCAGAACGAGGAATGCGCCAAGTCTATTTACAAACTCTGCAACGCCCGGTGCGCCATTGCGGGAATCCCGCCAACGAAGACCGCTGTCTCGGAACCGGCTATCGGTTTCTGCTGCCAGATTATCAAGATCCGTACCCGGGGAAAGACGCAACCGATACTGTGTGTCAAACAGAGTGCCTGGTTGTAAAAGTCCAGATTGTTCAAGGGCTTTAGTCCGCAAAAGCGTACGTGGTCCAAGGCTGAAGCCACCACCGGCGCTGTCGGGTTCAACCTCAAGTATTGCGCGCAATTTATACTGCGCTGATCCCAAGCCAAAGGTGTCGCCCGGACGTAACGCGAGACGATCTGCCAGCACGCGCGCCATGACGGCACCGTTTCCGGAAATTGCCTCCTTCAGCGCAATGGGCGGGTCCAGCACGACTGATCCGACAAGAGGATAAAGATCGTCCACGGATTTGACCTGTGTCAGGCCGCGCTCGACATCTCCGTCGCGCTCTACCACAACCATGGATCGAAAATCAGTTATCTCACTAACGGCGGTGCTTACGCTTTCAAGCCAATTACGTTCATCGTCCGAGGCAAACCGATAAGTAAGACGTGCTTCTGCATCGCCGCCTAAAAGCACTGCACCCTGTTCGGTAAGTCCGGCTTCAATCGCAGAGCGGACCGAGCCAACACCTGCAATTGCCGCAACGCCAAGCGCCAGGCAGGCTAAAAATATACGAAATCCACTTAACCCCCCACGCAGCTCTCTTTGGGCGAAGCGCGCCGCAATGGGCATATTCATTCTGCAGCCCGTGCGGCGGAAAAATCAATCTGTCCATCGGTCAAACGAATGACCCGATCACAACGATTGGCCAAGGTGGTGGAGTGCGTTACAAGGACCAAAGTTGCACCGTGGCGATCGCGCAGGTTGAACAGCATTTCCATGATTGCGTTGCCATTAGTGCCATCAAGGTTCCCCGTAGGTTCATCTGCCAATAGAATTTTAGGACGTGGGGCCGAGGCGCGTGCGAGGGCGACCCGTTGTTGTTCCCCGCCTGACATCTGGGCAGGGTAATGATCGGCACGATCTGCCAATCCTACATTTTTGAGCTCTTCCAATGCGCGATCAAATGCGTTGCTCTGGCCTGCTAGTTCTAGTGGCGTGGCCACATTTTCAAGCGCAGTCATTGTTGGTATTAGATGGAATGACTGGAAAACAATACCCATAGAATCACGGCGGAACTGGGCAAGCTTATCTTCGTCCAGATGAGTCAGATCATGCCCCAATACAGAAATCTGGCCAGAGGTTGCACGCTCTAGCCCACCCATGATCATAAGTAAGGACGATTTTCCTGATCCAGATGGTCCGATGAGGCCCAGGGTTTCACCAGTCATCACGTCCATCGTGATTCCGTGCAGAATCTCGACCAATCCGGCATTGCCGTTCAGGCTGAGTGTGACATCTTTAAGAGAAATGATCGGGTCGGACAAAGGAGAAGTACCTCATGTTGCAATGTCTCACATATGGGGCTTGTGCGCGGGCGAGCAAGATGGGTCTTGTCGCGGCGTTGCTTTTAGGGTCGCCTGTTACGGCAGAACCAGTTGAAATTCTCGCTTTAGGGGACAGTCTGACAGCGGGATATGGGTTGCCTGAACCCGCGGGTTTCGTTCCACAGATGCAGAAGTGGCTGACACAACGTGGCCATGATGTAAAACTGATCAATGCAGGAGTTTCGGGCGATACAACCGCCGGCGGTCTTTCCCGCGTGGCGTGGTCCTTAACGCCACAAACGGATGCAATTGTTGTCGCCCTTGGGGGTAATGATATGTTGCGTGGTCTTCCACCAGAGGTCGTCCGAACAAACATCAATGGAATTTTGGAAGTTGCTGATCAATCCGATCTTCAAATTATGATCGTTGGCATGATGGCTCCTGGCAATTACGGGCTAGATTACAAAAGAGAGTTTGATTCAATATATCCCGATGCTGCGAAAGCTTATGATGCCGTGTATCAGGCCAGCTTTTTTGAAGGATTGTTAGGTAGCAGTGAAGACCCTGCTTCCATCCGTGTTTATTTGCAGCCGGATGGCATCCATCCAAACGCAGAGGGTGTCGCGAAAATCGTGGATGGGATGGGACCAAGGATCGAACAATTGATCCTTAGGACCCAGAGTAGGGATTAAATTGATGGCCTGTTTACCAAGTTTGCAAGCTTTCCGGGCATGTCTCGTGTCGATTGGTTGCAGGAAGTGGCCTGAACACATGCAATGCGATGACCAGTACAGCGAAACCCAAAGTAAAAAATAAATAGATAGTCAGCGCTAAAAGTACCGGTACGCTCATGAATACATATGAAATCAACGCTATAAAGGCCCCGAGTGCACCACCAAATGCCATTGCAATAACTGTCATGTCGCCTCACTGATTCTGTCCGTGTAGGGAGCATGGCGGATAGTAGCTTAAGAGGGCGTAAATGTGGCTGTTACCCGAGACCGATAATTTGCGCCCCGCAGCGTGGTAGACGCCAGTTGACCAGCCTCAGTATTGGGCAATAATCATTTTGCCCTGATATCAGGTTCAAATAACCATCCCTGAGTACCTTTGCATGCCCTTTACGAATTTAGGTTGAAAGCCTTCCGAGAATACCATCTGCGTAGAAGGTTCGCTGCTCTGAGGTCGCGGTGTATGGACCGTAAAAGGTGGCAATACCGGGAAAAGGCTGCCTCTGGCCGCGCGCGTTCCAAAGCCCAAAGCCCAAAGAGCGGAGGTTGCGGCATATTCACCACTTTGTAAGCCAGATGCTGTGCCCTCGCCCGTGATTGGGTCCACAAGTCCAGCAGCATCACCAGTCAAGAGGATATTTCTATGCCCATGTTTGCCGCGGAAAGATCCAAAACGTAAAAATTGTTTATTTACCTCATACATTTGTGTTTTCCAACTCTTGCAGGTGCTGGGCCAGTGACGACTTCAGATCATTGTTTTGGGCCAGTAGACCACCTGCACTGACGGTGGTTCCAATAGTCTCGGGAAATTGCCAACCGTAGCCCCGTTGCGCGGCTCCCAGATCAATACGCACAGAATCTGCGTTTGGCCGATCATCAACCTCGACCTCTAGCGCAAACTCGATCTTCGCATGATTGAACGCGTGTCCAAACAAACAGCGGTCGAGGGGACTGTTTACTCTATCTGCTGCGGCCAAGATATCTGCCAGTATGGGCCCATTTTCAAGTGAACAGCACTCTCTGGCCCAAAGCCACCGGATCCAAGGCTCTTCTTTGCAGAGTGGCATCCAATGCAATCCGCATGGTCATGCGCAGCGGCGGTGCATCTGATGTATCTGAAAGCTGTTTACCATATGCATGAATTTCAAAACGCGAAACACTGAGGATCGGCGCGCTGGGTTCAGCCCGTCCGAAACTATTTTAAAAAGCCCGCATCGCACGTCCTGTGAACGCACCACCAGCATAGCTTTTCTCACGGAAAGCTATGTTTGTCGCAGAGACCAACCTTTGCTCCTGCCCGCGCTCCGACGGCCGCAGCGGTGATACCAGCGCGACCAGATCCAATCACAAGGACATTGAAGGGCACTAAGGGCCTGTCAGAGAACAGTAACGCGTGTGCCAATTGGAACGCGATTGTACAAGTGTTGCACGTGTTCGTTGATCATCCGGATGCAGCCATTTGAAACTGATAGTCCAATGCTTTCTGGCTCAGTTGTTCCGTGGATCCGAAAGTAGGTATCACGGCCATCTTTGTACAAATAAAGCGCACGGGATCCCAGTGGATTATCCGGGCCGCCGGGTTGGACGTATTTGTTGTCTACAAAGCGGGAGTATGTTTTGGGGTCACGTTGGATCATTTCGTTTGTTGGCCGCCACGATGGCCATGTTGCCTTGCGCGCAATAACAGCGGCGCCCGTGAAAGCCAGTCCTGCCCGTCCCACGCCGATGCCGTACCGCAGTGCCCGGCCAGGTTCGGTTACAAAATACAAAAAATGCGCACGTGGCAGCACAAGAATTTGTCCGGCACCTACGTCTGATTTCATCGTGACGTATTGCGGGCGATATATTTGGTCCAAAGTAAATGCCGTGGCAACATGAGGCGCTGCCAAAAGCACACCGACCGAGCCTAAAAAAGCACGTCTACGCATATTGATTCCCTTCGCCATATACTTTCACAAAGGACATCGAAGTTTGAACATATAAAATCAACGCACTTTTCAGTGTGCATAGGCAGGCGTGTCTCAAGTGCCGCGCATTGTGTCAGCTTTCTGACGAAACATCGCTCGCAATGCGCATCAAGGCTTCGAGGACCGGCGTTTGTAAGGCTTGTTGTGGGGCAACCAGACCGACATCATGGCTGGGGCCCTCTGGTCCAATGGTCAGGAGTTGCACGGAATGCCCTGCAGCAAGAAAATTTGCCTGATCTCGGGGCAAGACCGTGACCCGCCCCGCTTCGGAGACTTGTGCCATCAGGATGACAGTGGAATTGGCCTCTAAACCGGGATGTGGTGCGGTTCCCGCATCCATAAAAGCCCGGTTAATTATCCGACGGTTTTGCATTTCTGGGATCAGCAAACATAAATCCTGCTCAGCGACCTGGGCCCATGTTACGTGTTTTTGCGCAGCCAGTGGATGATCTGATCCACAGACCATGACATAGGTTTCTTGATACAGAAAACGGGTCGAGACCCGGCCAAGTGGTTCGTTGTCCAGATATGTAATGCCTGCGTCTAGATCCAGAGACTCCATCTGACGCAAGATATCTGACGAGGATCGCGAAATGATTTTGAAGCGAACGTTCGGATGATGCTTTGAATAGCGTGTGACCAGTCGGGACGCCCATGTAAGCGCTGTTGGGATCACGCCAAGCCGCAAATCGCCCGAAAGACCATCACGAGATGCGCGCATCTCGGCACGTAAAAGCCTGCTGTCACCCACAATTTGCCGCGCCCAGACCAACGCACGCTGACCTTCTGGGGTCAGCCCGCCGTAGCGTGACCCGCGCTGAACCAGTCTGACGCCAAGATGGTCTTCAAGCTGACGTATCCCAGATGACAGCGTTGGCTGTGTCAAGCCAAGGCGCTCTGCCGCGCGCCCGAAATGGGACTCTTTTTCAAGCGCGATCAGCATTTCCAATTTATTTATCATGCACGTATGTTGCTGGCACCTGACACAATTGCAAGCCTGCGCTGTTTTGCTTTGCAGCCATGCGTCATGGCTATTTGTTATTCAGCGCAGACGGGCTTCGTTTGCGGCATCAAAGAACATCGCATCACAATCGTCGAAATCCACAATCACGTTGCTGCCTTCTGCAATCGCATCCTGTTCTCGATTTTCAATGATCAACTTCTCACCACCCGCCGCGACGAGGTAGTCGTAAGATACTCCGCCTAAGTGCTCGCGTAAGTCCAGAAGGGTGCTTCCGTTACCTTCGCGAATACGTAAATTTTGAGGGCGCAACCCCACCAAAACCTTGCCCCCTTTGACAGGGAGCGCCACTGAGGTCGAGACAACGCGACCGTCAAGACTAGGCAAAACAACGTCACCATTATCTTGCACTAATCCTTCAAGAAAGTTCATTGCGGGCGATCCGATAAAACCGGCCACAAACCGGTTGTCTGGATCATTGTATAGATCCATTGGTGATCCCACCTGTTCAATTTTGCCTGCTCGCAATACCACAATTTTGTCCGCCAGTGTCATGGCCTCTACCTGATCGTGGGTGACGTAAATCATTGTTGCGCCGATCTCTTTATGCAATCGGGCAATTTCTACCCGCATATCGACACGCAATTCTGCATCCAGATTGGAGAGAGGTTCATCAAATAGGAACACTTTTGGACCGCGCACAATCGCCCGTCCGATGGCCACACGTTGGCGTTGACCTCCAGACAGTGCTTTGGGCTTTCTGTCCAAATAGGGATCTAGCTTCAGTATTTTACTGGCTTCGCCCACTTTTGCTGCAATTTCTGCTTTTGGATGACCATTCATACGAAGGCCAAAGCCCATATTTTCCCGAACTGACATGTGCGGGTATAGAGCGTAGGTCTGAAACACCATAGCCACACCGCGTTCCGAGGCATCGACTTTCGTGACATCACGCCGGCCTATATTGATCTGGCCTTCCGATGTTTCTTCCAGACCTGCAATCATGCGCAATAATGTGGATTTTCCACAGCCAGATGGTCCCACAAACACGCAGAATTCACCATCGTCTATTGCAAGATCAACGTCATGAATGACCTCAACATCGCCGTATCGTTTGACAGCATTTTTTAGTGTGACGCCAGACATGAGCGCTCCTCTTTCGTCAGCTTGGAAACTGCCAGTTTGCGGCAGCTCCGGCAATGTCGTGTGCAGTTTTTTGCAGCGCTGGGCGGAGTGTTTCAAGTTCTGCCAAACTGTGCCGCTGCGTGGTTGTTGTGATGGACAGCCCCCCCATGACCCGACCGCGGTCGGTTAATATGGGTACAGCCACACATATTATGCCCGTTTCATGTTCTTCGCGGTCAAATGCGATGCCCTGTTTTTGGATATATGCAAGCTCTGTGTAAAGCGTATCTGCAGTGGTGAGAGTTTTGTCTGTGTGGCGGTAGAACGATTGCTTCAGGACGGCTTTGGCCTGCGCATCTGGGGGTAAATACGCCAGCATTGCCTTGCCAACACCCGTGCAATATCCGGGGCCAATTTTACCAGCTTGACTGAACATCTCCACTGGGTTCTGCGCGTTGCGTTTGTCCACATACAAAACCTGCCCCCCGTCCAGTTGCGCCAGATGGATCGTTTCGCCCACTTGCGCAGACAACGCATCCAGATGTGGGCGCGCCAAAGGCGCGAGAGTGCTTTGATTCCACGCCGAATGTGCAAGACGTACAAGCCGAACGCCGGGCGAATAGGTTTGTAGCTCATGGTCGTAATCCAGCATGCCTTGCTGGGTCAGCGTCTGCAAAAGACGATACAGTGTTCCTTTGGGAAAAGGCGATTGTGTAAGCAAGGTGGTAAAGCGGACGGGGCGTTTTTGATCGGCCACCATCTCCAACACTTCAAGGGCCTTGCCAACAGTCCCCCCACTGTTGTCACCTGGCCGAACCCAGTCGTTCATCTTTGTCCTCCCGCCTTGAACTGAATCAAGGAATCTATTGACAGGGGTAGCTGGATTAGCCGATAGTTTCAACTACTGATTTTGTGTTTCACAATGTGAAACCGAAATCCTCAGCATATATCTGGGAGGAACCAAAATGCTGAAATCGATTAAGGCCACCGTGGCTGGTGCTGCGCTGGTTGCCGGTTTGGGTACCGTCGCAAGCGCTGATATGTCTGGCACACTCCGCATCATGTCGGACATGTCCAACCCCGGACCTCGTGCGGTAATGGAAGGCTTGGCGGCAGACTTTGGTGCGATGCACCCGGATCTGACAATTGAGTTGGACATCATCGATCGCGAGGCTTGGAAAAGCCAGATCCGCAATGCGTTGTCTGCCAACCCCCCTGATGTTGTAAACTGGTATGCTGCAAACCGCATGGGCCCGTATGTTGACTCGGGTTTGTTTATGGACATATCGGATTGGTGGGCAGCCGGAGATTACGCAGGCCTTGACAGTGTCAAAGGTGCGATGACCATCGATGGCAAACAGTGGGGCGTGCCGTACACGTACTACCAATGGGGCATTTACTACCGCGAAGATATCTTCAAGGAACTGGGTCTGACAGAGCCGGCCACGTTTGACGAAGAAATCGCAAACTGCCAGGTCATTATCGATTCCGGTCGTAAGTGCTATACCATTGGTAGCCGGTATCTTTGGACTGCCGGTGGGTGGTTTGACTACATGAACATGCGGACCAATGGTTTCGATCATCACATGGCGCTGGCACGTGGCGAGTTGAGCTGGACTGAAGACGCAGGTGTGCGCGAAACTTTTGCCAACTGGCGTAAGTTGATCGACATGGGTGCCTATGTCGAAGACCATCAAACCATGAACTGGCAGGATGCGATGCCAGCTATGATCAACGGCGAAGCCACAGCTTACCTTATGGGTAACTTTGTTGTGGACCAGCTTCGCAATGGTGGTTTGACCGATGATCAGCTTGATTTTTATCAGTTCCCGCTGATTGGTGATTATCCACAGGGTGAAGATGCGCCGACGGATACATTCCATGTTGCGTCTGGCGCTCCGAATCCTGACGCCGCTCGTGCGTTCCTAAAGTTTGTGGCGTCGGCTGACGTGCAAACCGCGATCAATGGACCTGAGGGCTTGGGCCAGCTGCCAGTCAATGCCAACTCTGCGGTTGCAGATGATGAGTTCATCCAGCAAGGCTTTGCGATGCTGAGTGGAAATGCACAGGGCGGCGTTGCGCAGTTCTTTGATCGTGATTTCCCGGCTGAGATGGCATCAGCAGGCATGGAAGGATTGCAGGAATTCATGGTGTTCCCCGACAATCTGGATGACATCTTGGATCGTTTGGAATTCACCCGTAGCCGCGTCTACCAGTAATTTAAAACTCGATGGCCCCGGGGCGCAATTCTCTGTCCCGGGGCCCTTTGTATGCACGCCACTGGTGAGCGCGCTATTGCGCTGTCTTGTGTCGTGTCGAGGGAGGTACGCCATGACGACTGCATCGGCAGATGGTGGTTGGCTTGCACGCAACCGCATGACCATCACCCCTATTCTCTTTTTGTTGCCGGGTTTGTTATTTTTTTCGGTCTACGTTGTCTTTCCAATTTTTCAGTCTTTCTACATCTCCACGTTTGAATGGAACGGATTGGGTGAATTAGAAGAGCAAGGACGTTATGTCGGATTACAAAACTATCACGAGCTGTTTTATTACGACCGGAATTTTGAGATATCTCTTTGGAACAACGTCCGCTGGCTGGTTCTTTATCTGCTGGCAATCCCCGCAGGGTTGTTCATTGCCTTGTTCCTGAATCAGACAATTGTTGGTATTCGAGTATACAAATCCCTATTCTTTTTCCCTTTTGTAATCAGCCAGGTGGTCGTGGGATTGGTCTTTGGCTGGTTCTACTTGCCTAATGATGGTTTGTTCGACGTCTTGGTTGGATGGTTCGGTATTGACATCAAAGGGGGGGTGATCGGCAATCCGAACACAGCAACATATGGCATTATTGTTGCAGGTCTTTGGCCGCAGACAGCCTACTGCATGATCTTGTATTTGACCGGTTTGAATGCGGTGGATCCCGAACAGATCGAAGCGGGACGTCTGGATGGTGCAAAAGGGTGGCGTATGCTGTGGCATGTGATCCTGCCTCAACTGCGTCCTGCGACGTTTATTGCATTTGTCGTGACGATCATTGGCGCTTTGCGTAGCTTCGACCTTATCTCAATCATGACGAATGGAGGGCCTTTCGGCTCGACCCGCGTTCTGTCGTTCTACATGTTTGAAAAAGCACTGTCGGAATATGGCTTCCGCATGGGGTATGGCTCGGCCATTGCCGTCGTGCTTTTCCTGATCATGCTTATCTTTATCGGCTACTTCCTGTGGCAGATGTATCAAGACGAAAAAGCCCTGCGGCGCTGAACGAGGATACGGACAAATGTTCCCAACCCCCATCGAAAAGCGCTCTCAGTCGGCGCAACTGACGTATCAGGCCATGGTGCCGCTGGTTTTAATTTTATGGTTATTGCCCCTGATCGCGGTCGCCGTCTTCTCGATCAAGCCCTTGGCAGATTTTACGCAAGGCAACTACTGGGGACTGCCCTCTTCTTTTGAGGGTATCAATAATTATACACGGGTTTTTACCGACAGCCCGATGCCACAATATCTTTGGAACTCGGTCCTTATTACGGTGCCCACTGTCATCGGTGTCGTGGCGCTTAGTTGCATGACCGGGTTTGCGCTTGGTATTTATCGCTTTCGTGGAAACCTGCTGATATTCTTTATGTTCATCGCAGGCAACTTTGTCCCATTTCAAATTCTCATGGTGCCGGTGCGTGATTTGACGCTGGGTTTGGGGCTTTATGATACCAAGGCAGGACTGGTTCTGTTTCACATCGCCTTTCAAACTGGGTTTTGTACGCTGTTCATGCGTAACTTTATCCGGGCGTTGCCGTTCGAACTGATCGAGGCCGCGCGCGTCGAAGGTGTCGCAGAATGGCGGATTTTTTGGTACGTTGTCCTGCCACTGATGAAGCCCGCGATTGCAGCTCTTGCTGTCCTGATCTTCACCTTTATCTGGAACGATTATTTTTGGGCGATTGTGCTGACACAGGGCCCTGACGCGCAGCCTGTCACAGCAGGGATCACCAGTTTTAACAGCCAGTTCATCGCGCAATATCACTTGATGAGCGCGGGCAGCATTGTGGCTGCTTTGCCGCCGGTACTCATGTTTTTTATGATGCAGCGCCACTTTATTGCGGGATTGACCCTTGGGGCGGTTAAGTGATCAGAACCTGGGTTCTGCAGGACGATAGGCAGAGCTTGGTTCTGGCCTCGTGTCAGGATCGCTTGCCCGAGATCGTGTACTGGGGGGCGCGCCTGTCAGAGAGCGATGACCCTGAGAGTGTTGCGAGGGCAGTGAAACTGGATGTCACCGGGGGAATGCTGGACGTCAATCCGGATATGTCGATTTGTCCCGAGGCAAGGCAAAGCTTTCCGGGGCAGCCGGGCCTTTCCTTACGTCTTGAAAATGGGCTGCCATTGCTTCCCAGGTTTCGCTTCTTATCCGCAGATGCGACTACGCACAGATTGGAGCTGGCCTTTAGTGATGAGCGTGCGCAACTGAACTACACGGCTTATTTAGAACTTGATCCGGAAACACATATCATCACTTCTTGGGCTGAAATCGAGGCAAAGCAGACTGCTGTTTTCGTTGATTGGTTGTCGGCGCCTGTGTTCCCGGCCCCGCAATTCGGGAATGAAATTCTGGATTTCTCGGGTCGTTGGTGTGGTGAATTTCAAATGAATCGTACCCAATGGTCTGCCGGAATGCGATTTCGTGAAAACCGGACCGGACGCACTGGGCATGAGCATTTTCCAGGGGTCCTGTTACCGTGTCATGGGGCAACGAACACGCAGGGCGAGGCCTATGGCTTTCACTATGGTTGGTCGGGAGGTCACCGAATGGTGGCGGAGGAATTGCCAGACGGCCGTCGTCAGATCCAGTTTGGACATGCTTTGGGATCGCAGGCGAGCCCAAAGCAGCATTTCGCCACAGCGCCACTTTATTCGACCTATTCAGGGCAGGGGCTGAACGGGTGCGCTGTTGCGTTTCAGCGGCACCTGCGTGATCGCATCGTCCAATATCCTAAGCCTGACAGAATGCGCCCGGTTCACTATAACTGTTGGGAGGCAGTTTATTTTAATCATAATCTGCCTGACCTTAAAGATATAGCCAATCGCGCAGCTGCGCTTGGTGCCGAACGATTTGTTCTGGATGATGGTTGGTTTGGCACGCGCGATAATGACACGCGCGCATTATCGGATTGGGTCATAGACGCACGCAAATATCCTGATGGACTGGCGCCTTTGATCCGTCATGTGCATGGTTTGGGGATGACCTTTGGCATTTGGTTCGAACCCGAGATGATCAATCCCGACAGCGACGTCTATCGGAACCATCCAGATTGGGCGCTGGGTGATGTGGATCAGGTTCTTGGTCGTCACCAAAAAGTATTGAATATGGCGCGTGCAGATGTTCGGGCATATTTATTTGACAGGATTTCCGCAATTCTCGCTGAGAATGACATTGATTATATTAAATGGGATCATAACCGGGTCCTGCCAATGCCTGATGCGGATCAGGCGCATGGGGCATATGCCTTGATCGATCAGGTGCGCACGGCGTTTCCTAAGGTCGAGCTTGAAAGCTGCGCCAGTGGCGGTGGTCGCATTGACTTTGGTATTTTGGCACGGACCCATCGTGTCTGGCTCAGCGACAGTAATGACGCCTTGGAGCGGCTGAAAATTCAGCATAATGCTGCACTGTTTTTGCCGATGGTTGTAACAGGTAGCCACGTTGGCCCGCGCCACTGCCATACCTCTGGGCGCACCATAGATATGGGGTTTCGGGCTTGGGTGGCGGCGCAGCGCCACATGGGTTTTGAGATGGATCCGCGCGAATTGACCGAGGACGAAACGCGGATTCTGTGCAACGTCACCAATTGGTGGAAATCTAACCGATCGTGGATGACGACTGCGGATATCTTGCGTCTGGACAGTGCTGATCCTGCTGTCCTTGCAGAACAGCAGATTGCCCGAGACGGTGCGCGTTTTGTTGTTTTTGCGGGTAAGGCAGAAACTTCACGCCAAATTTTGCCACGCCCGCTTCGGCTTGCAGGTCTAGATCCCAAGGCGCATTATCGTGTGTCATTGGCCAATCGGGCTGATGTTGAAACGCTGTCCCGGGGGCAGCCTTTGCTTAAATCCGACTCTTTTGACGCCAGTGGGCAATTCCTTATGTCGCAGGGGGTTACACTGCCATGGCGCTTTCCTTTAACTATGTGCGTGTTGGATGGCAGCCGCCTTTGACCGCGATCCCTTGAGGAGAATTCGCCATGATTGATGCACAGTTCCGCGATTTACAGAACGCGTCGGTTTTTATCACCGGTGGCGGATCGGGCATTGGTGCTTCGCTGACCGAGGGATTTCTTCGGCAGGGTGCCAAAGTTGCGTTTGTCGGTCGATCTGACGCACAGGAATTTGTTGACGAGATGGCCGAGGCGACAGGCAACCGTCCTTTGTTCATCCAATGTGACATTACGGATGTGCCCCGACTGCAAGCCGCTGTTTCCCAAGCAACCGAGGCGCATGGCGCCGTGCGAGTGTTAGTCAATAATGCTGCTAATGATCAGCGTCATGAGACGCTTGAAACCGATGAAAGCTTTTGGGACTGGTCGCAGTCGATAAACTTGAAGGCGTATTTTTTCGCATGCCAAGCTGTGATCCCCGGAATGAAGGCCGCCGGAGGAGGATCAATCGTGAACTTTAGCTCGATCAGCTATATGATGGGCAATGCGGGATATCCGTCTTACACAACTGCAAATGCAGGGATCACTGGTATGACGCGCAGTCTGGCGCGTGAATTTGGTCCTGACAATATTCGGGTAAACGGTTTGGCGCCGGGCTGGGTGCTGACGCAAAAACAGTTGGACAAGTGGGCCTCGCCAGAAGCGCTGTCTGCACACCTTGGCCGACAGTGTATCAAAGAGCATTTGGCCCCCGATGACATCGTGGGAACAACCCTCTTCATGGCATCAAACCTGAGCCGGATGATGACGGGACAGCTTTTGGCTGTAGATGGCGGCGTGGTCGTGACGGGATGAGTTTGAGTGCGCAGATTTCTTGGGTGGCCGTGGATTGGGGGACGTCACATCTCAGGGTGTGGCTTATGGACAGTGCGAACACCGTGTTGGCGGGTCGTCAGTCGACTGACGGCATGTCACGGTTGGCGACAAACGAATATGGCGATGCACTTTATCGTTTGGTCCCCGAGTTGGATGGTCGCAAACAGATCCCTGTAATCTGCTGTGGCATGGTTGGGTCTCGTCAGGGCTGGGCCGAAGCACCCTATGCTCAGGCCCCTTGTAAGCCACTGGGCATAGACGCAGCGACATGTTTGCAAGATGGGGCTTTGAATGTTCGCATCCTTCCGGGTGTCAAACAAATGTCTCCGCCGGATGTTATGCGCGGAGAAGAAACTCAAATCGCAGGTTTTCTAGAAGCTCATTCAGGGTTTGACGGCGTAATCTGCCTGCCGGGCACCCATAGCAAATGGGTTCATATTAGCGCGGGAGAGATTGTCAGTTTCCGGACGTTCATGACGGGTGAAATGTTTGATCTTTTGGGGCGTCAATCCGTCTTGCGGCACTCGATCGCAGAGGACGGTTGGGATGTTAACGCGTTCGAGTCTGCCCTGTCAGATGCGCTTTCGCGTCCCGGGGACATAGCGGCGCGCCTTTTTTCATTGCGGGCTGCACAATTGGTTGGAGATCAATCTCCACAAACGGCACGTGCAAAATTGTCCGGTCTTTTGGTTGGCATAGAGCTTGCCGCAGCACGCCCTTATTGGTTAGGCCAACCGATAGCCATTATTGGCGCAGATGCCTTGGCGCAGATTTATGCGGATGCACTTGTCGCCCAAGGTGGGGCCGTTACGCGCGTGTCGGGGTTGGACATTACGCTACAGGGGCTGTGTGCGGCCTACTCCCAAATTAAGGAAAATACCGAATGACCCGCCCTTTGATCGCCATCTTACGGGGCCTGCGTCCGGATGAAGCTGAACTGATGACCGATGCGTTGATTGATGCAGGCATCACTTTGATTGAAGTTCCTTTGAACTCTCCGGATCCACTGCAGAGTATCGCACGCATGCGCAAACGGGCCGGGGACCGGGCCATCATTGGCGCTGGGACTGTGTTGGATGTTGCCGCAGTGCAGGCATTAAAACAGATTGGCGCCCAAATGGTTGTATCGCCCAACTGCAATCCAGACGTGATTGCGGCCACCAAAGCAGCCGGAATGGCGTCTTACCCGGGCGTGCAGACTGCGACCGAATGTTTTACGGCCATCGATCATGGCGCCGATGGGCTGAAGTTTTTCCCTGCTGGTTTGGTTGGCACAGAGGGGCTGAGGGCACTGAAGGCTGTTCTTCCTGCCGAAATTCCAACCTATGCGGTGGGTGGTGTAAACCCGAATAATATGCGCGACTGGCTGGCAGCTGGTGTCACGGGTTTTGGCATTGGATCCAGTCTGTACAAGCCGGGTAAATCCGTGACCGACGTTGCTCTGGCAGCCAGCCAGACTGTTTCTGCTTATGATGCCGCCATTTGTTAGAAGCAGGCGACACCAAAGGTCGTAAATGATCGTGCAATTGGGGTGTTCGCGACTGTAGGGTTCTTGGATGACCTACATTGATCGAATGTCTCACGTCTCGCCGCGCTTGATGGCCATGGGAATGATGGTACTAAGCTCGGTCGGGATTAGTTTTGGGGGGCTGATCGTGCGCTCCATGCAAGAGGCTGATGCCTGGCAGATCAGTTTCTATCGGTCAGTCGCTTATGCTAGCGTGATCGCTTTTGTCATTTTGTGGCGGTATCGCGGACGCGTAGTGCCGCAAATTCGGGCTGTAGGTCTTAGTGGGGTTTTGGCGGCTGGAATGTCGGCATGCGCGGGTATGGCGTTCTTGCAATCTTTGTTTCACAGCAGTGTGGCGACCACGTTATTTATTATGGCTGCCATTCCTTTTGTCACGGCATTTGTCGCGTGGCTCGTCTTACGAGAAAGGTTGGCGCCGATAACAGCCTTGACCATGGCTGTGGCTGCCGCGGGTGTTGCGATTATGGTCGGCGATGGGGTCGCAGCAGGCAGCGGGTATGGGGCCGTCATGGCGTTGGTCTGTGTTCTCTGTTTTTCGATCTATGCGGTAGTGCTGCGATATAACAGGGCGGTGGATATGCTGCCAGTATTGATGTTTTCTGGAATATTTCTTGCAGGAATAGCTGCTATTGCACGTTGGGGCGATCTGGCAGTCCCGATGCAAGATCTGATATTGTGTCTGTTTCTTGGGGGGGTCTTGTCAGCTTTTGGAAACCTATTTTTCTTAGCGGCCTCTCGTGTGCTTGCTGCTGCTGAATTGACGATGTTCATGTTGCTGGAATTCGCTTTAGGCCCTATTTGGGTTTGGGTTTTTGTGAATGAAGTTCCCACTGGCCCGGCTGTGATGGGTGGGTGCCTTGTGATTTTGGCAGTTTTGACACGAGCGTTTTACGAAAGTAAGCTAGGACTTAAATCGTAACTAATTGAACCATTATAGACTTACCTAAACGGATTATTTTTCTGTCTTTCGTGTTTTTTTGGGAAATTTATTACCCATGGCAGCTTGGGAAAATGCCCCTTTGCGGTAACGAGTACGCTACAAATAAATCGGTTTTTGTGTGACATATTCTTATACTCTGATCCATTTCTGGACCGATCCTTCAAAAGAATTCTACACAACTATTGATATTAAATAATATTCATCGAGTCCTTTTGCCAAAGGGGTTGCTACTTGCAGCATAGGAGATGTGCACTTGCCAAGCGTGTGTTGCAGCCGTTCGAATCACGTCCATTAGGTCCAAGTGTATAGAATTCTTTCATGCGAATAGGCGATAGCCTATCCCGCTATGCGGGTTAGTAGCAGGCAGGTTTCACTATTAGAGACACCAGGTATTTCCCGCAGACCTCTAAGTGCTTGGTCAAAATCCGCCAGATTGGTGCATTTAAGGTTCACGACCAAATCCCATGCCCCATTGGTGGAATGAACCTCAGACACTTGTGGTAATTTAAGCAAAGCCCGAGATACCCCACGCGTGATTTGCCCCTGAAGGGCAATAAAGGATACGGCTCGCACGGCATGTTCCGGAGGTATGTTTGTTTCAATTGTGAAGCGAGTGATTTGACCAGATGCCTGCAAACGATCCAACCGTGTGCGCACAGTTGTCCGGGTCACATCAAGTATCCCGGCAAGTTCAGTGACTGATTTGCGCGCATCTTGTCGAAGCGCAGCGATAAGAGCTTGGTCAGTTTCATCAAGAGGTATCATTTCAAAATGATAAGAAAACTTTGCATAGTGAACAATATTAAAACCGAATTGATCAATAATTAGCTCCAATTTGACCATTGGTATTCAGTAAACTGAGAGTGTTCAATAAAAGCAGGATACTCTCATGGTTAAGACATGCGCGCTGATTGGAGCTCCGATAGAAACAGGGGCGTCACAACGCGGATGCGTGATGGGCCCGGCAAGCCTGCGCACGGCTGGTCTGGCAACAAGCATCACAGAACTAGATTGGCAGGTTCATGATCTGGGTGACCTAAGTATTCCGGTTCAGACACCGATGCCTCATCACAATAAATCCCTACACCATTTGGCGGAAACCATTGCTTGGACGACGACACTTCGGTCGGCGGCTCGGGATGCTTTGATGACGTATGATTTTCCGGTATTTTTGGGTGGCGATCATTCTATGGCGGCAGGGACGGTCGCGGGAATGTGCGATTATGCGGCAGATCAAGGACGCCCAGTGTTTGTCCTTTGGTTGGATGCGCACAGCGATTTCCATTCGCTGGATAGTTCACAAAGCGGTAATCTGCATGGGACGCCTGCCGCATATTTTACCGGACAGACAGGGTTCGATGCCTTTCCACCGATCCGGCAGGCGGTAGATCCACGCCGGATCTGTATGATTGGTTTGCGCTCGGTTGATCCCGCAGAACGGGGCCGTATTATCGACCTTGGGGTGGATGTCCAAGACATGCGCGCCATTGATGAGACTGGGGTTTTGACACCATTACAAAACTTTTTACAGCGTGTGCAGGCTGAGAATGGCCTGCTACATCTGAGCCTTGATGTTGATTTTTTGGATCCCGGAATTGCGCCTGCTGTTGGCACAACAGTTCCCGGAGGCGCAACATTCAGAGAAGCTCACCTTATTATGGAGGTCTTGTGTGATAGCGGCTTGGTCCGGTCTCTTGATCTTGTTGAACTCAACCCATTTTTGGACGAACGCGGCAAGACGGCTTCGCTTTTGGTTGAATTGACCGCCTCGCTTTTGGGACGCAGGGTATTAGACCGCCCCACTCGCGCATTTGCAAATTGACGGAGTTACTATGACCCTTGCCCCATCACCGCTGGCTTTTGTGCCTTTTGTATCTGTTGCCAATATGATGAATCTTGTCAGTCATGTAGGCCTTGATATTTTTCTGTGTGAGCTTGCAGATCAGATTGAGGCTGATTTTCGACGCTGGCCAGAATTTGACAAAACGCCACGCTTGGCGAGCCATACGACAGATGGCGTCATAGAGCTGATGCCAACGGCAGATGCGGAGGCTTACGGATTCAAATATGTGAACGGCCACCCTGGAAACGCGCGCTGTGGGCATCAGACGGTGACAGGGTTTGGTGTGCTGGCCGATGTTGCGACGGGCTATCCTGTTCTCATGACTGAAATGACCTTGCTGACGGCCCTGCGCACCGCAGCAACATCAGCAATGGCTGCGCGTCATCTGGCACCATCTGGCGCCCGTTGTATGGCGATTATCGGCAATGGAGCGCAGTGTGAATTTCAGGCGGTCGCATTTCGGTCAATCTGTGGGATCAGACAGATCAGGCTTTATGATATTGATACAACGGCGACCGCAAAAGCCATGGGTCATCTGACGGAGCTTGGTTTTGATGTGACTATGTGTTCATCGGTGTCCGAGGCCGTTCAAGGCGCCCAGATCCTGACAACCTGCACGGCTGACAAGCAATTTGCGACGATCCTGTCGGACAATTTGGCAGGTGCCGGCGTTCACATCAACGCAATAGGCGGCGACTGTCCCGGCAAAACAGAATT